>NC_006142.1:740997-1111496 GCF_000008045.1 Rickettsia typhi str. Wilmington
TAGCTTCAATGGGTGGGAATGCAGGAACACAAGCTATGACTGTTACTGTGAAAGCACTTGCTAATAAAGATATTCATTATAATAATGTCAATAAAGTAATATTAAAAGAAATCGCAGTATCAGCTTTTAATGGTTTTGTACTTGCAATTATTGGAGCAGGACTTAGCTTCGTCATGTTATTCGACTTAAATCTTAGCGTTATTTTTGCTATTGCAGTTATTTTAAATTTTTTAGTAGCAGGATTATTCGGCTCTGCTATTCCTATAATACTGCATTATTTTGATATAGACCCAGCTGCAGGCTCAGGCGTATTTTTAACAACTATCACAGATGCTTTAGGTTTCCTAACTTTCTTAAGTCTAGCTAATATTTTTTTAGTGTAATTGTTTTATTAACAAACCAACTTATAACGATGAATTTAAATGATACTTAGCATCTACATATATAGCAAAAAAATACAAAGCTAGGCTCGATAAATTATTATCGCAAACAATACTTATAACTCAAGACATTTCCATATACTACAATTATTAATAATTGATGCTTTGAACAATAAATTTGCAACGTTAATATTTTAATATTAACTCACACCTGCAATGCAGTTATTAACTTAACAAGCAATATTATACTCTGCTTAAACTGCTTAACTTTAGGATTAGTATTTTTTATAATCTGTAGCTATTTATTATTAAAATTTTCAAATTAATTGCTCAACAAATGATAATTAAATCAGAAATGAAAATAGATATAAGCACTTAGCAAATCAAATGTGTAAGTATTAAGTATATGTTTAATAGTAAAAATTACTTGATAAACTCGCATGTATAAAAATTTAAATATTAAGATAGAAAATCCTTAGATATTAACATTAAAAGGATCTACTATGCGTGTAAGTATTAATTTTTAATACATAACTGTGACAAACAAAAATGTCATAAGCAAATCAAAACCAAAAAACCTAAGAAACTTTCTGAAGGCTCATGATAAAACCTAAAGTTACAGAAATTCAGAAGTAAAACTTGCATAAAATAATATTCAGCTCAGCATAAAGCATACATAGAGTACATACCCATAAGCGATGCGATACAAAACTACTGCAAAAATTTCTATAATACAAATTGCTTGCATAAGTTTTGAAAGTTGCAATCAATCTATTTTACTGCAAAATCTCATATCCAACTGAATATTAAAGCACAAATATGTCTAAATACATATCTGGGACAATATACAATAACAGAACATCTGCTTCAGGCGAAAATAACTCATTAAATTAAGTACTGCAATAATACATTGCATTAGATCATTCAAGAAATGTACCTATTTATAGTAAAACTATTTACTAGTTTTTGATTACAGACTAAACTTTTTTTCTTTGTCACTTAAAATGTTTTTACAAGTAATTTACAGAGTGTTTAACTAGATTAGTTAAATTAATACTTATGTAATTTCCTCTTTATTTCAGCAATACCAAAAATTTCTCTATTTAATACTTGCAATTTATCTTACAATTACTTATATTGAGATGCACTTAGCTTAAGCAATACTAAGGCATTATTACATAAAACTTTTTTTGTTATTTTAAGCGGGTGTAGCTCAGGGGTAGAGCGCTACCTTGCCAAGGTCGAAGTCGAGGGTTCGAATCCCTTCACCCGCTCCAATAATTTGCCAGGTTTTATATCATTTCGCCATAGCATTATTGTGTTAGATACTAAAACTATTAGTATGAGTAACAACGCAATATAATAATCCAAAAAAGAAGTTTTGGTAGTTACAATTTATTTTTACCATTATATTCGAAATGTTACTATATTGATTTCATTGATTCTAGTAATGCTCTTATTGTAATACTAATTTAATGATATTAGATTCCTATTAACTACTACAGAAATTGATGCCTAGCAATGATAGCAAAACAAAAAATAAAAAGACCTAATAGACGCAATCAGGCAAAACAAAATCAAAAAATCAAAAAAATAGAAAATAATTTCTAGTATAGATATTAGAAATAAATTCATAAAATTTATAATAAATATTATGAACCATCTAAAGCTAATTCGTTATTGCACAGTTTAAATAATTTTTGAGCTTATTTAAAAGCAAATTACCTAATTTGCAGTACAAAGTTTTGCGTAATACTTATGGATTTTCTAGTATTTTTACTTAAAGCAACATCAAATTTCATTGCTCATTTTAAAGACATTTTTGTGTCAAATTTTATAGTAGTTTATAGTTTTAAAATGTTATACATCAAGTAAATTTATCATTATGTCGCTATTACGGATAGTCAAATATTGTACTCATTACAAGAAATTTACATCACTTTAGCTGTCTTACTTTTTATTATAAAAATTGCTATATTCCCTAATGTTAATAAACTTAAAAAGAAGATTGATCAAAAACAAATCAAATAGATAATTGCGAATTTTTTTGCACTTAAACTATATAAATTGAAACTTTCATTATTAGTGACATTTTTCACTTTATATCTAATTAAATATGTAAATACTTAATATTATGCTAATAATATCTTGCAGAGAATAATATTTTACCCTTGCATTCAAGATATGAGGTAGCTATTTTTATTTTATTAGACTTCTTGCATAAGATAGCGAATAATGGTAAATTTGTAAGAAACACAGCACTATAGTAGATACGAATAACAAGGATACGAGTACTGAATTGACATACAAGTGACCTTTAGCAAGAGGCTATATAGGAAGACTATCGCAATAATTAGGAAATTACATATGTCACAACATACTCAAGATAATCAAATAAATAATAACGAAACTATAGAAATACAAGAAACTGATACAGTGCCTATAGAAACAAATTCTTTACAATCGGGATTAACAAGCTTAATACCGATGATTTTAATTTTTGCTGTATTTTACTTCTTACTATTACGCCCACAAGAACAACGCCGTAAAGAAAGAGAAAAATTAGTACGCGAAGTTAAAAAAGGTGAAGAAGTGCTAACAAATAGCGGTATTTACGGTATTGTAACTAAAGTAAGCGAAAATGACAATAATATTGAGATCGAAATAGCGAAAGATGTACGTATTAAAGCTATAAAAAGTTCTATTATCGATATAACTAGCCGTAAAAAAGAAGTAGCAGCGACACAAGAAAATAACAAAAAAAATAAGAAGGTAATCTGTGCAAAATCTTCCTAAATGGAAAATTGTTCTTTCAATTATATGCACAGTTTTTGCAATTATTTGTGCCTTACCAAATTTTATTCAGATAAATTGGAAGTTTTTACCTCATGATTCAGTAAATTTAGGCCTTGACCTTAGAGGAGGAGCAAATTTATTATTAGATGTTGATTTTGATACATATTTGAATGATTCAATGGAAAATATTGCTGATACTTTACGCAAAAATTTTCGTGAGCATAAAATTGGCTATAAAAATCTGTTAGTGAGACACAATAACATTCAATTAGAAGTAAGATCTACTGAGGTATTAAAATCGTTAAAGAAAATAATTCATAAAATCGATCCGGAAATTATCATTGAAGTTAATAAAAATAAAATAAAACTTCGATACAGTGAATCTAGATTAAATGACTTACTTAATAAGGTAGTAGAACAATCTATTGAGATTGTGCGTATGCGGATTGATAGTACAGGCACTAAAGAACCTATACTACAAAGGCAAGGTAATAAACATATATTACTGCAAGTCCCAGGTGTAGACAATCCATCTTATCTGAAGAATATATTGGGGAAAACTGCAAAGCTCACTTTTCATTTAGTTGATGAAAACGCAAATATTGAAGAAGCAATAAAAGGGCATATACCGCTAGATTCAATGCTAATTAAGGGAGATAGCGAACATCATGGTGAATATTATATAGTGATAAAGAAAAAAGTCCTGTTAAGTGGGACGCATCTGACAAAAGCTTCAGCTTCTTTTGATCAAAACTCACAACCAATGGTTGCTTTTTCTTTCAACAATTTAGGTAGTAAAATATTTACTGAAATCACTAAAAATAATACTGGTAAACGCCTTGCTATAGTTTTAGACAATAAATTACTAAGCGCTCCAATGATAAATGGAGCGATTATTGGTGGGGATGGTATAATAACAGGGAATTTTACTATTGAGTCTGCAAATGAACTCGCACTATTATTGCGCGTTGGTTCACTGCCTACTCCACTTAAAATTATTGAAGAGAGAAGTATAGGGCCAAATTTGGGAGCTGATTCTATAGAATCAGGAAAAAAGGCAGGTCTTATAGGATTTACAGCAGTTTGCATATTTATGATTTTGTCTTACGGTGTGATTGGTTTATTCGCTAATATAGCATTAATTCTTGCATTATTATATATTCTAGCTTTACTTTCACTGTTCCAAGCTACTTTAACTCTACCTGGAATTGCAGGAATAATACTAACTATGGGTATGGCTGTTGATGCTAACGTATTGATTTACGAAAGAATCAAGGAAGAACTGCATAAGGGAGTTTCTAATCTTTATGCTATTAGAACAGGTTTTGAATCTGCATTTGCTACTATCATTGATTCTAATCTAACGACTTTAATAGTTGCCTTTGCACTTTACATATTCGGAGTTGGAGCAATCAAAGGTTTTGCTGTTGCATTAACTATTGGGATTATATCTTCAATGTTTTCGGCAATAATCATTACTAAATTGCTAATAGATATTTGGGTAAAATATTTTAAACCGGAAAAATTAGGTCTGCTGTAAGAGGTTAGCGATAATGATTTTTATTACATTATTCTGTACTGGAGGTTATTACAAGAATGCTACGTCACCTCCAATATAGCTCATTTAAATTATGATAATGATAACGTATCTCAAGCCACATAAATAATAATGAAAATGAATTAAATGCAATCAAATATTATGAAAATAATTATTATAGTGAGCTTGTTAATAGTAGTAGGAACATTATATGTGTTATTATCTTTAAGCACACCTAAAAAACCACTTGCGGGTCAGGTTAATATCTATAAAGATAACATAAAAATCGGCGAGGCTTTTGAACTGATAGACCAAAATGGAGAGATATTTAATAGTAATAAGTTGAGAGGTCACTTAAGTCTCATTTATTTTGGATTTACTAGCTGTCCTGATATATGTCCAACATTTCTAAATAAAATGACGAACATTGTAGAAATTTTACATCAAAATCAAATAGATATTATACCTATTTTTATTACGATTGATCCAAAACGTGATACACCTGAAGTACTTAAAGAATATATCAAAAATTTTCACCCGAAATTTATATGTCTTACCGGTAACGAACACCAGATAAAAGATGTAACTGATAAATTCAAGATTTTATATGCTCGTGTCAATGGTTACGATGATGATCAAAACTATATGATTGATCATTCATCTTTTACCTACTTAATTGATAAAAATGGGAAATATATAAAGCATTTCTATTTAGATATCTCAGCTAAGGAAATTATGGAATTTCTCAGAAATGAATAATTACATATTAGTATCATATTTATTTACATTTTTAACCTTAGCGATATTGTTAATCGCAAATTTTTTAAATTATAAAATATTGAAAAATAAACAAAATTTTAATGCAAAAGATAGTTAGAAATAGATTAATAAAAATAATTCTTTGTTTCTGCTCAACTTGTTTAGGAATTAGTATAATACTTTATAATTTAGAAAAAAATATAATATTTTTTTTTCCGCCGTCAAAAATTAATGAAGCAGAACAAGGCAAAGAGTTAAGAGTCGGTGGACTTGTTAAAAGAGATTCAATAAATAGAATTTCTGCTAATAAGATAAGTTTTGTTATTACCGATAATATTAAAGATTTAGAGATATTATATCAGGGAGTTCTACCTGCACTATTTCGTGAAGGACAAGGAATTATTGCGATAGGGCAATTATCTGATAACAAATTTATAGCAAGACAATTACTTGCAAAACATGATGAGAATTATAGACCACCGAGTTAGAACACTCAGTGTTGTATCGTAAGCTTGACTACGATATCTATAAAAATTTAAATTATCAGTTGTTGCAACATTTTTAACTGGATGCCGTGTTCAAGCCGCTGCATGACAAAACAATAAAACAAAAAATATGTTTATAGATAAAATTAAAGCAAAAGCAAACAATAATGAAATAAATGTAATTATCGAAATTCCAATGAATAGCGGACCAATCAAATACGAATTTGACAAAGAATCAGGAGCGATTTTTGTTGATCGCTTTATGCAAACTACCATGAGCTATCCTTGTAATTACGGCTTTATTCCTGATACTCTTTCAAATGATGGTGATCCGGTAGATGTACTTGTCGTAGCACATCATCCAGTCGTACCTGGATCAGTTATCAAATGCAGAGCAATCGGTGTATTAATGATGGAAGATGAATCAGGACTCGATGAGAAGATTATCGCAGTACCAACATCTAAACTCGATATTACTTTCGATCATATTCAAGAACTAGATGATTTATGTAAAATGCTAAAGAAACGTATTGTGCATTTCTTTGAGCATTATAAAGATTTAGAAAAAGATAAATGGGTTAAAGTTACTGGATGGGGGAATAAAGTAAAAGCAGAAGATTTAATCAAGGAAGGAATAGACAGAAATCAGCAAAAGTGGAACAACTAATCCACACAAACAATATATCATTATAATAACGTATCTATTAACATTAATAAAACAGTGACATTATTTCGCTCAGGGATCGTAGTAGCTTTTTTTACACTCATTTCGCGCATATTTGGCTTAGTGCGTGAGCAATTTATCGCATCATTATTTGGTTCAACACCTATAGGCGATAGCATTAATATTGCTTTTAAACTACCAAATTTATTTAGAAGAATTTTTGCAGAAGGGGCATTATCAAGTGTATTCATTCCTATTTATAATGAAAAAATGCTTATTTCTAAGAAAGCTGCAAATAATTTTTCAGGAAAAGTTTTTACGCTGCTATTTCTAATATTAATAGTAACAATAGCATTAATGCAAATCTTTATGCCACAATTAATACTATTTATTGCTCCTGGATTTTACGCTAAAAAAGAAAAGTTTGAATTGACGGTATTTTTATGCCGTATTACAATACCTTATTTAATATTTGTTTCATTAACAGCTCTACTTGGCGGTATATTAAACTCTGTAAAAAAATTCGCTGCATTTGCGTTTTCACCAATTATTTTAAGTGTATGCGTAATAATTTTTACTTTAATCTTTGAGAATTATATAGAATCTACTATCTCAATTAGCGTATCTTTAATAATTGCTGGAATATTACAAGTTGTGTTTATGTTTATTTGTGTCAAAAGAGCTGATTTGCATTTTCCAATAATTTTTTACACAAACGATCCCGATGTAAAAAAGCTATTGATTAATATGGGACCAGCAACTATTAGCTCAGGCATACAGCAATTAAATCTTTTTATTTCACAATCTATTGCGAGCTTTATTGAAGGTGCTATTTCTATATTAGCTTATGCTGACCGGATATATCAATTTCCTTTATCAATAATAGGTGCAAGTTTCTCTACTATATTGCTACCTGCAATGTCAAAAGTATATAAATCAAACGATATAGTATCGGCACAAAAAATACAAAATAATTCTATTAGAATTGGACTATTGTTATCATTGCCCGCAACATTTGGTATTATAATATTATCTCATCCAATTACTCATATAATTTATGAAAGAGGAGTATTCACGCATCAAGATACTACAAATACAGCCGAGGCTATTTCTGCATTTGCACTTGGTCTTCCTGCGTTTATTTTAGCAAAAATTTTAACTCCTATTTTTTATGCTAATGGAGATACTAAAACTCCTCTCAAAATAACATTATTTTCAATTATAATGAATACTAATATGAATCTATTATTAATGGATTCTTTGAAACATATAGGTATTGCAGTTGGAACATCTATTGCCGCTTGGTATAATTTAGGTTTATTATATAGCTATAGTACAAAACAACATAAACTCCATATAGACGCTGGTATAAAGCTTTTCTGTAGTAAGATTTTATTATGCTGTACATTAATGTCTATTATAATTTCTTTAATAAAGTATTATTATTTAGAATATATGTACTCGGAATATTTACTTATTAAAGTCGCTATGCTAGGTAGTACAATTACAATTGGAGTAGCAACATTTTTTGGCGCGGCATATTTATTGAAAGTGGTTAATTATGATAATAGCACAAAATAAAACAAATTATCAGGATTTTTTAAAAACTTTAGCTATTATCGCGATGACCATTGATCATATTGGCATATATCTATATCACGAATTAACAATTATGCGGATAATCGGTCGTATCTCTATGCCAGTATTTTGCTTTTTTGCTGGCTATAATTTTTATGATAAACCAAAAACTAGAATAATAGTATACGGGATTATACTACAAATATATACTACTATATTATTTAAACAGTTTCTGACTAGCAATATTCTAATTTCTATCTATTTAGGGCAATGTTATATTTATTATTTTCGTAATTCTGTAACTAGTTTTTTCTATAGCGGTTCTTGCCATGTAGTGATAATGATAATATTATGGTATATTAGCTGGGCTTTAATTGATTATGGCACTCTTGTAATTGCTACAATGATACTTGGATTTATTGCACAACATGAAAAGACGAATCTAAAACTTTGCTGTTGTATAGCAATTTTTATTTCTATAGTACATTCAACTTTTTTTACTCTTTTAATTCCTTTGAGTGATTTTAATTTTTCAAATACTAACTTAATTTTAAATCTTACTTTCTTAACAATTATTTATATATTAATGATCTTAAGCGATTATTCACAAAAAATACTAATAAATCTAAAATGGATCAGTCGTAATGTTATATATATATATTGTATACAAATTATAATCTTACAATTCATATTTATCTATAAATACACATATGGTTTTAAAAATTGGTAGATAAACATTAATAATTCGTGACAGACTAACTGAGTTAATATTAATATAATTAATATGATATTGATATTAATTATATGAATGTAATAGATCTTCTCATTTTAGATAATGAAAAATACAAAAAGCACTTTAGAAAAAACAAACTATTTAAAGTTAAGTTTGATAGTACACTAAGAAAAAATAAATTTCTCAAACATTTCCGTATTTGGTCAGATGAATTTCAAAAAATGGTATTAGCAAGAGTAGTATTTTCTGAAACAAAAGAATTTAAACAACTTGCATGGGAACATCTTACTGATGAATTTGGACATAATATAGAATTATCCCAAAATCTAGAGAATGATAAAGAAACTACAGATTCTATTTTTGAAGCATTAGGTTCCTGGTTTACACTCAAAATGATGACTCTTGGAGATAGTGAAAGAGCAGTCCTAGTCCATTTAGTAATAGAGTCTTGTGCGACAATATTTTATGAAAAACTAGGATCAATATTTTGTAATCATAAAACATCACAGCATTTTAAAACACATATGCAGCTTGATCCTGAACATGAACAAATGGGAATAGATTTATTAAAACAAATAAATATTAATGATATTTCTTTACTAATCATTCAAAAAAAAGGCTGGGATATGATTGATGCTCTGTTTACTAGACTTGCTGAAATTACAACAGTACCAGATAATGTTTAAAAACTCCTAATATCCTTCTTACATAGACAAAATGCAGCATAAAACAAGATAAATCAAGCTTATAAAAACCTTAAAATAATAGATTTCACATCCTCATCATGTTATATGACTTAAAAAAACACTTACTATATTTTAGTGTGTACTACAGTAGTGTACAAACCGTACAACAACTCCCAAGCTTCTACTTGCATAAAATCGAGTTAGATCATTTGAAGTAAAGTCTAATTTTATTTCATATGAATGGCACAGATCAAATGGGCATCTACATAGCAACAATATCTTTAAATCAAATAACTTACTTGCGATTTTGCGAAGAGTTTAATCTGAAAGTTAATAAAATTCACATTATCTTTTGTGCATATTGCTCTTTCTGCAACTTTATGCGCTTTTATGAGTAGTTCATAATCGTCTTTTAAATCTGCAAAGAAAAAGTCGATTTCGCCACTTTGTTTTATACCTAAAATCTCACCACTACCACGTAGTTTTAAATCCTGCTCAGCAATATAAAATCCATCATTAGTGTGTTTCATTATCTTAAACCTGTTTTGTGCCACTTTTCCAAGCCTTTTTGGATTGTATAATAATATACAATATGACTGCAAACTACATCGCCCTACTCTACCTCTCAGCTGATGAAGTTGCGCTAAACCAAATTGCTCAGCATTTTCAATAACAATTAAAGTAGCCTCAGATACGTCTATTCCAACTTCAATAACGTTTGTTGCAACTAATATCTTAATTTTACCTTCCTTAAACTGCTTCATTATTCGCTCTTTCTGATCATTTGCCATTTTACCATGAATAATACCAGTATAACCTTGATATACATTTTCGATAGAGTTAAAACGATTTATCACATCCATTAATAAATGATCTTCTTGCAGCGCTTCTTTCTCTCTTTGCGTTATCAACGGGCATATCCAATATACCCTTTCACCTGCAATAAGCCGCTTATTTATTGCTTCTATAATATATCCTATCTTATTAATCGACATAGTCTTTGTAACAATAGATAAACGATCTTTTGGTTTTCCCATTAGCTTGGAAATAGTCATATCACCAAACATAGTGAGTGCTAAACTTCTTGGAATTGGTGTTGCAGTCATAATTAAAACATCAGGATTAACTCCTTTATTTATTAGATTCAAACGTTGCTGCACTCCAAATCTATGCTGCTCATCGATAACTATATAACCTAGTTTTTTAAAACTGACTTTTTCTTGAAATAACGCATGAGTACCAATTAATATATCAATCTTACCGTTTACAAGTTGAATAATAATATTTTTACGAGCTTTGCCAAGTATCTTACCTGTAAGTAATCCAACCTTGATATTAGTATTTTTTAAAGCTTTAACAAAAAAATCATAATGCTGATTTGCAAGTAAATCGGTTGGAGCCATAAGTGTTGCTTGAAGTCCAGTGGTGACAACATTTACCATCGTGAGTAAAGCTACCAAAGTTTTACCAGAGCCAACATCGCCTTGTAACAATCTCATCATCTCTACTTTATCGCTTTGCTCAGACTCGATTTCTTCTATCACTTGCTTTTGATAATAGGTTAACTCAAATCCTAACTCTCTTAATATATTGTCTTGAATAGATGTAGCTTTAGGGTAAATATTACCTTGTTTTCTATTTATTTGCATACGTACATTTAAAAGAGATATTTGATTAGCGATTAATTCTTTAATGGCTAGTTGTTTTTTGGCAGCCACAGTGGCATAACGCGGATTAACAACGATATCCATTGTGCTAGACCATGAGATCAAGTTATGTGGTGAGAAAAAAACATGCAAAATCTTCAAATTCTGCAATATAACATCCAAATATTCATGTACTTCTTTATCTTCTATACCCTTACACTTTTCTTCAAATATTTCTATTGCTTTTATTATATATGAATATAACTGCTTGTTACTAAGTGAATATGTAATCGAATAAAGTGGTTCTATAGCTTTTGAAAGTTTAGGATTCGTAATAAATTCAGGATGCAAAATTTGTAATTGATAATTAAAGAATTGTACTTTTCCACTAATAATATGCTTCGTTCCAACTTTCAGCTTATTTAAAATAAACTGTGGTGGCTTATGAAAGAACACTAATAATATAGAACCTGTATTATTACTAGCTGTAATCTTTAAAGGCTGATTACCTTTTTTTTGTAAATTAATACTATTAACTATAATTTCTGTTTGTATTATTTCACCACCTCTAACTTCAGTTAAATTAGGTGATAATATTTTATTTTGATATGAAACAGGTAGATAAAATAATAAATCACGAATATTGTTAATACCAAGCCTTTTAAAAGCAGATACTGTATCTTCACGTATATTGATAAATGCTTTTACAGGAGCAAATAAGAATTGTTCTAAAGTAGCTAATATCATATTTTAAAATTATTTAACAAGAAAATTAATAATAAAATAATTAATTTTGTACAAGCCTTGCATTGACATAATTGTACTTGTTTAGTATTTGAACCTTTTAAAAAAAGTTAATATTATTATTAATAAAGAAATTTTCCGAAAATAAACAAAACGATACCAATACTGTCTTAATAAAGAATATTGATATTAGGTAATAAATGTCATAAGTCATATAATCAAAGCAATTTTCAAATATGACTATATTTGAAGAAAATGTCATAATACGGCATGACGTCAATATAACAATAAAAAACATTACAAAAATTTGCTAAACATGTCTATATCTCTATTGATGTTACTACTAATAATATACACTAAGCAAAACCGTATATATCAACTTTAACGTATTGCATTCAATCTTAATTAAGAATAGAATATTATATATAATACGCCGATTAAAAACAGATAATGCAATCTAAGATACTAATATCCTTTGCAATAATAAACACAGCAAATATACAAATAGTCAATTTAGATTGCTAAAATCACTCATAATAACGTTTATATAATACTTACAAAACTCATTTCAATACTGCTCAACTATAGCTTAGGCTTTTAAAGCCATACATTATAAATACTACCATTTAAAGCTAACCTCAAAATTAACTGCTCAACGTCCAACTAATTTAGAATTTTCTTTTTAAGTAGTAATAGTCAATATTTTAGGCTGATTTCACAATGCTGCTTCTAACTAAAGCTAAACTAATAAAATCAATTTTGACGTAGTTATCAGTTTTTACTCAAAATACAATTAAACGTATTTTTTTGATTGTTGCAGTAATAAATAACTTGACGTCACCTTACGTTACGGTCAACAAACTATCACTGCTATTCCTAAAAGGAGTTATTTTGACAATAGTGCATTTTAGATGATTAGAATTTGATACGTTGATTTAACTATTTGAGAGTATAGACAGGTATCACAAAAAAATGATCTTTTCAAACTTTCAACAATTCCAGGTAATGGTAAAATGGTTCAAAGTATGGACAGTGCTATATATTTAGTAATACCAAAAGATTAGTAATTATAATGTAACATAACGCAAAAGACGTCAGTGCTAAATTATTTAAACTGTTTATTTTATACACATAATTGTCTGTATAGTATACATTATGTCAATATTTAACGTAATTTCAACGATGATAATCCTATAAGAGAAAAGATAACTGAAATAATCCAAAACCTTATTACAACTTTAGATTCTGCCCAACCGTGTTTTTCAAAATGATGATGAAGTGGTGCCATTTTAAATATTCTTTTGCCTTTAGTTGCTTTAAAATAATATACCTGTAAAATCACAGATGTAGTTTCAATCACAAATAAGCCACCGATTATCGCTAAAACTATTTCATGCTTAGTAATGACACTAATAATACCAAGCACACCGCCAAGACTTAAACTACCGGTATCACCCATAAACACTTCTGCTGGTTGTGCATTAAACCATAAAAATCCAATGCAACTCCCTACTAATCCTGAACATAACACCGTTAGTTCTCCTGTATTAGGTATATATGTTAACTGTAAGTAGTTCGCGTAAATGAGATTACCTACTAAATAACTTATTAAAGCAAAAGAACCAGCAGTAAAGGCAATCGGAACGGTAGCAAGACCATCAAGACCATCGGTGAGATTCACAGCATTCGAAGAACCAACTATAACAAATATAGCAAAAACCATATAAAAATAACTAAGATCCAAACTTAAATTTTTAAAAAATGGTACGTTAAGTACATGACTTGAATTTTTATCTAAATATTCTAATAAAACATATATAATGACACTAATAATGCCTTGTAGTAAAAATTTACTTTTTCCCCTGACACCATAATGATTATTACGCTTCACCTTAGCATAATCATCCATAAATCCTATAATACCGAAACTAATAAAACCAAATAATGTAATCCAAATATATTTATTAGTTAAATCAGCAAGTAATAAAGTAGAAATACAACTAGACAAAATAATCATGATACCTCCCATGGTCGGAGTACCTGCTTTTGTTTGATGCGATTCAGGTCCGTCCGAACGTATAGGTTGACCATATTTTTGAAGTGAACGTAGAAATTTTATTAATATCGGACCAGTGACAAAGCTAAGACTTAAAGTTATAATAATAGCAAGACCGCTACGAAAAGTAATATAGTGGAATAAATTAGCGATATGTGAATTATGTATATGAGGAAGTAAAAGATTATATAACATTTGTAGATTTAAATTAAAAGTATTGAAGTATTTTTAGTATAGCTAGAAAAATTCACTCGATCTCATACCATGACTTGATTGCTTAATAAAATTAAAGATTACTAGATTCACACTTTTGCGGGAATGACATTGAGAGATACATGACTATTAAGAATATCCTAATGTATTTATTGATAATAATCAACAATCTTATCAAGTTTTACACCTCTGGACCCTTTAATTAAAATAAGCTCACTATATTCAAATAAATCAGTGATATGCATTATAAATTCTTCAACATTTTTAAAAAATTTTTTAGATATTTTCGTAGGGAGTAAATCATAAATATATTTAGTATATGCTCCTATTAAATAAACTTTCGTACAACCAGAATCAAGTATATAAGGTACTAGCTCCTCATGTAATCGTTGAGAATTCCAACCAAGCTCCAGCATCTCGCCTATTATAGAGGTTTTATTATCTGCAGGTACTTGTTTTAAATATTCTAATGCAGCTTTCATTGACTGAGGACTTGCATTATAGTAATCACAAATTACACGAGAATTTTGTATATTAATAATCTCACCTCTCCCTTTAGTAATAGAAATATCTGCTAAGTAATTTGCAGCTATCTCTATATCTTTACCTAATATATCGATAATTAAAAGTACACCTGTATAATTGTTAGCAAAATGCTTAGGGATAAATGGTATAGTTATGTCTATGAATTTATTATTTATATAATACTTTAAGTGGACTTGCTCTCCTAGAGTCTTGTAAAAAATTAATTCAGCTGAAGCTTTAGATCTACCAAAGCTATATATATTTGTAATAGATAGATTTTTTAATATCGATAATATTTTGTTATAACAATTATTACTTGCATTAATAATGGCAATATCATTTTTACTAAAATTTTTGAAAATCTCACATTTAGCTTCAGCTATCTCTTCAATTGAGTTAAAAAATTCTAAATGAGCTTCAGAAATATTACTAATCATAGCAATATTCGGCTTTAATATTTGAACCAGTTCACTTATTTCACCTTTATGATTCATACCAAGCTCAAAAATAGCATATTCCGTATCATCAGCCATTGATGCAAGATTAATAAGTAACCCCAAGTAATTATTAAAATTACCTCTGCTAGCAAAAACTATAAAATCATGTTGTAATAATATTTTTAGCGCTTCCTTGGTAGAGGTTTTACCGACACTTCCAGTTATAGCAATAAATTTAGCTTTTGAATTCTTGCGTTTATATAGAGCCATTTTTTGTAGCGCGTTAAAAGAATCATTAACTAAGATAATTTTATCTTTATCATTTATCTCTACTTGTTTACTAACAATTACTGCTGTTGCGCCTTTATCTATGGCATCTTGGATGTAATCATGACCATCTCTATTACCTTGTAGTGCTATAAATAAATCACCTTTTTTAACATCTTTAGAGTTAAATTGTACTGCATTACAATTGACAGAATGAGAGATTTCGATACCAAGAGCAATACTTAAAGTTTTAGAGTTCCAAATCATATGTTTTTGTGATTTATGTATTGTTGTATTGATTTGAAAAAGCATTCAATTTTATATATTATCACATAGACTATACAACAGTACGTGATGATACCAGATGTTTTTGCTGATTCCGAGTACATGACATCGAAAAAAGATACTTTCTCACAACCTCAGAGTCATCAAAAGGTAATTTTTTATCACCGACAATTTGGTAATTTTCATGACCTTTGCCGGCAATCAATAAGATATCATCTTGCTTTAAGTTATTTATACCATATTTAATCGCCTCTTCCCTACTTTCTATTTCTGTGTAGGTTGCTGTACCTATACCTCTTATAATTTCAGTTCTAATAAGTTTTGGGTCCTCAAAACGTGGATTATCATCGGTAATTATTACATTATCAGCAAATTTTGCAGCTATTTTCCCCATAAGACCTCTCTTTGTTTTATCACGATCACCACCGCAACCGAAAATTACACTCAGCTTACCACCATGTGGCTTAATATTTTGTAGCTCTATTAAAGCTTTTTCTAGAGCATCTGGGGTATGAGAATAATCAACAAAAATATTAGTACCATCTATTCGCTCCATTCTGCCTTTTACAGGTTTAACTTTCGATAAAGCCTCTATTATTTCATCAAATTTAAATCCAGTATAATATAAAGTAAGAGCAGCGATTAATAAATTGCTAGCTTGAAAGCTACCAATAATTAAGGTATGTAAGTTATATATTATATTATTAAATATAAAATCAATATTCTGCCCTGTTAAAGAACATGTGATTTTAGTTATTTGTACATCACCTTTTTTTCCAACTGTGATAAACTTAACATTATTGTTACGTAGATAATCTTTAACAAATTCTATTTCTTCTATATCAGAATTCAATATTGCAATACCACTTGGTAATAAATGATCAGTAAATAATTTTAGTTTGGCTAATAAATAATTTTCTTTTGTATGGTGATAATCTAGATGATCTTGACTAAAACTAGTAAAACTAACTATATTCACTTTTGTCTTACCAAGTCTTCCTTGTTCTAAACCATGGCTAGAAGCTTCGAAAGCTAAATATTCTATAGAATCTTCAGCTAAATTATGAGCAATTTTCCTAAAATTCAAATAATCTAAAGTTGTTAATGAAGGCACATCATTTATAATGTTATTGCAGCCAAATATTTCTAGGCCTATTGTACCTATAAATGCAGCTTTTTTCCTAAGCAAGAAGTATGTTTGTGCGATATAAGATACTACAGAGCTTTTACCATTAGTACCTGTTACAGATATTAGATTCTTTGGTTTTTTAGGATAGAAAATTTCTATAGCTTCATATAAAGCTTCATATACATCTTCTACGTAGATTACTTTATCTATTACAGTATTTTTTTTATTCTCCGTAATTACTAATACCGCCCCATTATTTAATGCATCATTTATAAAATCATTTCCATCAACATTTTGTCCCTTAAGAGCAAAAAAGACCTCATTCTCCTTAACAGTTTGAGAATTAGTAGACAAACCGTTGATTTTATAGTTTTTAAATAGTTGATTTAGGTTATATTTCATAAATAATATTACATCCATAACGTGCAATATGTGACCCAAAAAACAATACAAATAGAGTTTTAGATCTAATGATCAAGCAACAGTATTATACTGTATCATGTGTTTCTCTGCATAATAAATTAAATTTCTAGTAACGTCCAAAGTAACTGATTTGCCTCAGTAATGATATTTTTATCTACTAATTTCTTAATAAATACTAATTTATTATTCGGTTTGATTTTTGTTTGATTAGAGTAGCGACTAACAAATTTTAAAATTTTATCACTCATATCAGCATTTTTATAAAATCTAATCACAAACCCGTCATCTCCTGAATCTAAATTCTCAATATTTAATTTAAAGCATAATAGTTTTATTTTTACAATATCAAGTAAGTTATTAAATTCAATCGGTAGCAAACCAAATCTATCAATCATCTCGTCTTTAAATTTTTCTACTTCTATCTCATTACTTAAATTACCTATTCTTCTATATAGAGCAATTTTTAGTGCTGAATCTGATACATAATGATCTGGAATGAAAACAGATAGTCCTAAATTAATATTTGGAATAAATGACTGTTCTGAAACAATAGACTCATCTTTTAAAAGAGCTATTTGCTCTTCCAACATTTCTTGATAGAGTTCCGCGCCAACTTCTCTAATTTGCCCTGATTGCTCTTCACCAATTAAATTACCAAAACCTCTTAAATCTGCATCATGGCTTGCAATAGTGAAACCTGAACCTAAAGCACAACTATTTTGTATTATCTCCAAGCGTCTTAATGAGTGTTGCATTAGCTTTTTATTACTTGCTACTGTTAGATAAGCATAACCTCGTATTTTACCTCGACCTATTCGACCACGCAATTGATATAGCTGACTAAGACCAAGCGTATCTGCATTATGTATGATCATTGTATTTGCTTCAGTGATATCAATCCCTGATTCTATAATGGTAGTTGAGATTAATATATCGAATTTGCCAGCATAAAACTCACTCATAACTTCATCAATTTTACTCGGAGTCATTTTTCCGTGAGCTATTTTATAACTTAATTCAGGCACGATTTGTTTTAATTGTTTTTCAATATCCTCCATATCTTTAATTCTTGGAACTACATAAAAACTTCTACCTCCTCTAAAATGTTCCCGTAATAATGCATCTCTAATAATCACTGTATCAAATGGCATAACAGATGTACGCACTTCTAACCTATTTAAAGGTGGCGTTGCAATAATACTAAGTTCTTTTAAACCAGTCAGTGACATTTGTAGCGTGCGAGGAATCGGTGTTGCAGACATTGCAAGTACATGAGAAGAGTATTTTAGTGATTTAAGAAATTCTTTTTGGCTGACACCAAAATGCTGTTCTTCATCGATTATTAACAATTTTAAATTAAAGAATTTTATATTTTTATGTAATAAAGTATGAGTTCCTATTATTATATTTATTTTACCGCTTGCAAGCTCCAATCTGATAATGTTTGCTTCTTGAGAACTAACAACGCTGGATAATTGTTTAATGTTCAAACCAAAACCTTTGAATCTTTCTATAAACCTTGAAAAATGTTGACTACATAAAATAGTTGTCGGGACAACTACAGCTACTTGTGGTAAATATTCATTTAGTGATTTTGCTACCATAAAGACGGCACGCATTGCTACCTCTGTTTTACCAAATCCAACATCTCCACATATTAACCTATCCATTAACATGCCATTTGTTAGGTCTTTTCGAATGTCATTTATCGCTGTTAACTGATCTTCTGTTTCGATGAAAGGAAAATTAGCACAAAATTTATCATATTCCTCAAGGTCGAATTCAATCGGAGTACTAATATTAAGTTTCCTTTTAGCTGCTATTTGTATTAAATGCAGTGATATCTCTTTTATACGATCTTTAAGTTTTGCCTTACTTTTGTGCCATGCGGCACTGCCAAGCTTATCAAGCTCTACATTATTAGACCCATATTTTTTTATTACCTCTATATTTTCAACCGGTACATATAATTTATCATTGCCAGAATATAAAATCTTTAAAAAATCATGCAGTTTACCTTGAATTTCGAAAGCTTCTAGCTTTAAAAACTGTCCTATTCCATGATCTTTATGAACGACGAATTCTCCTTCTGCTAAATTATCAAGCTCCAACAAAATATTTTTAAGTTTTTTGTTAGTATTTGTATAAAGAGTTTTTTCTTCTAATAATTCGCTAGATGTAATAAATAAATATTCTTTCGTATAAAAGCTTTGATTTAAAGGAATAATTCCGATATTTATTACTGAAGCCTTAGCATCATCTAATTTATTTATCTCATTAAAAGTATATTTGTAATTTTGAATAATACTTTTGATTCGCTCAAAACTACTTAAAACGCTTGAGCATATGATAATTTTTTTATGAAAATTTGCTTTAATAAGCTCAAATAATTTATCAAAAATCGTTTTTTTTTCCATAAAACTTGTAGAGGAAATATTTCCAATCAAGCTAGCTTGCTCAGAATTTTCATAACTAATTAATATATTATTTTTTTGTTCAAGTAATTCTGTTATTGCAGAAGCAGTAAAATATAAGCTAGCAGGAGAAAGTGCTGGATAAAAATTATTAACTTTAAGTTTATTAGCATTTGATCTTGCTAAATAAAAATCATTACAACTATTTTCAAACTCTAAAATTTCTTGTTTTGACAGATTATCAAATATACAAATAGGATCGTTGAGATAATCTACTAAACTAGAGCATGAATCGTAAAATAACGGCAGTAATTGTTCATATCCTGGGAATTTTCTGCCAGATATTACAGCCTCATATAAAGGATTATCAGTATGATTAACCCCAAAATTGCGTAAATAATTATTCTTAAAATTACCGATTGTTTTAGAATTTAACACGATTTCACTGACAGGACTAATAACAAGTTCCGTACAATATTTAGTTGAAATTTGCGTATTAATATCAAATTCCTTAATTGATTCAATATAATCCCAACTAAAATTAATTCTATACGCTTTAGGACCTGGCAATATTATATCAATAATTTCTCCTCTAACTGAAAATTCTCCAACATCGTTGCTACTGATATTGCGTGTAAAGCTATTTTCTACTAATAACATAGACAGCTCATCAATAGTAAATTTTATTTTAGGATATAATTTTAAAAAATATTTAGAAAAAAAATCTTTTGGTGGTAATTTGTTTAATAAATTTGCTGCATGAGTAATAAGCAATTTACTATTATTATTTGTTATTAGCTTTGTTAATGTTTCTGCACGTCTAGATATGATATTTGTATTCGGTGACGTATAATCATAAGGGATTGTATCATAACTTGGAAAGTAATAAATATTTTCATTAGAAGAAAAAAAGAACGCTTGCTTATATAATTTTAATGCCTCTTCTTCATTATTAACACTTAAAATGAAATCTTGATTAAGATGCTTAGTAAAATTATCAATTGCAAAGAAACATTTGGCAGTTGCCGGAAATTTTTGTTGTAACATTCTACAGGAGCTTTATTTGTGCTATTTTGCTTAATTTGTCAATTATTTCGGAATCTATATAAGAAGGCGCAGAAGATTTATTATTAATCCAATTATAAAGATCATTATCATTTTGATCAAGTATTAAAGTATACCTTTTAAGTGTCTTTTCATCCATGAAAGATAAGTACTTTTCAGCAAAACTACCAAGTATATAATCCATTTCTCTGCAACCACGCTTTTTACTACGATAAAAAAGTTTCTTTTGTAAAGCGTTTTTATTTAATTTATTCATCTATAACATCTTGCAAAATTTTTTTATAATAATATTATTAATTATTATTAATTATAAGGCTCTATAGAAATAAGGCTCTATAGAACATAATTTTCAATGAAATATAGATACCGAAACCATTTGAAAATACTTGAATACTTGAATAATTAAACACTCTAATAATAACAATTCTACATTGGGCAAGTTCTATTAATTTTTATCAATAATAGAAAAAACGTAAATATGTTAGTTCGAAATATTTGTTCTACAAAAGTTTTTAATATGCTAGTTTTAAATAATAATTCTTTTCTTGTAGAAGTTAGCATTCAAGAAGAATGGGAACAAGTTGGGGTACCTCATTTAGATAATGAAAATAAAGTAATCTTTCTAAGATTGCAATTGAATAAAAATTTTGCAGATAATTTTTTATCTATTATTAACTGGAAAATAGATACAGCCATATTTTTTCTGTGTCGTTCAGGATCTTGTCATTCATTGCAGCAAATTTTATAGCTAATATTGGTTATAAAAATTGTTGTAAGTGACAGTTTTGAAGTAAATAATCCAAGATAAAGGCTGAAAACAAAATAACTTACCGTGGCGTTTTAAGTGAGTACTAATCAAATACCTTTAACAGATCAAGGTGATAATTATGTAAATGTCTGGAGTTACGTGGCTCAAGATCTTTACAATCATTACGGTGAAACTCTATATAATAGTTGGTTTAGTAAGGTCAATTTTATAGAGTCTTCATTAAATACTGTTATTCTTTGTGCACCTACTAATTTTATTAGAGATTGGATAAAATCCAAGTATGCTATGGTCATATTGCAACTATTTCAACATTATAATAATGCTATTAAGTCAATTGAAATAATTACTAAAGAGGTACCTGGAACAACACAAACAGTGATAGAATTACCTACTAAAACTTTTTCCAATATTAGCAACAGTGCACTTAATTCAGAAAATACCATTTCAACACTTGATTTACGTTTTACTTTCGATAATTTTGTGGTTGGAGCACCGAATGAGCTAGCTTATGCAGCGGCAAGAGCTGTGGCAGAATCATCAGGAGCAGTATTTGAATCTAATCCGCTTTTTCTATATGGCGGAGTTGGACTCGGCAAAACGCATTTAATGCATGCAATCGGTTGGTACATTAAGCAGAATAACCCAAGCCGCAAGGTAATATACATGTCAGCAGAAAAATTTATGTATCAGTTTGTTAAAGCTCTGCGTAATAAAGAAGTTATTTTGTTTAAAGAGAAATTCCGATCAGTGGACGTACTAATGATTGATGATATTCAATTCATTTGCGGTAAAGATAGTACGCAGGAAGAATTTTTTCACACTTTTAATACATTGATTGATAATAACCGTCAAATGGTTATTTCTTGTGATAGGTCACCTTCAGATCTAGATAATATTGAAGATCGCATCAAATCTCGCCTTGGATGGGGCTTAGTTGCCGATGTGCATAGTACTACTTATGAATTACGCCTCGGTATTCTAGAATCTAAAATTGAGCAAATGAATGTTAAAATACCAAAAGATGTGATAAATTTTTTAGCATCTAAAATTGTTTCAAACGTTAGAGAACTTGAAGGAGCCCTAAATAAAGTGATTGCTCATTCTAATTTTACTTTAAAAGCTATTACGCTTGAAAATACACAAAATATTTTGCGTGATTTATTGCGTTCTAATGAAAGGATAATTACTGTTGAAGATATTCAGAAAAAAGTAGCTAATCGTTATAATATTAAATTATCTGATATGTATTCTTCGCGCAGGTTGCGAGAAGTTGCAAGACCACGTCAAATAGCTATGTATCTTAGTAAAATATTAACGCCGAAAAGTCTTGCAGATATTGGTAAAAAATTCGGTAAAAAAGATCACACTACGGTTATGCATGCTATTAAGAAAGTAGAAGAATTACTGGAAAACGATATAGAATTACGTGAAGAGATTAATTTGCTAATGAAAATATTGCAAAATTAAATACCATAATAATATTTTGTATAACACGATTTGATGGTAAGCTCCAGTTAAAAATACATGAGTTATTTTGAACTTGTTTCAGGATTTAAGCAACATGATAACGTTGAACGTGTACTCCAGATCTATGCGACTAGAACCATCACATACATGATATAGATGTATATACCAAACAACCTCAAAAATGATTTTAAAAAAGAAGTTTATTTTCTGCTCAAAAGCTTATTAAATGAATTAATATATAAAAAAGAAATTGCAAATTCACTATAATGATTATGATTATCAAATCCACGCTAATACAGAATCTAGATATATTTAAAGAATAACATTCATTATTCCTAAAATAACTTATTCTATCGTTTTATATCACTCATATATAAGCATTATTCTTGCATAAATGATTAAATCTTTAACCACAAAAAGACTATAATCTTATACTATTATAGTATGTGCTCCGATTAGTTTGGATAATATTGTAGCAGTTATTTACACAGTTTAATTAAATTTTTGATAATATCTTTTAATAAATTATTAATATAAGGTAATCAATACTATACAATAATTTTACTTTAGCACTAAAATGTGTAAGATTTTAGACAAAATTTTTAGTACCAAGTAACTTAAATAAAATCCTTGAAATATTAAAAAAATCTTTTTGATGTAATTTAGTTTTTTCGAATTTTAAATTGCATTGTACTATATTATTTTCTTTCAGTAATGAATTTAACAAATTTGTAAGGACAGTGTTCTAGTTTATTAATATTCTAAAAAATATTTGATATAATGTATATTATCCATGTTTTTTATCAAACTTCATTGAAGATTTGATCAGTAATAGAAGCACCATTACATATTGTAATATCAACTCATATAATACAACACTGTTTTAATTGAATTATACCGCTTACTTGAGAGTAACGGTATGCTCTGTAGGATATATGCGCAACATCTTATTTGAGAAATATACTATTTTAAAAATAAGTGTGAGAAAAACATCGAAGCTGTAATGTTGCATTGTTTCTATATATCAAAGTATATTAATCAATATGTTAGCTTTTGAACAAAATAGTTAAATTACGCGGTAGTGCTTATATATCAATAGCTTGTAAAGCTTTTTATTTTTTATAACTTCAAATATATGTTCTATCACTTTTTGTTTAATGTTATAAGCAAATTGATTATGCTTGGCTTTAAATGTTTTTGCATTAGTAATAAGACCTATTATAGCATTAGAGTTTTAAAAAGTAATTAAAGTTATTTAATAAAATACTTATTATTCTTTAGAATTAGATTTTTAAATTTAATGAATTATTACTTAAATTTGATATTACTTTTTTTGGTAATAATTATTTACTTAAAGATACAGCAGTAAACCACATGATATTGTAAATATTTTAGGAAGAGAATTTTTATTTCATACACAGTGCAATAACTTTATGATTGATCATTTTCTTTGTTATAATCTTTAAATAATTTATTAAGATACTTATTAAAAATAGTTTTTTAGAATCTATAAATTTACTTAGACTAAACATATTATCTACAGTTAATGTTCCAGATTTATACAGATTTAAAAAAATCTCTACTCTATAATATTAAACATAAGTAAAATTTCAGTGCTAATCATTTAGTGGTATTAATATAACTAATATCAAGTTTATTGCTTAACAAAAGATGTTTACGATCTTTCTTATGAAGAGACGTGACTTAATATTTTTCATTATTTATAATAGGATAACAGATAATCTACATTAGAAATGTAATCATTTTTAGATATGAAATCTTTAATCTTTAAAGTTACACAGGTATTCCAGTAGAATAGCTAAATTAATTTTACTTTTTATCAGATACTTCACATACACAACGACATCTTACAGTACTATTGAAGTAATGAAGTTCTGAAGATTCAATTATTTTATTTCAGACTCTGAATATTACTAATTCGCATATCTCATACCATAATAATTAACTATATACTATGGTCTTGTTTACTAATAATTATAATTATTTCGAGATAAATTTATTGACAAAAATTAGTTTTTATTATTATATTTTGCTCTATAATCTTTTAAAAGGTAGTTATGGTAGATATAAGCAATACTAAAAAGAGTAGCTTAGCCATACTTGAAGGCGGCGGAGTAAAAGGAGAGATTCATTTAGAAAAATTAAAAGTAATAGAGCAAATAACAGGTAAGCCTACTTGCAAGGTATTTGATTTTACTGGAGGAACAAGTGTTGGTGGACTTATTCTGATTTTGCTTAATTTACCGGATCCTAATAATCCAGGAAAACCTTTATTTAGTGCAGAACAAGCGCAAAAACTCTTTGAAGGAATGGTACACAATATTTTTCCAGAAGGATTGACTTTTAGAAAATTATGGAGTTGTAATGGCTTATTCAGCTATAAATTTTCTCCTGAACCATTAGTAAAGTTATTAAAAAAATATTGTAAAGATTATACACTAAAGGATTTAATTGGTGAGGTTATAGTTACAGGTTATGATTTAAATAATAAACAAAACCCTCTGATCACTTTCTCTACTATAGAAGCGAGAAAAAGTCAAGATAATGATTATTACCTTTCAGATATAATACAAGGTATAACAGCAGCACCTGGATATTTCCCTAGCCACCATTTCAGTAATATAACCAATACTAAATTACACACAATTATTGATGGTGGAATATATGCTAATGACCCAACGTTGCAAACATGGCAATTATTAAAAGCAAATGAATGTAAGATAGATAATGCTTTATATTTATCATTAAAAGAAGAAAATAATGCTGATTACAAAACTGTTTGTTGTGGTGGAGGAATACTAGAGTTGTTAAAAAATAATATGCCACATAAAATATTAGCCGCAACACAACAAGCAGACGAAATAACAGCTCAAAGAATTTTTGGTGATAAATTAATAGAAATACCAACTTATATTCCAGAAAAACATGCTGAAATGAGTGATTCTAGCATTGAAAATCTTCAAGCGCTAAAAGAATTTGCTAAAAAATCTATATATGAAAGCTCTTACTTTAGAGAGGCACTTTATAATGAAAAGTTTAAAGAAGTTATTGATACTATAATAAATAATTATAATGCAAACAATCCTCAGGATAAAATTGTTATGAATGATGCTTATAAAAAGTTATTCCATATTAATACTTCTAATAATGGATTTGATAAAAGTTATGCAAATGTAGAGGATATAACACACAACGAAGATATAGTTGATGCACCGATAGCTCAAGCTCTAGATGCTAAAAATACAAAAGATATAGCACATGACAAAGAAGAAGTATTAGCAGGTATTAAGAAATTTTTTGATTCATTCGTTGAAAAAAATCCAGAAACAAAAATAGATATAGAGAATTTTTTAAATGAAATACAAAATTATACATTAGAAGAAATTAAAAACTGTATTGTAAGTTTTAAACTAGCAAGTTCAAAATGGCAAGACACACAGAATAATCTTGATGTATTTAGTAGTTGTAGTATGCAAGCATTAAAAGAAGATATTTCTCTTGAAGGTGAAGAACATACAGATGATGTGCCTGGTTATAATGAAATTGTAGCTTGATTTTTTTCATCTCTAATTTAATGAGAGGTATAAAATGAATTGTCGTAACCGTTTTGGAGTTTATTTTATTTCATATTGTCATGCAATGATTTAGACACAATCTAGTTAAAAATACTAATAATATTAGTATTTTAGGTTTCTTTCTAGATATCGTGGGCTAAGCTAAACCATGGTATAAACAATATTGAAGCATTGTTATCAAAATAATAATATCATTTTTCGTTAGCAACAATTGACTTTTTCTTATATAGAATACAAATATAGTAAAATGAAATAACAGAGCTAATGCTTGAAACTAAGCATAATAAAGAAAAATTACTTATTGTTTCTCCATGTATTTTAGAAACACAATAAGTTACAGCAGCAATGACTATATAGTAAATTGCTCCGAATATCGAACCAGCAGTACCTGTTACTTTTGCATAATCTTCAAGGGCATAACGAAGCGTAATAGGTATAAGTAGGCTATGCCCAATGATATGAATCATCATCGGCACAAATATCATCGAGATTGCAAGACCATTACTCACTAGAATAAACTCTAATATAAAAGCATTGACCACAAACAATATACAACCGCATAAGCTAAATATAAATCCTATACTCATAACTTTTTTATCGTGTACCTGTCGTTTTTTTATTAAATACCCTCCTAAAAAACCTCCAAAGATAGCAGAAAAAGATAACAAAAATGCTAATTTACCATAGAAAGATGGCAAAACTTTCATTTTATCAATCAAAATAAAAGGTGCTTCTATGAAAAAACCATAATATATACCATTAAATGCACCAATGATAAAAGCATATAACCAAAGGATTTTATCCTTAATAATTATATTAAAAACCTCAAAATATTTACTACTTTGTGAAAAATCTATGTAATAATTTGTTTCAGGTAAAATTTTATAATACAAAGCTAATAATATAGTACCTATAAGACTAAAAAATACAAAAACATAATGCCAACTTGAATATTCAATAATATATCCACCTATATACGAACCTAGAGAAGGGATAAATAATAGCCACGGAGATAAGATAGCATAAACATATGATAATTCGGCACCTTGATATGAATCTCTCGCCATAGACTGTCCAATAACAGAACCTACACTTACACCAAAAGCTTGTATAAAACGCGCTATCATAAGCATCTCTATATTAACTGAAAAAATACTAATAATTGAAGAGACAATATAAATAAAAAGCCCAAGTAAAACTATAGGTCTTCTCCCATAAATATCAGATAATCTTCCAAGCGATAATATACCAACTGCAAATCCTAGAAAATATAATGTAGACGTAATTTGCGTGATACAACCATCAATACTAAAATATTTGGTTAAACTTGGTAATCCTGAAGTATAAATTGTTTCCGTAGTCGGTGATAAAATAAATAAGGATAGGAGCATCCACACTGGAATCTTTACAATAATTTTCATAAGTTTTATTACTCTAATACACACTATATTATTTAAGCAAAAATAAACACTTATGAAAAGCTTTCAATACTATTTGAAGTAAATTTTTCTTTTTCCTTTTTTCTTTTTCCAGTTGATCTGTTTACTGTATCCTATTTTAAAAACTTATTAGTGATATATGTATTAACTACATATCAAAATTCAGGATCTTGTGAATCTAAAACCATAGTACAATCATCATTAATAAAAATTTCTTATTCTTTATTCTTACAACATGACAAATAATTCACTAAAATCACTTTTACACTAAAACTATAGATTGCACTTATTATAGTTACATGATTAAGACTTCTAGAACATTTTGAAAATTGATATTTTTATTATCTTATACAATCCCTAGTTGCTTTATAATTTGATATTTTCTTTTACAAAAACTAAAGTTGCTTTATTTAACTTAAGTCAATATAGGTTTAGGATTATCATAAGATACTATGCAAAAAAATGATATCACTATACAAGTTAAAACTTTGCAAAATTAAGGATATAATTTAAATTTCTTTAAACTAATATTAAAATAATCGTATTCGTTTGAATATAATTTTCATGATTGAAGCAAATTCTTTATAAGGAAACAGGTAATTGCAATCTGAAGTATCATAAATATAATAATTCTACGCCTTATTATTGCCATATCATGAATACAATTTCTATTGCTCAAAACTTCTTTCACCATTCACTATAATGAATTCTATAAATAGAATAAATTGACATAAATAAAGGAAGAGTATAGTTTACTATATAACTTATAGGAATATCTAACACATTTTCCGAGTTATAGCACATATTAAATATTAAATCTAAAATGTACTATATCCCCATCCTGCATTTTATACTCTTTACCCTCTAAACGCATTTTGCCTACTTCCTTAGCTTTTGCTTCACTACCAAGATTTATGTAATCTTCATAACCTATGACTTCTGCTCTAATAAAACCTTTTTCAAAGTCGGTATGAATAATGCCAGCAGCAGCAGGTGCAAGTGTGCCGTCTTTAAAAGTCCAACTATGAGCCTCTTTAGGACCTATAGTAAAAAAGCTTTTAAGATTTAAAAGATTATAACCTTCTTTAATGACTTTACTAAGCCCTGTTTTATTTAAACCTATACATTTTAACAACTCTGCTTTTTCTTCTACGCTTTCAAGTGAAGCAATTTCAGATTCAATTTTTGAAGAAATTACGATACTTTTAGTTTTTTCTGTCTCTGCTCTTTTTGACACTAATCTCGTAAATTCATTACCTATAGCTGCATCCTGTTCAACAACATTACAAACATATAAAACAGGCTTAGATGTAATTAATTGTAATTGCTTTAAATTATCAGCTCCTAAAACTTCATTTAGAATTCTTGCAGGTTTACCTTCAGCCAAAACTTTATAAATCTCTTTTAATAATGCTATTTGCTCTACCATTGTTTTATCACCTGATCTTAAGCGTTTTTCACTTTTATTAAAATGCTTTTCAAGTGATACTATATCTGCAAGTATTAATTCTGTCTCAATCACATCAATATCATACAGCGGATCAACATTATTATGTACATGTATTATATCATCATCTTCAAAACAACGCAGTACATGCAATATTGCATCAACTTCTCTAATATGCGATAAGAACTTATTACCAAGCCCATCCCCTTTGCTTGCTCCTTTAACAAGACCTGCAATATCAACAAACTCAATGTAAGATGGGACCATTTTGTTGCTTCCAGCTAAACTGACGAGTCGTTGTAAACGCTCATCAGGTACTAAAACTTTGCTACTATTAGGCTCAATAGTACAAAATGGATAATTAGCTGCATCCGCAATCTGACTTGCAGTTAATGCATTAAACAACGTTGACTTACCAACATTTGGTAACCCAACAATTCCGAGTTTTAATGTCATAAATTTGACCGTAACAATACATTCAGTGCATATCAAATTTAATTTGATAGCCTAGTTTCTAATAACAAGATTTTTCTTAAAAATCCATAATAACAAGATGAATAATAACGTGCTAAAGCTTAGGACCGTAATTTTGATTACTTATATTTTCATTAGTAATGAGTAAGACTCAACCCAAAAACTCATGTAACTAATTACTGCAACAAATTTCATCTCAACAAGAAAATAAAAATGTTTCGCCTACTCAGCACTGTCTTTTCGCTAGCATCTTTAAGTCTCTATCATGATAGATCAATCTCTGCAACATTAATCATTACAAAAATTGTATATCCTTGCCTTTCATTACGTTTGTGCCTTGGTGCATAAAGTACATATAGCATCCTGAAAATAATTAAAAATACTAATATTATTTAACTGGATTTTTTAATAAATCATTCAATCATGAAAGTACAACAAATCACATAAACAAGCCTTCTAATAAGAACTATTAAAGGATCAAATCATTACAAAAAATAATATTATACAATCTTATTTTTAAATTCTGCTAACTTATGCTCTAATATTAAACCAAAATTATTAGCAACATTATCTATAGATTGCATTACTGTTTTATACTCAGATTCTGAGAAATTACTAAGTACGTAATCTGCTACATCATGATTATTTTGCGGCCTACCAATACCAATCCTAATACGGTTATAATGACTACCTATAATCGAATCAATCGATTTCAAACCATTATGCCCACCATTACTACCACCAGTTTTAAACTTTATTCTACCTATTTCCAAGTCAATATCATCGTGAATCACAAAAACTTTTTCATAGTTGATATTATAATATGTTTTTACCAAAATTACTGACTTACCAGACAAGTTCATATAAGTAGTAGGTTTTATAAAACAAATCTTTTGTCTATCAATAATCGCTTCAGCAATTTTACAATTGAATTTTTGTTTTGTACTAAATGATAAATGATATTTATTTGCTATTCTCTCTATCGCAATAAAACCGATATTATGTCTTGTGTATTGATACACTATTCCTGGATTACCAAGGCCAATAACAAGAATCATAACAATGTACCTAATAAATATAATGAAAATTATTGGCGAAATATTGATTTAAAGAAGTACAAAATAATGCAATCCTTAGCTTCACATTACTAAGTCCAATCAATTCTGTTGTTGTCATTACACTACTGAGTAATTTAACAAAAAATCTACTGTTAACGTCGCTTTATCCTTACGATTTAAATGTCTCAGCAAGTGACAAGTGCTATTGTCATGAGAACTTACATTACTGCATTGCTCCAGCAACTTGTTGTTCTCCTTCAATTTCAGTTTTTACTCCTTTACGTCCGATAATAGTTGCAAGTACAAATTCTTTTTTTGTCACAAAACTACATCCTATAGGCAATTTTACTTCCGACGATTTTAGCGAAGTACCAATAGGCATATTGGTAACATCTATAGTTACGTTTCTTGGTATATTATTAATATCACATAATAAAATTACTCTTCTTTTTATTATATTAAAATATCCACCTCTTTTAACACCTAAAGCTCTTTCTTTTCCTTCATATACTACAGGTACTTCCATTTTTTGTGTTTTGGCTTCTAAAAAGACAAAATCAACATGACGTACTATATCAGTAACTGGATGTAATTCCACGGCTTTTGGTAATACTTTATATTGTTTCTTATCAATTGTTAAATTAATTAACTGAGAGATAAAAGCCGGCCTTCTATAATATTTAGTTATTTCCTTTTCTTCCAAAGAAATACTAATAGGTATTTTACCTGCACCATAAATAATAGCAGGAACACGACCTTCTCTTCTTAACGCTCTTGCTGCACCAGTACCGAATTCCGTACGAGATTTAGCTTCAAGTTCTAATATTTCACTCATTACTTCAACACTTTAAACTTAAAGAAGATTATAATAGAGTCAATTAATATAAAATTCAAGTATTTTTAGAATATCTATCATATTGACAGTGAATACAAAAGTAGCATAATAATCCAGCAAAAACTGAAATTACAATTTTTACTGTATTACATATGTCAATTCGTGCATGTACTTTATAACTGCTTCACAATCCACTTAAACTTATTTAAATAATCAGCATTTTCAATGTAACTTTTATTCAATGCCTAAAAATTTATGAATTTGTAGAGACAACCTAGCACCACTTTCTAGTGCTAATTTTACCGCCAACTCATTATTTTCAGCATTAAGTTTTTTATCGTTTTGATCCATAGATTGGACGAAAACCGGTATATTATAGGCGCTTTGGCCTACTTCCGGTATGATGCTATATTCAATAATATTTTTAGAAATAATAAATTTTACCGCGCAAACTTGAGGCAATAAATCTTCTCTTATTTTATTATAACCAGTTTTACCAACTTTCGGTGAACAAACTATAAAGACACCTTTTGGCAAAGAGCGATATAACGTACCATTCGTTTCTATCTGAACCTTAAAATCTTGGTCTAATAACTTTTGACATAATAATCCTATAGGTTGACGCATCGGCTCACCACCAGTTATTACTACTAAATTAATCGTTTTTGAATTTTTAGAATTTAATGACAAATTTTGTACTTTATTTATAATCTGATCTATATCTATTAATTCAAAATCCTCAAACTCCGTATCGCAAAAATTACATGCAAGATTACACCCTCCAAGCCTAATAAAGATTGAAGGATAACCTACAAAAATACCTTCCCCTTGTATAGTCTTAAAAATAGACTGTACTTCTAACTTAGTACCATCACCGCTTAATACGCTTCTTTTAGGATTATATCCAAACATTATAACTATATTATTCATTGATGCATCACATTCTAATACATTTTTATAAAAAAATCTTGCAATAACTAATAAAAAAAACTATGATTTACTTTTCTATTCTGTAACGTAGCTTTGGTATACCTAATTACAGTTTAAATCGAGAAATATCCAAGAAATACCAAAATAAGGAACATTATGCCTAAATTAAAAACAAAGTCTGCCGTAAAAAAACGTTTTAAATTTACTGCTACAGGCAAGGTTATTGCATCTCAAGCAGGTAAAAAACATTTTATGCGTCGTCGCACTAAAGCTCAAATTCGTAATCTTAGAGGCACTACAATACTTTGTCCTCAAGACGGGTATAATATTAAAAAATATTTTTTACCGTACGGTATAAATTAATTAGGAGCTAAAACAATGACACGTGCAAAATCAGGAAAAATTTCCAAAAAGCGACATAAAAAAATCCTCAAATTAGCAAAAGGTTATAGAGGTAGAGCGAATAGCTGTTTTAGAGTTGCTATTGAAAAAGTTGAAAAAGCACTTCTATATGCTTATAGAGATCGCAGAAATCGTAAGCGTGATTTTAGAGGTTTATGGATTCAAAGAATAAATGCGGCGGTAAGAGAACATGGACTTATTTACTCTCAGTTTATGGGAGCTCTTAAAAAAGCAGGAATCAATATAGATCGTAAAGTACTTGCAGAACTTGCCGTAAATAACAATGATGGATTTACAAGTATTGTACAGCAATCCAAAGCGTATATTTAATAAAATTATATTATAATTTGATAGCTTGATTTTTTTAAAACATAGATTTGAAGACAAATTTCATGATCAAGCTACAGCATTATATATTGATTTAAATTAATTTTTATTTTTGTTAGGTATAAATAATGAAACGTACATTTCAACCTAGTAATTTAGTTAGAAAAAGAAGACATGGTTTTAGATCTAGAATGATTACTGTAACTGGAAGGGCAATCTTAAAAAAACGTCGTGCTAAAGGTAGACATAAATTATCTGCTTAAAATAATCTGACTTATCAAATTGTGTATTACCTCTTTAAAAAATCAAAAGGAATTTGAGCTTATAAATAAGCTCGGACAAAAGTTTTATGAGAGGTATTTTATTTTGGTAATAGCTAAAAAACTTCCAAAAATCTTCCTTGAATCAAAATATAACACCTTTTTAGGCATTAAAGTTAGCAGAAAGCTAAATAAAAAAGCTGTAGTTCGAAACAAAATTAAAAGGCGTATACGGCATTTAATGAGAATTATTGTTAATGATTCTAGTGTTAAGGCGATTAAATTCGCAATAATTATTATTCCAAGAAAAGGATTTGAAGAAATAAACTTCTCACACTTAAATTATGAATTAAGTAAAATAATTCTAAGAAATATTTAATTTCTATTATATCTCTTCAAAAATTAAGATTGAGATAATAACTTCTATCAGTTGAATATCCGAAGAGAAGTTTATTAAATAACTTTTTTATTTTCTGGATTATCAACTCGTTCTCGTATGCTGAAATTCAGTAAAATCGATCCAAAAAATAGAAAATCCAGTTACTGCACTATTTCAGCTCCCAATATTGTAACATCTTCTTCTATAGAAGAATAGACTTCAGGCATAATATTATTTATAGTATGATTATGATATTTTTTTATTAATTCAATAACTTCCAAATTATTAGTACGTTGTGCTACATAAATATTATAGCTATCTACCGCTATATCCAAATGTTGAAGTACCATATCTAGCATTTCTAGATTACCAGTTTTTATAACTGTATCAAAATTATAAGAGTACATCTTTGCAGTACTATGTTCAAGTACAGCTTTTAAAATATCTAAATTACCTTTCTCTATAGCCCGCTCAATATTATAAGATTCTATCTTTGCAGTACTATGTTCAAGTACAGCTTTTAAAATATCTAAATTGCTTTTCTCTATAGCCTTATTAATATTGTAAGATTCGATCTTTGTAGTGCTATGCGCAAGTACAGCTTTTACAATATCTAAATTGCCTTTCTCAATAATCTTATCAAAATTATAAGATTCTATCTTTATAGTACTATGTTCAAGCGCAGCTTTAAAAATATCTAAATTACCTTTCTCAATAATCTTATCAAAATTATAAGATTCTATCTTTGTAGTACTATGTTCAAGTACAGCTTTAAAAATATCTAAATTACCTTTCACTATAGCCCTATCAATATTATAAGATTCTATCTTTGTAGTATTATGTTCAAGTACAGCTTTTAAAAGATCTAAATTGCCTTTCTCTATAGCAGTATCAACATTATTAGATTCTATCTTTATAGTGCTATGTTCAAGTACAGCTTTTAGAATATCTAAATTGCCTTTCTCGATAACCCTCTCAATATTATAAGGTATTATATTTGTAGTGCTATGTTCAAGTACAGCTTTTAGAATATCTAAATTGCCTTTCTCTATAGCCTTATTAACAGTATAGAACTGTATTTTAGTATTATCATAATTAAGTAATGAAATTAATAATTCAAAATTTTCTTGCTCTATCGCTTGATCTATACTAAAATCAGTATTTAATCCTTTCTGATTTAACATATTCTCTATCTTTCTTAGAGAAAATTTATTAAAATTATATACTTCTAAAGTTAAAGCTCTATTAAATACTCTTATTAAATCAGCGTATGTTAACCCTTTCGGCTTTGTTTCTATACTGCTGTTAAATATTTCTGGATATGATTTATGATATTGTGCATATATATTTTTATAAAACTCTACAAAAATTCCATATTCTTTATATAAAAAAGAAGGTAACTCTTCTATGCTTTTCATGTTTTTAATTTTATCAGCACTGAAAGAAAAATTATAAATTTTATTATCTAATTTATAACTTATGCTAAAATCTGAGGCGACTAATAAATGAAAATTATCATGTATATATTCTATCAGAGAAGAGTGATTTTTTGTTCTAGTCTCATAATTACTCTTAGCTAATTGTATAACATTACTATCACTTGCTTTATTATAAGTGCATAAAACAATATTCCCTTCTATAAAATTTAAATGATGTTGCGCTGCACCTGAATGACAAGAAAATATATGAACAATATTACATTGATTTACAGGGGTATTACGTTGTATTTTATTTAGCAGTGTAATATCCAACATAGAAGTTACACCTTCATCAGATAATATACTTACAGACAAGTAAGAAGGATCAGGCATAAAATATAACTGAATTCTTCCTAATAAACCTAAATGAGAATTTTGATAAAAAAACTCTGAACCATGTGCATATATAAAATATTCACAAGCTTTAGCCGAAGGTAAGTCATTTAAGGTTCTCATTTCCTTAATATCAGGATTTGTATTATTCATATTTATATCATAACCTTGAAGTAATATTTTCTGCATATTGACATCCTTATAAAATTTACCATATTATATGGTAATTATTGAAAATGTCAAGAGCAGATTTAGAGCTGACGAATAGATAATAGCATTTAAAATAAGACTAAAAGAAATAAAATTTTAACAAAAAAATTATTACGGTTCAATATTGTAAAATATTTTTATATTGGAATTACTATCCGTATTTTTTTATATAAAATTTTGAGTACAATAGTATTATTGTATGCCTTTATAAATTACTGATTAATTATTATTTATATTTTCTTTCTTTACATTCTAAAATTCCTTACCTACATTCTTATATTTCTCTTCAATATTTTACTAAGTTCTAATTTTGATCAGACAAACTCTGTCGTAAATTGATCATTTACAATAGACAGCAATAAAGATACTTTCAAGTATATTGAAAATTCTCTTTTTACTTGTCATCTTGTCATACATAATAATTCAATAAAAACTTTTTATATACTAGCTGCTAAATCTAATTAGCTTATATTCAAATATTTATTATCATTTTAAAATTAGTTATCAATTGCATTATCAATTGCATATAATTAATTAAATGAAATTGATTAGGAACTAAGAATAAAGAAATAATTATGTATGTAAATCCAAATCAATTGACTATAAAATACATCAATTTACTTCTATCATCAATAAAAAAGTTACAGCTACTGCACATTGCGTACAATTTATCGATAACAATTGTATATAAAAACTATAAGTTAAGGCATTACAGTAAAATTTATGCAATAAATACTAGATATAAAGATGTGCAAAAGAAAAATATGATCTCTAATAAAAAAATTTTATTGCAATCATAACTCCTAAAGTATCTATCTTGATAGATATCAATTGTAAAAATTCATTATTGAGTCTATATCTTGAAGCAATATATCTAATAGATCATTGTATACTTTAATGTGTGTCATTTTTAGAGATTTTTTAATATAGTATAACTATAATTAAAGAAAATATAAACATATACGACTTTAGAAAGTAAATCACATGTGCAACATATTTTCTTTAATAGATTAGTATGATCTATATGCAAATCCATTAATGTTATTAACAAGAAATAAACTCACATAATCATCGATATCAATACTAATCAACTGAATAATATTCGATAACTTTGTTAATATATTGTGTTATTATTAAACGGCTTAGCAAATTTATTTATACAGCCGTGAAAAGGTATTAATTCTACGTAACGAAATATACATAACTACAAGATATCCTGTATATAAATACTATTGAGAGTATTTCCAAAAATTCTTGGATCGTTATTAACTAATTCAATAATTGTGAGATATAATATATTTAATGTATTTAAGCTTCATCTGTTATAATCTATAATGTAAATTCATAAATATATTCTTCATGTTTTAATATAGCATTATTTTTATCAAATAAGTTTTCTAACAAGAAATCAACTTGATGCTTTAAAGTAAAATAAAGCCTTTATTCTCGTAAATGATCCATATCATTAGATTTTTTATAACCTACATTAAAAACTTGAAAAAAATACAGAAATACTTGCCACTCATATATATAAATATACATGAGGTAAGTACAAACACTTGAAATATAAATCATCTTCAGCAGAAAGTGAGCAAAATATATTATTTTTTCAATAACAAATAATATACAACATAAAACCAACCACAAAACCCATGAATTATAGCCCATAATATTGATTTATTCACATTAAATGATATTACTATTGCAAGTATTGTACCAAGAGAAAGACCACCATATCCTAAGTAATGCATATATTTACCCTTAATATTTTTTAATATTATTGTAAAATATTTATTTCATTTTATTAAGATATTTTTATAAATTTTAAATAATTAATTTATATATTATTGCTTAAAAAGCACTTAAAATTGATAATTGTTTCAGAAAATATGTACTTTTTTAAAAAACCTTACAAATTTATAGCTAAAAAGAAGAAAAAATGAGTAACAACAGCATATAAAATTGCTAAAATTTTTCAAACTTTAAATATAATACATTCATTATAAAAATTGATTGAGTAAAATGATGTTTTAATATAGTACAAAAACAATGAATATTAGTACTTTGCTAGCAAGAATATAAAAGTAATTAATAATTCACACATAAATAATATACACCGTGCACTAAGATCTCACTAGTATTTACTACAATACAACTAGAGCAGAACACCAAATTAAATTGGTTCATTTATATATGTTCAAAATTTTAATATGTAAAAACTACTAGATTTTATGGATAAAGTCTTAACAACAAGATATGCAATAAGTTTAATGAATACATAACTCATTACTTTAATACTTTTAAAAAAACAGAATGGATTTTAAGAAGGAAGAAAGACGAGTATAGTTTTAAAAAGAAACAATTAGTTAAAGATAGTGACAGTAAATATTTGGACTGAGTAATTACACTTATATAAATATAAAGTTAATATACTAATTTAGTCTTTAAGGAGGTAATCCAGCCGCAGGTTCCCCTACGGCTACCTTGTTACGACTTCACCCCAGTCGCTAATTTTACCGTGGTTGGCTGCCTCTTGCGTTAGCTCACCACCTTCAGGTAAAACCAACTCCCATGGCGTGACGGGCAGTGTGTACAAGGCCCGAGAACGTATTCACCGCGGCATGCTGATCCGCGATTACTAGCGATTCCAACTTCATGCTCTCGAGTTGCAGAGAACAATCCGAACTGAGATGTCTTTTAGGGATTTGCTCCACGTCACCGTCTTGCTTCCCTCTGTAAACACCATTGTAGCACGCGTGTAGCCCAACCCGTAAGGGCCATGATGACTTGACGTCGTCCCCACCTTCCTCCGGCTTATCACCGGCAGTTTTCTTATAGTTCCCGGCATTACCCGCTGGCAAATAAGAATAAGGGTTGCGCTCGTTGCGGGACTTAACCCAACATCTCACGACACGAGCTGACGACAGCCATGCAACACCTGTGTGTGGCCCAGCCGAACTGAAGGAAAGCATCTCTGCAATCCATAACCACCATGTCAAGGGTTGGTAAGGTTTTTCGCGTAACATCGAATTAAACCGCATGCTCCACCGCTTGTGCGAGCCCCCGTCAATTCCTTTGAGTTTTAATCTTGCGACCGTACTCCCCAGGCGGAGTGCTTAATGCGTTAGCTGCGAAACCGAAAGAGAATCCTCCGATATCTAGCACTCATCGTTTACGGCGTGGACTACCAGGGTATCTAATCCTGTTTGCTCCCCACGCTTTCGTGCATCAGCGTCAGTTGTAGCCCAGATGACCGCCTTCGCCACCGGTGTTCCTCCTAATATCTAAGAATTTCACCTCTACACTAGGAATTCCATCATCCCCTACTACACTCTAGATTAGTAGTTTTGAAAGCAATTCCGAGGTTAAGCCCCGGGCTTTCACTTCCAACTTACTAAACCACCTACGCACTCTTTACGCCCAGTAATTCCGAACAACGCTAGCCCCCTCCGTCTTACCGCGGCTGCTGGCACGGAGTTAGCCGGGGCTTTTTCTGCAAGTAACGTCATTATCTTCCTTGCTAAAAGAGCTTTACAACCCTAAGGCCTTCATCACTCACTCGGTATTGCTGGATCAGGCTTTCGCCCATTGTCCAATATTCCCCACTGCTGCCTCCCGTAGGAGTCTGGGCCGTGTCTCAGTCCCAGTGTGGCTGATCATCCTCTCAGACCAGCTACAGATCGTCGGCTTGGTGAGCCATTACCACACCAACTACCTAATCTGACGCGGGCCCATCCATCAGCGATAAATCTTTCCTCCGTAGAGAATATACGGTATTAGCTTTTATTTCTAAAAGTTATTCCGTACTGATGGGTAGATTCCCACGTGTTACTCACCCGTCTGCCACTAATTAACTAGAGCAAGCTCTAATTAATCCGTTCGACTTGCATGTGTTAAGCATACCGATAGCGTTCGTTCTGAGCCAGGATCAAACTCTCAAGTTTGATTCTGTCAGTTTTATTTTAAAATTGACAAGTTAAATTATCACTTTTGTGATATGTACATTTTTACTATCACTATCTATATCTAATTATTTACTTTTTAAAACAGCTACGACTTTCGCTTTATATAGTTGCAGTTATATGCAATATAATCAGACCTGTCAACTAAAATTTCGAAATTATTTTATTTTTTTATTTAAAATATGTTTCCTACAAAAAAATTTTGGAATTTAAAAATTTGATGCGATTGAAAATCAGCTTACTTAGCTTCTAAATTAAGATTGTAAACAAATCATTATTTAGTAAATCCTATATAATTTCTAATTTAATACTACTCAATTAATATTATTAGTATCATCAAATTATTTCAAGCTCAATCTAAGATACTTAGTTAAAATAAATCCACATTATTGCTATTTATTACTTCTACCATTTATTCTGATCAAATATTCAGTACTTTTGTATCTTGTGTTTTCCGCATGACAAGTTAAAGTGTGACGTACCTAATATAAAATATTAGTACAATTATTCAGATGTTTTAGTTAATGAGATCTGCAATATCTCTCAAGCAAGAAACTCTTGCATAACAGTATATAATTGACCAGCATAATAGCTTTTTAGATCAACGATTATTTAATTAGTCCAATTAGCACACATTGGATTGCATTTTCCAAGACATCTCTAGTAATAGATACTTAAAAACTTATTTCTAAATCATTATTACAACATAAAATTAATACTGAGAAGTAGAGAATACATTTTAAAAGTAATTAATGATTTAAATAATCTCTATTATGTACTAAAAACACTAATGTAACAGCCCTATTTATTTAGAATAATATTCTGATGAATTAAATCTAAGACTATCTTGTGAATAATTACAATTGAAATAAGAGAAGATAGCTCTAACGCTTTATGACTGAAAAGTAAATATTTTACTTTTTGTCTTATCAATATTTGTAATATTGAACAGTATTTATATTGCTCAATAAGTCAAACTAGATTGCTGTATTACAACTTAATAGCAATTTTTTAAATTTTTAGACATTTAATATCCTATCTAAGATACTTGTACTGTTCACAAACTTTATTTGTAACAGAATCTGAAATAAATAGATACTAATCTGTTTTTTAGCAACTAACACATATTTACCATTCTCTCAATTGACTAATGCAATAAATATGTTATCACAGAATCAACTATCATAAATAAGCAATGTTGTTGTATCATAAATATCTTAGTGGTATTTAAAACCATAACTTTCTATCTATAAAACGCAAAGCAAATATTTGTACATATTGCTTGTCATGCTTTACAATATGTAAATTTTACAAGAAAATTGCAAAAATTCATAATCAAGATTTTAGGGCTTGCTGCAATTAACTTAGCCATAATATGAAATTATTAATTTTATCATCGCTATAAAACTAATGATTAGTACTCACTTCTCTTTCTAAATAAAAATATGCTGCGATCATAGCCTTACATATCATTGCATTGAATGCATTTTAAATAAATCCTATACTCCACTATATCTGTATTATTTATTATCTATTATAAAAATATGTTAAATAAAATTAGATAATAGCTTGAAAAAGTTAATCAGTTAGTTGCAAATTAAAAAAACTTTGCAAAACATAATTAAAGAGATTTATATATGTACATGATGGTAAAAATTTATATCAATAATCTTAGTTATACTGTATAACAGCTATTACAAGTTCTCTGGAATATAAGTACATTTTCTGATAACATCGGTCATGCTCTAGAAAATAGCGTACGTCCATTAGTATTATCACTAACCAAAATCTAATAATCTTTTGGTGCATGATTATCATCGATTATAATCATTGTTACTAACCACAAGAACGTCTAACTTTCAAATGCAGTTCTTTTAAATCAAATTTTATATCGATTATTGCCCCTTTATCTTCTCTGTTTGCGATATCTAAAACACCACAATGCTCTTCTACTATTCTTTTAACTATAGCAAGCCCTACACCCATACCTTTACTGCTGGTTGTTACATAGCTTTCGGTAGCTTTACCTATGAGCTCAGGAGGAAATCCTTTACCGTTATCCATTACAATAACATTGATAAAATCATCTTTAATATCTAAAATAACATCTATTCTCCCGAATTCTTGTCCTTCTATTGACTCTTCAGCATTTTTTAACACATTGATCATCACTTGATTTATTTGTGTAGCATCACACATAAAATCAAATTGATCTACATTAGAATCACATGTATACACAATATTATCATTAAGTAATTTACGTGCTTCAATAATATGTTTTACTAAATAAACTAATTCACTCTTCGTAAATTTAGGAGCAGGAAGACGTGCAAACAGAACAAATTCGGATACTATATTTTTAATATCGTTAGTATGACGAATAATCATTTTTAAATAACTTTCAAATTCTGACTTGTCCTTAATTTCAGCGCTAAATTTCTTAAGTAACCTTTCAGAAGCAAGTAAAATAGGAGTTAATGGGTTCTTAATTTCATGAGCTACTTTTTTTGCAACATCCGACCAAGCCATAGCCCTCTGTGCTATAACTAAATCACGCTGCTGACGCGAAAGCTGCTTAATCATTCTATTAAATGCTACATAAAGCGTTCCTATTTCGTCTTTATCTACCTCATTTTCAGGAACCTGCACTGTTAAATCACCATCTTTAACTTTGTCGGTTGCAGTAACTAATTTTTTAATCGGTTTTACTATTTGAGCAGTAAATAAAACACCAAAATTTATCGCTACAAAAAGAAGTAATAATGCAATAAAGATAAACATTATAGAGAACTTAATCTGTATATTATCTATTTCATTTTTAAGGCTATTATACTCGGCAGCTGCTCCGTTAGTTGCATCTATATGATCGATAATTTTATTATCTACTAGTCTACCGACTAATAAATACACATCATTATATTCTTTCAATTTAATTAACATCCTGATTTTAGTTGGGTCGGATTTTACTTCTACTGGTTCCCCTAAATCAGCTTTTTTAATTAAGTGTGCTGGAATAGTTGCAAATGATAATGAAAAACTTAAATAACTATTAGCTACTATAGTATTGGTAGATTTATTTAAAACTATCGCTTCATCAAGCGAGCGCATATCTGCTTCGGTATTAAGTGTTTTAGTAAATAAAGCAGGATTATGGATTAAATCGTAATACATATCGCTTAAATCTTCGGCAACTGCTAAAGCTGTTTCTTTTAACTGTACTTTATGCTCAGCAATATAAGTTTCAGCTACTATTACAGATTGATCAAGCACGGTAGAAATCTTCTTATCAAACCATGCTTTAACACTAAGATTAAAAAAATAAACAGAAAATACAGAAACAATTATAGTTGGAATAGCAGCTACTAAACTAAATGCAATTACAATACGATTTTGTAATCTAGAACTATCGTTATCATTATTTTTAGAAAAAAACTTTTGAGTTAGTAAAATACCTAAAATCAAAAAAATTGCTAAATCAATTAACAAAAATCCAATAATCGTACTAAAATTCTTTGCTTCTAAAGATATCACATAAAAAGTAGTACAAGCTGAAACAATAGCTGATATTGCTAAAGCAAGAATTAGTATTTTACTAGACAAATAAAAGCACAAATTTTGTTTTAAATAACTAAGCATAGACATATTGCTATAACAGTTTCAGAAAAAAACTAATTGGAATAATGCCTACTTTATCATTCATACGGAATCAATGATACAAAAAATGATATAAATAAAGCTGTTAGAAAACTTTAGGAAATGGCATCAAAAGATGAGACAACGATAGAAAATTATAAATATAATCTATATAACACAAAAGCTAGAAATATTTTTAGCTTTAGTTTAGTATTAAAATTTTTTAGGTCTTACTCTTCATACATTTTCTTACGAGCAAATTTTCTTATTCTTCTTGCTGCCTCTTGTGCTTTACGCACACGCTTCGCTGAAGGTGTTTCATAATAACGCTGTTCTTTCATCTTACGAAAATAAAGCTCTCTTTGTAATTTTTTCTTAAAATTCTTAAGCGTATTATCACAATTGCCTGCGTGAACATTTACTAATATCACTAAAATTACTCTCCTAAAAAGATATTGTGGTTTATTCTACGATAGTTTATCATTAACTTATTATATGTCAAGGTTTAAATATGAGTATCAAGGAAGAATACAATATAAAAAAAATAAACTTTATGCAATCTTTACTAGAATTATTACCGTTTCATGAATGGGATAATAATCTACTTGAAGAAGCAGAAGAGAAATGTGGTTTTGCAAAGGGTTATGCTTTAATAATTTTTCCAGATGGATTATCTGAAATAATAGAATTCTTTGAGGACTATTTAGATAAAATAATGTTAGCAAACTTAACGACAATCACAGAACCTGAAAAAATAAGAGAAAAAATATCCTTAGCCTTAAAGATTCGAGTTAAAATATTTATTCCTATTATTCATAGTAAGAATGCTGCTTATTTTGCATTAAACCCAATACAAGGAATTAAAGTTGCTGTACGTAGCTGTGATGCTATATGGCGTTATGCCGGCGACAAATCTCTTGATTTTAATTATTACACTAAAAGAGGATTATTACTCTCAGTTTATATTTCATCAATTCTTTTTTATATCCAAGATGAATCAGAACATTATATTGAAACTGACCAATTTATTGAGACTTCTATAAAAAATAGAGTAAAAACTTTTACAAAAATACAAAAAATACTTAACAAGTCAAATATCCCAATCATTAGAATGTTTATGTAGAAAAATTCTATGAACATTAATTAGATAAAAAGCATTCTACTCTTTTCATAAAAGATCATTATTGAAACAATACTTGAATAAGTTATTGATACATTTTTAAAATATCAAACACAAATAAAGAAATTAAGTATTAATGTATAGAGTATTAATGTATAGATATAATAATTAATAAGTATATCAGTAAATATTCATGATATTTATGCGCAAATTTTAAACAAAAACGAGTTGTATCTCGCTTTATTATTTTTTACGCCTCTATATGATATTAATATCGACTAGATTTTTTAAATGTTACAAAAATGCACAACACAAGCAAAAATGATAAATATTAACTTCTAAGTAATTTTGCTTATTAATTCATGTGTTCAGTATTTGTTGTATGTTATTCTACAAAAATTATCTTCAAGAGTATCAATTCAAGTTTGATCTCTTATTACTGCAAAAGTAAAATTGTTATTTGCTTTTAAATATACCTTATACAAAAATATTACAACTTGAGCATTAGAAAGTTCTTGATTTTGCATTAATCTCTTGAAATTCATTAGTTTAGTGTAAATTATGTATTTATCTCTTAGTCATTATCTATTATTATAGTAGACCTAGTAGACCAAATTATAATAATTTCTAGAATAATGACAAATACTAAATATTACCCAGACGTTAGCGCTAATGTTGATTTTGCTGCTATAGAGCGAGAGATACTCAAATTTTGGCAAAATAACAATATATTCCAAAAATCTATTGATCATAGGGATGGAGAATCAGAATTTATTTTTTATGACGGCCCACCTTTTGCAAACGGTTTGCCACATTACGGTCATTTACTTACTGGCTTTATTAAAGACGTATATGCCAGATACCAAACTGTAAAAGGTAAGAAAGTTGAGCGTCGCTTTGGCTGGGATTGTCACGGTTTACCAGCTGAAATGCAATCAGAGAAAGAACTTGGTATTTCAGGACGTCTTGCAATCACTAACTTCGGTATTGAAAAATTCAATAACCACTGTAGAGCTTCTGTCATGCAATATGCCAGTGAGTGGAAACAATACGTAACACGTCAAGCAAGATGGGTAGCTTTTGACAATGCTTATAAAACGATGGATAAAAATTTTATGGAATCCGTTTTGTGGGCATTCAAAGAACTATATAATAAAGGCTTATTATACGAATCAATGCGTGTGATGCCATATTCTTGGGCATGTGAAACACCACTTTCTAATTTTGAAACAAGACTTGATAATTCATATCGTGAGCGAACAGATAAAGCAATAACAGTGAGTTTTATGCTAAATGATATTACTCTGTTCAACAGCATGATATCACAGAAGTTAGGTATGACCGGAGGCGATAATTTTAAAGAATATAGAATTCTTGCTTGGACAACGACTCCTTGGACACTTCCTGCGAATTTAGCACTTGCAGTTGGTAGTGACATTGATTATGCATTAGTTAATAAAAATGATGTTTGTTATATTATAGCCGCCTCATCAGTAGCTAAATATGCAAAGGAATTAGGTCTTAGTGGTAAAGAAAACTTTGAGATAATTAAAGGGTTAAAACTTCAAGGGTTAAGCTATAAACCTTTATTCAACTATTTTGAGAATCATCCAAACAGCTTTAAGATATTTGCTAGCAACTTTGTTGTTGAAGGCGAAGGTACAGGAATAGTACATATGGCTCCAGGCTTTGGTGAAGATGACCAAATACTTTGTGAATCGAAAGGTATTGAACTTGTGTGTCCTGTTGATAATAGTGGTAAGTTTACGAAAGAGATTCCTGATTTAGAGGGAGTGCAAGTATTCGATGCAAATGACAAAATAATAATAAAACTGAAAGAACAAGGAAATTGGATAAAAACTGAGCAGTATATTCATAATTATCCTCATTGCTGGCGCACAGATACGCCTCTTATATATAAAGCTGTTCCATCATGGTATGTAAGGGTTACGCAGTTTAAAGATAGAATGGTTGAATTAAATCAGCAAATAAATTGGATTCCACATAACGTTAAAGATAATTTATTTGGTAAGTGGCTTGAAAATGCTCGTGATTGGTCAATAAGCCGTAATAGATTCTGGGGCACGCCCTTACCCGTTTGGAAGTCCGATGATCCAAAATATCCACGCATAGATGTTTACGGTTCTATAGAAGAGATTGAGCAAGATTTTGGTGTTAAAATTAATGATTTACATCGTCCATTTATCGATGAACTTACTAGAACAAATCCTGATGATCCAACAGGTAAGTCAATTATGCGTAGAATAGATGATGTCTTTGATTGCTGGTTTGAAAGCGGTTCTATGCCATATGGGCAAGCACACTACCCTTTTGAGAATAAAAAGTGGTTTGTAGAGCATTTCCCTGCTGATTTTATAGTTGAGTATTCATCTCAAACACGTGGTTGGTTTTATACTTTAATAGTGTTATCTACAGCTTTATTTGATCGTCCGCCATTTTTAAATTGTATATGCCATGGCGTAATTTTAGACGCTACAGGTCAAAAATTGTCAAAACGTCTTAACAACTATGCTGATCCGCTGGAGCTATTTGATAGATACGGATCAGACGCATTAAGAGTTACAATGCTTTCTTCAAATGTTGTTAAAGGTCAAGAACTATTAATAGACAAAGACGGTAAGATGATATTTGATACTCTTCGTCTATTTATAAAACCTATATGGAATGCATACCATTTCTTTACAATATATGCTAACGCCGATGCGCTTAAAGGGACACTTAACTTTACTTCACAAAACGTACTTGATATTTATATATTATCTAAGCTTAAAATAGCAGTAAATAAAATTGAAGAAAGTTTAGATAATTTCGATACACAAACAGCTTATCATGCAGTTTCAGAGTTTTTTGAAGTATTAAATAACTGGTATATAAGGCGCAGCCGAGCTAGATTTTGGAAAAAAGAAAAAGATACAGATAAGCAAAATGCTTATAATACCCTATATTCATGCTTAGAGACAATGACTATTGCGATGTCAGCACTAGTACCTATGATTTCAGAGGCTATATATCAGGGATTACATAATACTGCCATCACACAACTTAATTGTTTGCTTTTAGAAGGTAAACATGTAGTACAAAATCCAATGTCTGGGACACAGGATTACAACACGTCAGTACATCTCTGCAACTACCCAACACTCTCAGATTTTGAAATAAATCACGAACTTGTGAGCACTATGGATAATGTACTTGATATTTGCAGTAATAGCCTATTTATTAGGAGCACTAAAAATATCAGAGTAAGGCAACCTCTTGCCTGCATAACTATTATCAGTAAACATAATAATAATCTTAAAGATTTTGAAGATTTAATTAAAGATGAAATTAATGTGAAAACTGTAATATACCGTGATGATCTAGAGAATTACGCACACAAAAAGTTATCACTTAATTTTGCAATACTGGGTAAACGTCTGCCACATAAAATGAAAGCGATTATAGATGCTTCTAAAAAAGGGGAATGGGAAACTAGTACTCTCGGTTTAGTTATATGCGGTGAAATCTTAAATAGTAACGAATATAAGCTAGTTTTAGAACCACATTCACATATTAAAGGAACAGCAAATTTTGAGAATAATAGTAGCTTACTCATACTTGATTTAGAGCTAACATCTGAGTTAATAGAAGAAGGTTACGCGAGAGACATCATACGATTCATACAACATGCTCGAAAAGAAGCTGATTTCTCTATAACTGATAAGATTTTAATTGAGATAATAAGCGAGTTTGATTTATCTAAGATCATTGAGAATTATGGCGACTTTATTAAAGAACAAACTTTAGGAGAGTTTGCTAAAAATTTTATGCCTGATTATGTCAGTAAAGTAGCATTAGAGAATAATCTAATACAGCTCAAAGTTAAGAGATTATAAGTTATTCATATTGTAAATATCGTGACTAATCACTCGCTCAAACAATATTGAGATAAGTTTAAGATACAAGCAACATTACAAATAATCTGAATTTAAATGAACTACAGAAAGAGTATTATATCTCCAATAAATACAAAGCATTAGAATTTGCACTTCACAGAAAGAATAAAAAAGATGAATATCATTATAAAGTATGAAACTAATATGAGTAATACACAATAAAAGTTTTAGTAGAAAATGCAGCAAAAAAGTAGCAAATATACATTTGTTGTTCATTCAACATTGCTTCTTCCTATTTATAAAGCTAATGAGCGATTCATTAAAATACAAACGTATTATCAGCAGATCAAAATATAACAAATTTTTATAAATTAAAAAAGTATAATTACTCTAAAGCTGATAGCAATAAATAATTATCATAGCAATGATGAAATATTAAATATAGAAGCTTATCGCAAAATTAATAAATTCATTATCCTGATGTTTTGTATAACAATATAAGAATATTAATAACAAAAATTTATAAAAACTATGAAATATGACTCTATCAAAGTACTTTCTTTAATTGCCGTAACTAATCTTGATAAATATCCAGAAGTTATAATATATTTAAATATATACAAACTTTCATTATTACAAAACATAATATTATTAATGCTAAAATTGTCTAATAAGACTAATAAATCATTGTTTGATATATTGGGTATTGAAAAAAATTGCAACTGAATGGAATAATATTCTCGAAGCAGAAATAAGATTTATTTATTTGAGGAAGATAATTACTTTAGTATTTTATGAGAAAATTTTGATTTAATAGATATTATTGATTATAGATATACCAGTTTCATTTAAAAATTAAAAATACAATTTACAAGTAAGTATGTATATAAGGACTAAACACAATAAATAATGTATCAAATTTTTTTTTAAATTAGCTTAGTATATCAAGCAAATTCTAATAATATCTTCCCTTTTACAACATTATCTTTTTCATTAACAAAAATTTTAGCTATTTTTCCATCTCGTTCAGCTAAAATAATATTTTCCATTTTCATAGCAGTCAAAATCATAATTTCCTGTCCTATAGTCACCTCTTGCCCTTCTTTCACCTTTATTGCAGCAATCTGACCACTTAGAGGCACTTGTAGTTCAGAATTTTCTTCTAATACTACTTTTGAAACCATCAATGCTTCAAGTTCTGATATACGTGGAGAACGTACAAAGGCTTTTACACTAATACCGGCATGCGATAATAAATAACCAGTTCTAATATTTTCAATTTTTACATTTGTCTTCTTACCGTTAATTATAGCAGTAAAAAGTTCATTACCTAAATTCCAATTACTACGAATATATATTCTATCACTTTCGTGACGTATATTATAGCCATTTTCAACAGGTGTAATTAATACTGGAAATAGTTTATCATCAATAGTTACTACCCATCTTGTACCTATTTTGTTAGCCTGATTATTAATATTGCCAGAAATTAATGAAGCACGTCTTTGTTCCGATATATAAATAAAAATAGCAGTTGCTAGAAATACTGTAGTTACTTCTGAAGTAAGACTAGCTCCAGAAAAACCATCAGGATATTCTTCTTGAATAAAGTCAGTAGAAATATCGCCACTAACAAAGCGTGGATGTAGCATTACTGCTTCTAAGAAACTGATATTATGAGCGATACCATTAATTATATAAGAACTTAAAGCAGAACGCATTACCTCAATTGCCTGCTCTCGTGTTTCACCGTAAGTACATAATTTTGCAATCATTGAGTCATAAAACATACTTACTTCACCACCAAGCCCAATCCCTGTATCGATACGGATATTAGGACTCTTTGCAGGTTCTGAATAAGCTATAATTCTACCACTAGAAGGTAAAAAACCTCGACTTGGGTTTTCGGCACAAATTCTCGATTCAAATGCCCAACCTTTTAATTTTATGTCATCCTGGGTAAATGATAACTTCTCACCTGCTGCGATTTTTATCATCTCTTCAACGATATCTATACCGGTAATTAATTCAGTAACAGGATGTTCTACTTGCAACCTAGTATTCATTTCTAAAAAATAGAAATTTTTATTGCTGTCGACTATAAATTCAACTGTACCAGCCGAATAATATCCAACTTTTTGCGATAAGGATATTACCTGTCTATACATTTCTTGCCTTATATTTTCAGTAATGAAAGAACTTGGCGCTTCTTCAATGACTTTTTGATGGTGACGCTGTATTGAACATTCCCGTTCTCCGAGACATACACTATTGCCATATTGATCGGCAATTAACTGAATCTCAATATGACGTGGAGTTTGAATTAACTTCTCAATAAATAATCTATCATCACTAAAACTATTAGCAGCTTCAAGCTTTGCTGATTCAAAAGCATTCGCCATTTCAGCTGGATTATTCACAACTCGCATACCACGCCCACCACCACCGGCAGTTGCTTTTACTATTACTGGAAAACCAATTTCTTTAGCAATATCTATAGCTTGTTTAACATCTTTTATAGTACCCATATAACCTGGAACGGTACTCACTCCAGCCTCTATTGCAATTTTCTTTGCTTCGATTTTATCACCCATTTTCTTAATAGTTCCAGCACTTGGCCCTATTAAAACTACTCCTTCTCTTTTAAGAATATTAGCAAAATTTGGATTTTCCGATAAAAACCCGTATCCAGGGTGTACAGCACTTGCCCCACTCTCACGAATCGCTGAAATAAGGTTTTTAACAGACAAATAGCTTGCAGTAGCAGGAGAATCACCTATATAATAAGCCTCATCTGCATGCTGTACATACATCGAATTAGTATCGGCTTCAGAATATACGGCAACTGACCCTATTCCCATTTTCTTTAGAGTTCGAATTATCCTAACTGCAATTTCACTACGGTTAGCAATTAAAATTTTATCAAATAATGGTTTTGTCATAATTTTTTATATCCTAATACCAATACCATATCTTAACTACAAAGTCTTGTGTTACAGACGATCTTCTTATGTTTCGTTACGAAGCATATGATGACAACTAAAGCGGCAAATTATCATGTTTTTTCCAAGGCAATGATACTTTTTTAGTGCGTAAAAAATTTAACGCCTTACATATTCTCCATCTAGTATTTTGTGGCCTTATAATATCATCTAAATATCCTCTAGATGCTGCAACAAAAGGGGATGTGACTATTTTTCTATATTCATCGATTTTTTGTTTTTTAGCTTCATTGTCTTTACATTCTTCCTTAAATATTATCTCAGCTGCACCCTCTGCACCCATAACAGCGATTTCAGAATTAAACCAAGCATAGTTTATATCACCTCTAAGATGCTTTGAATTCATAACTATATAAGCGCCTCCGTAAGCCTTACGTGTAATTACTGTAATCTTTGGCACCGTTGCTTCCGCATAAGCGTATAACAGCTTAGCACCGTGTTTAATAATACCTTCATGTTCCTGAGATGTACCAGGCAAAAATCCAGGAACATCAACTAGGCTTACTATAGAAATATTAAAAGCATCACAAAATCTTATAAATCTGGCTGCTTTTCTTGAAGCATTTATATCTAGACAACCTGCTAAATGCAATGGTTGATTAGCGACAAATCCAACAGGATAACCTTCCATATAACCAAAACCTATAATAATATTCTTAGCAAAATCAGGCTGTAATTCAAAAAATTCGCCTTCATCAACAATACGTTCAACAAGCTCTTTCATATCATAAGGCTTATTAGGAGTGTTAGGTATTAAAGTGCTCAGAGACATATCTACTCTATCAGCAGGATCAACAGTCGGACGAACAGGAAGAGTGCTACGATTAGATGATGGTAAAAAATTAAAGAATTTACGAATTTCGAGTAATGCTTCTATATCATTATTAAATGCAAGGTCGGCAACACCACTCTTAGTAGTATGCATTCTAGCCCCACCAAGCTTTTCTTGAGTTACTTCTTCACCTGTCACGGTTTTTACTACATCAGGACCGGTTACAAACATATAAGAACTATTCTTAACCATGAATATAAAATCGGTTAATGCAGGAGAATACACAGCACCGCCAGCACAAGGTCCCATAATTAAGGTAATTTGCGGAATAACACCAGAAGCTAAAACATTACGCTGGAATAATTCACCATATCCGGCAAGAGCATCAACACCTTCTTGAATTCTTGCACCACCTGAGTCGTTAATACCAATGACTGGTGCACCAGTTGCTATAGCTTGATCGATAATATCACAGATTTTTTTAGCATGATATTCGCCAAGAGATCCACCTAGTACAGTAAAATCTTGGCTATAAATAAACACCAATCTACCATTTATCGTACCGTGTCCAGTGACGACGCCATCACCCAAAAACTTTTTATTCTGCATCCCAAAATTGTCACATCTATGCGATACAAACATTCCTGTTTCAGTAAAACTATTTGGATCTAATAATACTTCTATGCGTTCGCGTGCAGTTAACTTACCTTTTTTATGTTGCGCGTTGATCCTAGCTTCACCGCCCCCTTGCCTTGCAATATTTTTTCTCTCATCCAGTAACTCAGGCGAGATTATATTACTTTGATTCATAGCGAGATTAATAGTTTTATTTTCCAAAATAACAATAATATAATATAATAATAATAAAGTAAAAAGATAATTATTATGTCATCTACAGAAGATACAAAAGAAGTGCTCCAGAAAGTCAAATCACTTGCTAAATTTGCTAATTTATCAACTACCTTAAAAAAGAATCTATACAGAAGGAAAAAAGTACAAAAAGAAAAAAATAATAAAAAATATTGATACTAGGTCCTGGTCAAAAATGAGAGAATAGAAAATAATCTTTATAAGAAATAAATATGCGTTTATAAAATAAATAAAATTCATTACAAAAAGATAGATGAATCTAATAATATTAATGCTAAAAGAGTAGCAATAACGTATATTATAATTAAAATTTAAATAATCCTCATTAAAAAGTATTTATCTAAATTTGACATATTAATATAAATTGATAATATTTGTTGGGTTTAGGCTTCATTACGAATCCTATGTCATTTCTGTGTAGTATTATCTACGTGGATCTTACGTCTGTCATTCTGTAATTTATTCACGTAATCTCGTTAAAAACACTAATTAATTAGTATTTAGTTGCGTTCGTGATATAGTGGACAATCCACAGCACAACGCCGTGTATTTTTTGAACTATGTTTTGCAATACCAAAACAGAACAATAAAATCCAATAAAATCCAATAAAATTGGCTTTTTAAATTATTAAATATCATGAATACAAACAAATTATATCTTTTTAAAGATAGACGATTTTTGCCAAATTTTATAATACAGTTATTCGGTTGTCTTAATGATAATATATTAAAAAATGCTCTTGTAATCCTTATAACTTATGGCATTTCAGAAACTATAAGTAAGTATAATAATGTACTTGTTTTAATTGCTAATGCTACTTTTGTACTACCTTTCATAATATTCGCAAGCATAGCAGGACAAATTGCTGATAAATACGAACGTGCGAGTCTTATAAAAATTCTTAAGATTTATGAAATCGGTATAATTGCCTTTGCAATTTACGGATTTCATAATAATAATCTATTAATCCTGTTCTGTTCTATTTGCTTAATGGGTATACATTCTACTTTTTTCGGTCCAATCAAATATAGCGTATTACCTGATCATCTAAATAAAGATGAATTACTTGGAGCTAATGGATTTGTTGAAGCTGCTACTTTTATAGGTATTTTCATTGGTACTATAATAGGAAGTTATTATACAATCAGCAATAATTTTATAATTTATTCATTAATGACTATTGCTTTTCTTGGCTTTATTACAAGCCTTTTGTCTCCAAAATCAAAAAATGCAAATCATAATATTAAAATAAATTTTAATATTATAGATGAAAGTATAAATATGATTAAATATGCCAAAGCAAAAAAACAGATATATTTAGCTATACTTGGTATTTCATGGTTTTGGTTTATCGGAGCTGCTATCATTGCACAAATACCTTTGCTTGCTAAGATAACTTTTAAGGCTGATGAGAATGTTGCTAACTTATTTTTAGCAGTTTTTTCTCTTGGTGTTGGAGTAGGATCATTTTTATGTAGCAAAATATTTGAAGATGAGATTACGGTTAAATATCTATTTATTTCAGCTCTAGGGATTAGTATTTTCGGTATTGATTTATTCTTCGCAAGTAGAATTAGTTCAGTTAACTACGAACCTACTCAGCTAAAAAGTATTTTTGTATTTTTATCTAAAAGACATAATTGGCGAATAGTTATAGATTTATTTTTCTTAGCAATAATAAGCGGTTTATATATCGTACCACTTTTTGCAATATTACAGCATTATGCGAATCCTGCTCATCGTAGCAGAATTATTGCAGCTAATAACCTAATTAATTCCATTTTCATGGTTGGATCAACAATTATTCTATCTCTATTATTTTATCTAAATTTCACTATACCTTGGATCATATTATTTATTAGTCTAGCTAATATAGTAGTCACTATATATATTTATCGCCTAATACCTGAAGTTAAAATTATTCCTTTTAAACTATTACGCAGAATATTTCAAATCTGTTTTGATCTTATGTATAAAGTTGAAGTTAAAGGATTTGAAAATTTTCAAAAAGCAGGCAAAAAAGTAGTTGTGGTTGCTAATCATATTTCATATCTCGATCCACCACTAATTGCTACTTACTTACGAGAAGAGATGATTTTTGCTATTAGTCCAGATATACAAAAAATATGGTGGATTAAGCCATTTTTACGTATGGCTAAAACTTTACCAGTTGATCCAAGTAATCCAATGGCTATCAAGACTTTAGTAAAAGCAGTACAAAAAGATCAGAAGATAGCTATTTTTCCGGAAGGTAGAATAAGCGTTACTGGCTCTTTAATGAAAATCTACGAAGGACCTGGCATGATTGCAGATAAAGCTGATGCTACACTCCTACCTGTAAGAATAGACGGTACCCAATTTACACATCTATCAAAATTAAAAAACATATTAAAAAAGAAAATTTTCCCTAAAATTACTATCACAGTGTTACCACCGGTAAAATTCGCTAATATTGATACTGCAAATAATCAAGCACGACGTAGTTATATATCTAGGACTCTTTATGATATTATGGCTGACATGATGTTTGAGAGTTCAGATTATAAAAATACTTTATTCTCATCTCTTATAGAAGCTGCTAAAATTCATGGATTTAAAAAAAAAATAGTTGATGATTTTGAAAAAAATACAGTAACTTATCGCGATTTAATATTCAAATCTTTTATCCTAGGTGACTTAATCAAAAAAAATAATATTTTTGACAGGCATTTAGGCTTAATGTTGCCGAATACTACGAATACGTTAATTACTTTTTATGCTATGCAATCTAATGGTTATGTTCCTGCTATAATTAACTGGAGTAGCGCTATAGGGACTATTACTAACTGCTGTAAACTTGCACAAATTAAAGTAGTTTACACTTCAAAAGAATTTATTGAGAAAGCAAATTTACATGAATTAATAACTCACTTGTTAGATTTAGGTATTAAAATAATATATTTAGAAGATTTTAAAAATCAAATTAGTACAGCTCTAAAACTCAAAGCAAAAATAGGAAGTTATTTTTCTCAAACTTATTACAATTATTTTTGTCATAATCGTGATGACGAAAAACCGGCAGTGATAATTTTTACTTCTGGTACTGAAGGAGAACCTAAAGCAGTATTACTATCTCACAAAAATTTACAAACTAATAGATATCAAATAACCGCTAAAGTACCTTTTAGCCCTGAAGATATAGTATTTAATTCATTACCACTATTTCATAGTTTTGGGCTTGGTGGCGCAATTATTACAACTTTAAACGGTATTAAACTATTCCTATATCCTCATGCATTAAATTATCGCAGCATTCCTGAAGCTATATACGATATTGGAGCAACTATATTAATTTCTACAGATACTTTTTTAAAGGGTTATGCTAATTACGCCCATCCATATGATTTTTTTTCATTACGCTATATATTTGCTGGTAACGAGAAATTAAAAGAAACTACAAGACAATTTTGGCTTAATAAATACGGTATACGTATTTTTGAAGGATATGGAATTACTGAAGCTGCACCTATTATAGCTTGTAATACTCCTATGCATAATAAAGCAGGCACTGTCGGAAGATTATTACCAAAAATCGATTATAAGCTTGAAAAAGTAGCAGGTATAAATGAAGGGGGACGTTTATTCATCAAAGGCCCTAACATCATGCTTGGTTACCTAGACTTAGAAGGTCACCGTAGTTATCAAGAATGGTACGATACAGGAGATATAGTCAAAATCGATTCTGAAGGATATATAACAATTTTAGGACGCTTAAAACGCTTTGCTAAAATAGCCGGGGAAATGATATCTCTTACAAAAATTGAAGAACTTGCAAGCGAAATCGATCCTGAGTCCTTACATGCTGCTATTTCTGTGCAAGATAAAAGATACGGGGCAAAAATTATTTTACTTACTACCGGTTCCGATATAAATAAAGAAAACTTTACAAAAATGGTATCTAACGCTCAAATTTCTTTATTACATTTACCAAAATTAATTATTACCAATTCAGAAATACCTCTACTTGCAAGTGGGAAAATTGATTATCTTGAGATTATGAAGAATAGAAACCTAATTGATTCTAGGCATTCTGAACATTATAGCATAGAGAGGTAAAACCAAAAACTATTACACCTCATATCTTATCAATGAAGAATTTTGCACTATATAAATTAGTCAAGTCACGATATAGCCTTTATTTTTGCTTATTAATAACAGTATTCAAAACTAATTGAAATTACTTACCTAATAACTCTTGATAAAAGCAATACTTTCAAAGCATGATAGAGTTACTTTCTTGAGATAGAGGTAAATCAAAACTACAATATAAAAAATATTAATAACTACTTAGATGACTTAATATAATTCTTTCTATCATAACACTAATATACCAATAAAACATTACACGAATATTACTGCACCATATTGGTCTAGCAATTTTTATTATATTCAGTCAATTAATTTACTTATAAGAACCGCTTTAAATAAAACAAACTATAAATCAATGTACCTAATACAATAAACAATGGCGTTAACGGTAAATCAAAGTAGAAAGAGCTAAATGCAGCACAAAAATTAATAAATAAAGAGATAAAAATTGATATTATAATCATCTGAGACGGACTATATGCTACAAACCTGGCAATCATCGCAGGAATAAGTAAAATAGCAGTAACCATAAGTACTCCAACAATCTTTATAGCGGCGAATACAGATAATGAGAGAAGCAGTAAAAATATTAGCTCAATAATATTGACATTTAAGCCTTGTATAACTGCAATATCCCTATTGATAATTGTAAGAAGAATTTGATTATAAAAATAGACTATAAAGCTTATTATAGTTATAAACACTACCACGAGTATAATCAAATCATTAAAAGATACGGATAAAATATCACCAAATAACAAATGCACTATATTATTCTGTAAAGAAGTAAAATAATTAATAATTAAAGCAACAGCGAGCATAAAGCTAGAAATTAAATTAATAACTGCATTTTTTTCAGAATTATTTTTAAAAAAAAACACAAAAAAGGAAAAAAGAATTGCAACTATTATTCCTGAATATATTAATGGAAAATGTGCTATAATGCTTATGCTAGCCGCTAAAAAACTACTATGAGCGAGCCCATCACCAAAATAAATATATCGCTTCCATAGTGCTATACAGCCTAATGGAGCAAATATACAGCTAATTAAAATTAAGGCTAGTATTATTAAAGTCATCTGAGTATATTATATTATAGTGTGTTACATATTGTCATCCAATTCAAGACACGTGATAACATTAAAAAAAATCATCTACTATGTCTTCAATCAATAAGAAAGAATTAAAAAAATTTGAGAAAATCTCTCATAATTGGTGGAATAAGGATGGAGAATTCGGTATATTACACCGAATAAACCATATTCGCATTGAATATATCATAGAAAAAATAAAATTGCATTACAACGATATTTCTAAATTACAAATATTAGATGTCGGGTGTGGTGGCGGATTAATTGCAGCACCTCTAGCATCGCAAGGTTTTAACGTTACGGCCATTGATGCACTAAAAAGTAATATTGAAACGGCAACTATTTATGCTCAGAAAAATGACTTAAAGATAAATTATTTACAAACTACTATAGAAGAATTAGAAAACGATAAGCTATATGATGTTGTAATTTGTCTTGAGGTTATTGAACATGTAGAAAATGTACAGCAATTTATACTCAATTTGGTTCAACATATTAAGCCAAACGGTATAGCAATAATTTCTACAATTAACCGCACTAAAAAAGCTTATTTGTTTGGGATAATAGTTGCTGAATATATTCTAGGTTGGGTACCCAAAAATACTCATGATTATAGCAAATTTTTAAAACCATCAGAAATTTATGAAATACTTACGGATACCAATATTGAAATTAAAGAGCTGAAAGGTTTAGTATTTAATCTTGCTAGGAATGAATGGAAATTAAGTAATGATATAGATGTAAATTATTTTATGTATTTGGGGAAGAAAATAAATTCACTTTCCAATGCAATTAATAGCATTCCATAACTTGATTGCATGATTTAGCAAAATCTCAACAGTATATATTGCAAATTATTTGCATAGATACCGTAATCAAATTATAACTTAAAAAAGTTCTGAGTATATTCAGAGTAAAAATAATAATAAATGACTAACATAATTACTAGATTTGCTCCGTCACCGACTGGGTTTTTACATATAGGGTCAGCAAGAACCGCGCTTTTTAATTATTTATTCGCAAGACATAATAATGGCAAGTTTTTTCTTCGCATTGAAGACACTGATAAGAAACGGTCAACTAAAGAGGCAATCGCAGCAATATTCTCAGGTCTAAAATGGCTAGGAATTAATTGGGACGGCGAAGTGATATTTCAGTCTAAACGTAATTCGCTTTATAAAGAAGCTGCACTAAAATTACTGAAAGAAGGTAAAGCATATTATTGTTTTACTAAACAAGAAGAAATAGCAAGGCAGCGACAACAAGCTTTAAAAGATAAAAAACATTTTATCTTTAATAGCGAATGGCGTGATAAAGGACCATCTACCTACCCTGCTGATATAAAACCAGTAATACGATTAAAAGTACCTCGTGAAGGCAGTATAACAATACATGATACTTTACAAGGTGATATAGTAATCGAAAACTCACATATAGACGATATGATACTAATTAGAGCAGATGGAACTGCTACTTACATGCTAGCCGTTATAGTAGATGATCATGATATGGGAATAACACATATTATTAGGGGTGATGATCATTTAACAAATGCAGCAAGACAAATCGCAATTTATCATGCTTTTGGTTATGAAGTCCCGAATATGACTCATATACCTTTAATTCATGGGGCAGATGGAACAAAATTATCAAAAAGACATGGAGCTTTAGGCGTTGAAGCTTATAAAGATATGGGATATCTACCGGAAAGTTTATGTAATTATTTATTGCGTCTCGGATGGAGTCACGGTGATGATGAAATTATATCAATGAATCAGGCTATAGAATGGTTTAATCTTGATTCACTCGGTAAATCACCTTCTAAACTTGATTTTGCTAAGATGAACAGCATTAACTCTCATTACTTAAGAATGCTTGACAATGATAGCCTAACTTCAAAAACTGTAGCGATTTTGAAACAAAATTATAAGATTAGTGAAAAAGAGGTAAGTTATATAAAACAAGCAATGCCAAGCTTAATAGTGAGAAGCGCAACATTGATAGATTTAGCACAGCTTGCTTACATTTACCTCGTAGATTCACCTATGATCTATAATCAAGATGCGAAAGAAGTAATAAAAAATTGCGATAAGGATTTAATAAAACAAATTATAGCGAACTTAAACAAACTTGAGCAATTTGATAAGGAATGCATACAGAATAAATTTAAAGAAATAGCAATATACAACGGTTTAAAACTGAATGATATTATGAGACCAGTAAGGGCTTTAATAACAGGTATGACTGCTTCACCTAGCATCTTTGAAATTGCAGAAACTTTAGGAAAAGAAAATATTTTAAAAAGATTAAACATTATATATTATAATCTGAATTTTTAAAAAATCTTAATTCTTTATAACTTCAACAATAAATACGGAGCTTTGATTTTAATATATGTAACACGATTCTGCTTATTATAATAAAACATTAGGCAATATATTTATTAAATAATTAATTCCAATGTGGAAAAAAACACAAGAATTAAAGATAATCGTAATAATTCACTAAAATGTTCAAATTCGTGGCAGAGACAGTTTAGTAGTTGCAAACAAAATAATAAAAAATTAAATGATAGATTAACTAGTTACGTAAATACAATAAACATCTCTCAAGATTTATATATTTATACAAAACGATCTAAACATGATTTGATCTATAATAATAATTATTTAGAACAAATAAAACCAAAGATAGCGTAAAAGCTTACATTTAATTTCTAAAATAAAAAAGATAGTTTTTACATAATAATGTTTGAGTAGATGTAAATGCAGGCTTATAACTAGTGATCAATTTACCTCACTACTTTTTACAATAAGTTGAACTGTGATTAGTATATATAGTAAGGTATTGATACAAAATTTTATGAAAACGGACTAGTACAGACTTATCTAAAATTTGATTTATTACTTTTTATTATAATTTTAACTTTAATTATGATGATCTTAACTTCTACATAAGAAACTAATAATGTTGTTTAGAACCAACGCAATACTCATTTATTGCTTAGTGAGTTTCGGCTATTTTTATTTTATAATGCAAAAAAGTGAAGGTTGTACATTACACGTGCATTTTAAATTTGTTCTATACTTAATTTGTACAAATCTCATTAATTTACTCTATAAAGCGCATCTCCATCCTAGTTTGAATTAACTGTACCGCTAGCTATCTACAAAAAGTTTGTACTTAAACCTAAACCAAAATTGCATAGAAAGACATTAAGAAGTAATGCGGTAATACATATAATGTTTAAAGAAATATTCTACCAACATAATTTAACTCCATGAAACTAGTAGAATAATAGATAAAATAGAATGGATGTTCTTGTTTGACTTTATTTGATTAGTTATTACTAAAATATGTAATTTTTATTGTGAACTAAAAAACTACATACAGAATAAAAATCTATTACAGTTATTTGGTAATGATTATTCCAATTATTTCTATAATAGACATTTAAAATACTACTACAAAAAACTTTTATTTAGTATTTAATTTGTATTAACAATGTTCTGTTAGCAAGAACAATTATGAATAAATACTACTCTTTTTGCTACAGTATCATTATGCTACTACAAATAGCAAGTGTTAGCAAAGTAGTGCTGTCAATAAAATGAGTACCTTCAATTTGTATGCCAATTTAGAAATGTATAACACTACAAATATATCTGTGAGAGGAAGGTGCTATGTAATCGCAGGAGAAGTGTTACATACATAGTCCTTTACTACAAAAGTATAGTTTATCTTTACTATAAAAACACCTAAATAAAGCAAGCGTATTTTAGCGAAGACTATAATGCTCTAACACGTTATTAGACACTTGATGACGTAATTCAAACACTGTTGCAGTGTGAATATTTTCGTTCTTTGTAATGTAGTAAAACAATGATTGTAGTTCTAACAGAAAATATTTTCTCAAAGTATTCAGAGTATTATGATCTTAAGATATTACTATACCACTAAATACTAGATGCAATATTAAGTATAAAATTAACACAAAATGTTTGCACTTTTTGTATATAAATATTTAAAAACTGTATAAGTTCTAACTTAATCGCAATACTGTTGTATTGTACTAATATCAAAAGTTATTTCAGATATATTGATATCATACACAGTGTTATTTTTGTAACATGTTAATAGATTATACAAATTATATTTCTGTTTTTCCAATCTCGATTTAAGTATATAATTAACGGAATAGCTATTAGTATAATTAATACAAATTATAAATATTTAATAAAATAAATTGCATAATAACAATTCATAATAGTTAATTTTTAATATTGCAAAAAATTATAAATCAATAAAGTAAAAATATATGAGAATAAATAAGAATACTTGGCTTTGTATTGAATGTTATTAACTATATTTATACTTAGAGCTATTATCTATTATTTAGAGTAATATACTCAGTCTATGAATGTTAACAAAATTAATATTTATGTGATAGTGTAAAAAAATCACAAAAATATAGTTTTATTTAAAGATCAAGATATAGTTTAGCTTGTGTTTAAAACCATTAATTACTGATAAATTTTAAAAATAAATATTATATCTTTCTAAAATATTATTAATTTTCTTATAAAAATATTTTATATTAATTGTATGTATATACATACTCTTTTTAAAAAGTTTAAATAATTAGTAGGTTTATGGAAGATATTGATATTTGGCAGGAAAAATTTGAATTTTGTAATTATAGTAAAAAATTAATTGGTCGAATTGAATATTTGAATACTATAGTAGACTCACCTATAGATATAATAGAAGTTAAAAAAGGCATTTATTATACCCGTAAATATCATGCTACTCAAATGCGCCAATCAGGAGAACCATATTATTCTCATCCTATAGAAGTTGCAATCATGCTTGCAGATTTTACAGCTCTTGAAGCTCCTAAACTTTACAAATCATATATGATAAATGTAGCACTTCTGCATGATACTATTGAGGATACAATACTTACGCATGCTGATATTAGCAAAATTTTTGATAAGAATATTGCAGATAATGTAGAACGTTTAACAAGAATTAAGCCATACGGTAAAATTAGCTCTGGTGAAATGTTGAATTTATTAATCCAAGAACAAAGATATGATATTGCACTTATTAAAGTATTTGATCGACTGCATAATTTACAAACTATCAATGCTAAGTCTACAGAAAAGGCTTTAGAAACAGTAAAAGAAACTATAGAAAGTTTCTTACTCATAGCAGCTTATTTAGAAATACGAACCGTAGAACAACAACTATTAAATGTTTGCAATAATTTTATTAAGCAACATTTTCCTTCAGAACAAAAAGCAATATTCCGATCGGTTTACGAAATTTCTTTTTTCAACTTCAAAATAATACAAAATAAATTAAAGAGAATGCAATACTACTTTAGAAAGAAAAAAGCTTAAATCAACTAAAAACTATTTTTATATTTCCAGTGTGCTGCATCACCACTCTCTGCATTATAATGCATATTATAATCACGTATTTGTATCTCTATTTTATAATTATCCTCAGTTATAATAATAGTATGTAAAGATTGATAGCCATTGGGTTTAGGATTAAGGATATAATTTTTAAATTTATCTTTTTCATGATCATAAAGTTCATGAACTATTTTTAAAGCTTTATAACATTTTTCCTCATCTATTACTACTATTCTTATCGCAAAAATATCTGTTAATTCTTCTAACTTTATACCCTTACGATATAATTTATATAAAATTGATATTGGATGTTTTATCCTACCTGTTATTTGAGCAGCAATATCATGTTTAGATAAATTATAACTTAAATGTTTAATAACCCTTTGGAGCAAAACTACCTCCTTAATTTATACTAATTCAGTTAATAGTTATACTTATAAATAACTAAACACCAATTAAAGCAACAAATTTAATTAAATTCTATTAATATTTCTAATTAATTTACTATTTTTAGCAAAATTAATAAGGAAATTAAGTTTATGGCAAAATCTGCACTGCTATACCATAATATTTGATCTTAATCCTAAGCATATTATTAGATTGCTTTTAGAAGCTAATCTATATACATAGAATTTAAATTATCTTATTTTAACATTGCTTAACTGTATAAATTATAAAATTATTTAAAATAAAAATAGTCATTTTTTTACTAATTTTAACTATCGTAGTTTAACATAAATCAAAAGCTAAAATTTTATTAATAATTTTATCAATTAAATGGATCTTATAACTTCAACAAATTTATTCTTAATAATAAAAGTGCAAAATCACTGCAAACATTTTCCAAAAGTTGAGCTATTATAATTAATTATAGAATATTTACTATCATTTATATAAGAAATTCTATATTATTTGAGGAAGACTTTTGTTAAAGAATTAAGTAAAGAATAGCTTTAAACACATTGTTGCATAAATCAGTTTTTCTGCAATTTGATAATGTGTTACACAGCACATTGTTAAATGTATTATCAGAGGGCATTGAATGTGTGAACAGCTCTACATATATTGTCATCTCATAAACTTTTGGAACCTAATACAAATGGATACCGTGACTTATAGAGATGGTATCCATTTATACTAGGCCCTCAGTCCAGGTGACAATTCTTACAAAAAGTAATACAACAAGACTAGTTTACTAGACCTATTGCATAACCTATCTTGAGTAGATATAAACTTAGAAGTCCATACCACCCATACCACCCATGCCACCCATGCCGCCACGCATTGGCATTGGTTCTTCTTTATCAGAAGGTTCATCCACAATTAAAGTTTCTGTGGTAATAATTAAGGAAGCAACAGAAGCAGCATCTTGAAGTGCAGTACGTACTACTTTAGCCGGATCAATAATGCCTGCTTTAATCATATCAACATATTGCATATCTTGAGCATTAAAGCCATAATTTTTATCATTATGTTCCAGTAATTTACCAACTACTACACCACCGTTTTCACCGGCATTTTTTACAATTTGTTTTAGTGGATCTTTTAAAGCTTCTATTACTATTTCAATTCCAGCTTGCTGATCTTTATTCTCTACTTTAAGCTTTGTTAAAGTTTGTGATGCATGCAGTAACGTTACACCGCCCCCAGCAACAACACCTTCCTCAACTGCTGCTCTGGTAGCAGCAAGCGCATCTTCAACGCGATCCTTACGCTCTTTCACTTCAACTTCTGTAGCACCACCAACCTTTAATACTGCAACTCCTCCGGAAAGTTTAGCTAAACGCTCTTGAAGTTTTTCTTTATCATAATCAGAAGTAGTTTCAGCTATTTGAGATTTAATTTGTAATACTCTATCCTCAATATTTTTCTTATCACCGTTACCATCAACAATTACAGTATTTTCTTTAGAAATTGTAACTCTTTTTGCTGTACCTAGATTTTTAATATTAACATTTTCAAGCTTCATACCCAAATCTTCAGTAATAAGTTCACCTTTAGTGAGGATAGCAATATCTTCCATCATTGCTTTTCTTCTATCACCAAAACCAGGAGCTTTTACTGCTGCAACTTTCAAACCACCACGTAATCTATTGACTACAAGCGTCGCAAGTGCTTCACCCTCAACATCCTCAGCAATAATTAATAACGGACGTTGTGATTGTACTACAGCCTCAAGTATAGGCAACATTGGTTGTAAATTTGATAACTTCTTTTCAAATAGTAAGATAAAAGGATTTTCAAGCTCAGCAACCATTTTTTCAGAATTCGTTACAAAATATGGCGATAAATAACCCCTATCAAACATCATACCTTTGACAACTTCAACATCAAAACTAAAATTCTTTGCCTCTTCAACGGTGATCACACCTTCTTTACCGACTTCCTCCATTGCCTTAGCAATTTTTTCACCGATTTCTTTATCACCATTTGAAGATATAGTCCCAACTTGCGCAATTTCTTCTTGGCTATTGATTTTTTTACTAGATCTTTTAATTTCTTCTACTACTGCATTTACTGCTAAATCCATACCACGCTTTAAATCCATAGGATTATAGCCTGCTGCAACCAACTTATTACCTTCACGAGCCAAAGCTCTCGCAAGTACCGTAGCAGTAGTAGTACCATCACCTGCTACCTCTGCAGCTTTTGTAGCAGCTGATTTTAATAGCTGAGCTCCTGCATTTCTAATTTTATCTTTTAACTCAATCGATTTTGCAACAGTCACACCATCTTTTGTAATTTTCGGTGCACCAAATGATTGTTCGATAAGTACATTTCTACCTTTTGGACCTAAAGTCACTTTTACTGCATCTGCAAGTATATCAATACCTTCGAGCATTTGTTCACGGGCTTTTGAACCGTGTTTAATAAGTTTCGTTGTCATATTTTTTTTCTCCTAAATAATTAATTAATAATACCAAATACATCGCTTTCTTTCATAACGATTAGTTTCTCTCCTTTTATTTCAATTTCGGTACCTGCCCATTTACCGTATAAAACTTTATCACCTACTTTTAATTCTAAAGGATAAATTTCACCATTTTTATTAAGTACACCGTTACCTACAGCTACTATTTCACCTTGCATTGGTTTTTCTTTTGCTGTATCTGGAATAATAATTCCACCTTTAGTTTTCTCTTCATTTTCGATAGGCTTTATTGCAATTCTATCATGTAATGGTTTAAAAGACATTTTAACCTCCAATTATTAAATCTTTAAATGTACATACTATATATATTTTATTTTTGTTAGTTCAAGGGGGGAAAGAAAATTTTTTTATTAGAGGTATATTTTTTCAAAATACTCTAAACTAATCCACTATTTAGTTTTACTTCTATTTGAAAGTACCAAAAATTATTATAAATACGGCTTTATACAGTGTAAAACAGTAATACACTATAAAAGTTATTTTAATTTTGCAATTTTACTTTCTAACTTTTAATTACTTATATATACAGATTATTACTCATAAAGATATAAAACCGAGAAATACCATTAATAAATCATATAATTAATTATTGGATTCCTAACAATAATACAAGGAAAGTACATACTGCAATAATTGGTAGTATGAACCAATACAAATTTAAATTATTAAAATAATAATATTGATTATACTTTAAATATAAAAAATGTTTACATTAATCCAATGTGATCGTTAGCAAATTATATCAATGATTCAGTATTTCTTCCATGATATCGGAATCAAGAATAAATGATTATTATAGTTATATGAGTAAATCATATCAAAGTGCTGCACCTTCTATGACATTAATATAAGCATCACATCTACAAAGATTATCTAATATATCCGTTTGGTAAACAGTTTTAGCAAACTTAATTTCTTGCCAGATATATTTAAACTATAACTAATATTGGAAAAATATTCTCATTGTGATTGAGATTGAGCTTAGCTTAAAGACAAGCATATTCTAGAAAAAAGTTTTATTAAGACTTTAAATATTAAGGTTTATGTTTATCATTCATCATTATATTCTACTAGAATATAATGATGAACATTGGTTTAGTACTTGGTTACTTTTTAGGACAAGTATCTTATTAAACTAAGACAATATTATATTAGGATTAATTATTAGATAATTATCATATCGATGATAATTTATAGCTTATTTTGTAGGTAATGAATTAATGCAATATTTTAGTGACATTCACTTACTTAATTCTTCATATAATGGCACTAAAACTTTATAAATAAGTAAAGCTCTACTAGCATTTTTAATTGAAAATACTTATAATACTTAGCTCTTAGAGCTACAATCTCATATGTTGCATTGTTTTGTGAAGCGATTGCACATATTTCATTATGAGACTTGATTACAGTAGCATCTGCATATATACAAATAACCATTCACTAAATAAGATCAGTATATAAGAATAATTACTTTTCAAAAATTTTAAGTATACTAAATTATAAACTGAGCAAAAAATGAGATTTTTGAAGAATGAAATTTTTGGTAATAATTTGAAAATTTAAAATACATATTAAATATAAAGATACTCCTTGTACAAAACAGTAGAAATATTAAAATCAAATGATAATTGTAGCTAATCAATACATCACGTTTTGAAAATAGGTAGTGATCAGTAATCTTAAGACCAAGTAGTAGTCTTACTCTAAGAGAAGTATACAATATTGACTAAGTAATCCAGTGTTAAAATGTAATGTATAACATATTTTTACAATTTGGAAATGAAAAACCATATTATTCAGCCGCGATCAGCACTTGATTTTGCAATTTAAATAATTCTACAACTCCACTTTTAGCAAGTTTTAACATTGCTAAAAACTGCTCTTCAGAAAACGGTTCTTTCTCTGCAGTCCCTTGTACTTCAATTAAATTGCCATTACATGCCAACACAAAATTACTATCAACTTCCGCATCACTATCTTCTAAAGAATCTAAATCTAGAACTACATTTTACCTATATATACCGCAAGAAATAGCTGCAATTTGACTAATTAACGTGTTTACTTTTAAAATCCTCTTTTTCATCAACAATCTAATAGCTAGATGCAATGCTATGTAGCTTCCTGTTATTGCTGAAGTTCTAGTACCACCATCAGCATTAATAACATCACAATCTATGATAATTTGCCTCTCACCGAGTTTTTGCAAGTTAATTACACATCGCATCACCCTACCTATCAAACGCTGTATCTCTTGAGTTCTGCCACCCTGTTTCCCGAGTGCCACTTCTCTTTTTATACGGTTTGATGTAGAACCTGGAATCATACCATATTCAGCAGTAATCCATCCTCGATTTTGCCCTCTTAAGAATGGCGGTACAGTAGTTTCACAAGTAGCACTACACATCACATGCGTATTACCGATTTTAATAAGGCATGACCCTTCTGCATGAATAAGAGGAGATAATTCTAATGAAATAGGGCGTAATTGATTGCTTTTTCTTCCTGACTGTCTCATAATATAATTTATACTCCTAATATTAAAGAATCGGTACACGAAGGGAAATTTGAAAAAGAGCAAAATTGTTTATTGATCGCAACATACATATTTAGTAAGCAAGGAATAAAAATAAAATAATGTAGCAAATTTTTCAAATTAAACGATTATACCGTTGAAAAAAATTTTATTATATCTATATATATCTTAAAAAAGAACACTAATATAAAATATTATGAAAGACGATAATATAGAAAACAATAATATAGAAGAAGAAAATCTTAACATAGAAACTCAAGTAGTAGCAAACGAAGAAATAGCACTCTTAAAAGCCGAGATTAAAGAGCTACAAGATAAGCTCATTAGGACTACTGCAGAAATAGATAATACAAGAAAGCGGTTAGAAAAAGCACGTGACGAAGCAAAAGATTACGCAATTGCGACATTTGCTAAAGAATTACTAAATGTTAGTGATAATCTTTCAAGAGCATTAGCACATAAACCATCCAATGCTGATGTAGAAGTCACGAATATTATTTCCGGTGTGCAGATGACTAAAGATGAGCTAGATAAAATCTTTCATAAGCATCATATTGAAGAAATCAAGCCAGAAATAGGTTCAATGTTCGACTATAATGTACATAATGCAATTTCCCATATAGAGCATCCTGATCATAAACCAAATAGTATTATTACTTTAATGCAATCAGGGTATAAAATTAGGGACAGATTACTTCGACCTGCTACAGTACAAGTAGTTAAAAAACCTTAATACTAAGATAGAACTTCAAGAATTTGTGTTTTAGTTCTACAAAAACTGAAGTACCCATGTATTAACAAGTATATCGCATGCCTTGTATTGTAAACTCTTGGCACTTTTTGAAGTTGATCTTTTATATAGAAAATGAGAAGAATAATATGAATAGAACCGCTGTATTTTTGCTAGTTTTCTTGACGCTGTCTATAAGCAGTTTTATGCTAATTCCAGACACAATAAAACCATTTTTTATTGCATTTATAATATCTTACTTACTACAACCTGCTATATATTTTATTGAATCAAAACTTGAAATATCAAATAAATTTGCATCAAGCATAATGTATCTGATATTTTTAAGCATATTTTTCTTAATATTCACTATCTTAGTCCCAATAATTTATGGACAAATTTTTACTTTGATCAATAATATCCCAAAATATAAAGATTATTTACAATCAGAAATATTACCTCCAATCATGGAAAAAATTTATTCAATTGAACCTGATATCGCTGATAAAATCAAGCATTCTTTGAGTAATTTTATAAATAGTATATTTACTATACTTGGCAGTATTGCTAATAATTTTTGGCGTTACACCATTATTACGATTAACATATTTGTTTTATTTTTACTTATACCTATAATATTATTCTATTTCCTACGTGATTGGAATAAAATTATTGCAAATATGAAATCATTATTACCTATAAAAACGAGACCAAAAATCCTAGAAATATTATCGGCAATTAATAATTTATTATCTTCTTACATAAGGGGACAACTAAATATTTGCTTATTATTATCTACTTACTATAGCATTGCATTTACCGTAATAGGTCTTGATCTTGCTCTTTTACTTGGTATTTTAACAGGATTTTTAGTTATTATTCCTTTCCTTGGTACTTTTATATCATTTCTTTTAACTCTAATTATTGGCTATTTAACTTTTGGCATCACTAGCAAATTACTATATATAATGATAATTTATCTAATTGGGAATATTGGTGAATCTTATATTTTAACCCCTAAAATTATCGGAGATAAAATAGGTTTACATCCTCTTTGGATTATATTCGCGATTTTTGCTTGCGGCAGTTTATTTGGAATTATTGGAATATTTTTTGCTATACCAATTGCAGGCATTACAAAGATTTTACTCTTGAATCTCATTAAATTTTATAAATCTAGTAAGTTCTATAGAACAGACGTCTAAAAAATTCTTATATAGTGCAGCAATATATATTTCGTTTTACTACTTCTAATAAATATCATCCTGATGAATTTATCGTGTCTAGTTCTAATGCTCAAGCTTATAATATTATAAAAAATTGGCAGTGTTGCTTTGGCGTAAATCCTTATAAATTTACTTTATTAATTAAAGGACCTTCTTCATCAGGTAAAACTTATTTAACCAAAATCTGGCAAAATTTAAGCAATGCATATATTATTAAAGATATTTTTTTAAATGAAGAAATTCTAGAAAAGAATAATACTTTTATTATTGAAGACATTGAAAGCTGGCAAGAACCAGCATTGCTTCACATATTTAATATTATTAATGAAAAACAAAAATATCTTTTACTTACCTCATCAGATAAAAATGATAATTTTACTTTACCAGATTTATCTTCACGTATCAAATCAGTACTGAGTATTTTATTAAATTCACCTGACGATGAATTAATTAAAATCTTAATATTTAAGCATTTTTCCATTTCTTCAGTAACAATATCAAGACAAATAATAGATTTGCTTTTAGTAAATTTGCCTAGGGAATATTCTAAAATCATAGAAATATTAGAAAATATTAACTATTTTGCTTTAATTTCTAAAAGAAAAATAACAATTTCATTAGTAAAAGAAGTTTTAAATAACTATAAGAACAAAATATGATTAGGAATATAAAAAAATCAATAGGTCACAAAAACATACTATAGGCTTACAATCTGTATGAACTTTGTGAGAGTATTTTAATTTTGTGTACGCGATACACTGTGATTGCTGAAATAGGATATTAGTTAACGTATTTTATCTTTTTCTTTTTGCTCTATACTTTTATTTCGAGAGCAAATATCTCAATATACTAGGTTTGATATAAGATAATATATGTTAGCAATATAAAATCATGATACTACTATTAAAATTTCCTTTTCTTATATGATGATGGCTATTTCTCCTTATGCAAAAGTAAGTCATATGCATTGCGTTTTAATAGGCACAATTATAGAGTACCATGTATGTCATCTATATCTATATAAACAATCGTAATAACAGGATTATATTTAATGAAAAGTATCTAAATTACTAAACTCTTGCCTATTGTAACATTTATATTTGTGTGGTGTATGCTAACTTAGATTGCTTTAACACTGAAAATATCATACTATTTTCATTAACATAACTAATGTTGAGTTATTTTGCTTATAAGTGTATATATATCAGTAATACAGACAAATTTTTTACTTATTAATCACACTAACATTTAACTCAAACTTAATTAGTAACAATTTCTTCTATTTAGTACATAAATATTAATATAAAGCATATACTTACCAATACTTTTTTTAATTCTAGTTACTTAATACAATAAGCGATTCTAGATTAACATTTAAAATTAGTTATATACTTTATCTTCTTCATCTAGTTCAGTTTTAATGATTTCAAGCAATGTAAAAACTTTACAATATTCTGCAAGCTTTTCGTTTATTTGTTGGAGTTCATCTAAAGCACTACTAAAATCTTGTTGTATTAAATAGGTTTCTACAGTTTTATTCTGCTCTAATGTTTTAAGCATGATATCTTTTAACAACTTATTATAATGATTTTCTAACTTAGATGTATTGGACATAATGGACATAATAATTAGTAAATAACTTTGTATTTTTTATATATGAATTTTTTAATAATACAATAACTTTTAGTCTGTTTATATTATATATTTCCCTCTATCAATACTAATTCATGATTAAATTGAGATTAAATTTGCTACAACTCTAGGATTACAAATTATCTCATTAATTACTTTATCATTTTCTTATAATGACATTAAATTACTAACTAATAGTACTTAGTTTAAAATACCACTATGCAAAAATACTATTTATTTAATAGATTGAACTATTTCTAAGCTTGAGAAGCTTGAGTTTAAGCTTTATACATTGAATGATGTGTCCATTGATATACTAAAAATTTTCAATTGGTGGGCGATGACGGACTTGAACCGCCGACATTCTCGGTGTAAACGAGATACTCTACCAACTGAGCTAATCGCCCATGTTTGTTTTTAGTAAAAATTATTGATAATTTATAAATGTAAATTTTAATATCAAATTAAATAAAAATTATTCACTTTTGTGCAAATTTTTTATTTGTCTTGATAATCTACTAATTTTTCTTGAAGCAGTATTTAATTTAATTATATTTTTTTTTACACCTTGCATTATCTTAGACTGCGCAACAGATAAAGCTAGATTGGCATCTTCTTTATTACCACGACTGATCTCATACATAACTTTTTTTATAAAAGTTTTTATTGCACTAGATCTTTTTTTATTAATTAGCGTTCTTTTTATTGTTTGTCTAACAACTTTTTTTGCTGAAGAATGATTAGCCATTACCTAGTCCATTTATATTTTAATTTTTAATTTCTTCACTAGCATCCTGATACATTTTTTTACCTTTAGCATTAATATCTCTATCTACAAATTCAATATACGCTATCGGTGCTAAATCACCATAACGGAATCCAGACTTTACTATTCTAGTATAACCTCCAGGTCTATCTTTATATCGGACACCTAAAATATTTATAATCTTTTCTACTGCTTTTTTATCTTTTATTTTTGATAAAACGCTTCTTCTCACTGTTAAATCAGCTTTTTTAGCTTTAGTAATTATAGCTTCAATGTAAGGTCTTAATTCCTTAGCTTTTGGTAGAGTAGTTTTAATTTGCTCATGCATTACAAGTGCCACAGCCATATTAGCAAGCATTGATTGCCTATGACTACTCGTTACATTTAACCTTCTACCTTTAATTCTATGTCGCATTTTTATTAGTCCTTAATTATAAGAATCTTCATAACGTTTAGATAATTCTTGAATATTTTCCGGTGGCCAATCTGGCACATCCATACCGAACCTTAAATTAAACTTTGCCAATATTTCTTTAATCTCATTTAAAGATTTTCTACCAAAATTTGGAGTTCTCAACATATCAGATTCCGTTCTTTTTACTAGATCTCCTATATATATTATATTATCATTCTTTAAACAATTTGCAGATCTCACTGATAATTCCAATTCATCAACTCTCTTAAGTAAATATGGCGAAAATGGTAAAGAATCAGTTTTTACTTGCTTATCTTCTTCTTGCTCTTCAAAAGCAATAAATAATTGTAATTGCTCTTGTAAAATACGAGCCGCTAACCCTACAGCCATTTCAGGTAATACATCACCATTAGTTTCTACAAATATAATTAACTTATCATAGTCAGTAACTTGACCAACCCTAGTATTTTCAACCTTATAAGTAACACTCTTTACTGGGTTAAATAAAGCATCTATAGCGATTTCACCAATAGGTAAGTTATCCTCATAGCTATTTGTGCTAAGTACATACCCTTTACCAACTTTACATGTTAATTCCATTTCAAGCTGCTTATTCTTAGCTAAATTACAAATTACATGATTTGGATTCAGTATTTCTACATCATGCCCTGTATCAATCATACCTGCTGTTACAACACAAGGTCCTGTTGCTTTTAATTTCATGATACGTTTTTCCGAAACATGCATTTTTACTTCAATACCCTTAATGTTTAAAATCACTTCTGATACATCTTCTTGTACACCAGGTATAGAAGAAAATTCGTGCTCTATAGCAGGAATCTTTATAGAAGTAATAGCAGCTCCTTGTAAAGAAGATAGTAATACTCTTCTCATAGCATTACCAAGAGTTAAACCAAAACCTCTTTCTAAAGGCTCAACTATAATTTTAGCTTTATTATTTGTTTCAGGGAAATTTTCATACGTGACTCTATTCGGCTTAATTAAAGTATTCCAATTTTTACTTAATGATAACATTTAATACCTATGATTCTCTTATACTCTTCTTCTTTTTGGCGGTCTTACTCCATTATGAGCAATAGACGATACATCTAAAATTGATGTAACTACAAAATTTTGCCCAAATAAAGCACGCATTGCTGATTCTCGCTGTGCTCCAGGACCGCCAATCCTAATAGAAATAGTTTTTAAACCACATTCTTTTGCTTTTTCAGATGCTTTATCAATTGTGACTTGAGCTGCATAAGGAGTTGCCTTTCTTGCCCCCTTAAAACCATTGCCACCTGCTGATGCAGAAGAAATAGTATTACCTTGGATATCAGTAAATGTTACTATAGTATTATTAAATGACGCTCGGATATGTACAACACCAAGAGTAATAGTTTTTTTCTTTTTTTTAACTTTAATAGTCTGATTCATTTATTTATACTCTATACTTAAACTATTATTTAACAGTTTTTTTCTTTCCAGCTATCGCAATAGCTTTACCTTTTCTAGTGCGAGCATTAGAATGCGTATTCTGCCCCCTAACAGGCAATTTACGTATATGCCTAAGCCCTTGATAACATCTTATATCTTTCTTCTTTTTAATATTCAGCGTAACTTCTCGCCTTAAATCACCCTCAACTTTATACTCATTTTCAATAATATTACGTAAGCGTATTAACTCTTGATCAGTAAGTACTTTAACCTTTTTATCTCTCGATATTTTTGCTTTATTACAAATCTCTGCTGCCATAGTTGAACCAAGACCATAAATGTAAGTTAAACTCACAACTAAACGTTTATTATCAGGAATATTAACACTTGCAATTCTTGCCACAAATAATCTCCAAATTTTACTAATAACTAGAAAATAATATAAAAATCTTTAATGAAGTCAATTTATTTTTAGTATTTTCTGTATATCATTTTCTATTTCTTGTTCATCTTTACTTGCATTAACTATATAAAAATTACCACTATTTTTATAATAATCTATTAATGGATATGTTTCAGTTTTATATACTTCAATTCTTTTTTTTATTACTTCCTCATTATCGTCTCTCCTATAGTCAAATACATTAGAACTGCAGACATCACATACATAATCAGTTTTAGGCTGCAAGAAATGGACATTATATATTTTACCACAATTTTTGCAACTATATCTTCCCAAGACTCTTTTAATTAATAATTCATCCGCAACATCAAAATATATTATTTTAATTTGTGCTTTTTTTATAAATGATTCAAAAAATCTTGCTTGCTCTAAATTACGTGGATATCCATCTAATATATAGCCATTTTTATATTGAGAGGATAATAAAAAAATTTTGATTACTTGATTAACTATTTCATTAGGGATTAGCGCCCCTTGTTTAACATAATTATTAATTAATTCTGCTTCACTAGTTGATGTTTTAATAATTGTTCTAAATATATCACCAACTGCTATATGTGGTAAATCAATTTTTTTAGCTATCTTTTTGCCCTGTGTTCCCTTTCCAGCTCCTGGAGGACCTAAAAAAATTACTATCACTATTTAAGCTCATTTTTAATTTTTTAATTTTATTTTCTTCATTAAACCTTCATACTTACTACTAAATAAGTAAGTTTGAATTTGAGTCATAGTGTCAAGTACCACATTCACTACAATTAAAAAACTTGTACCTCCTAAAGAAAGAGAAATTACATATTTATTCATTAATAGCTCCGGAATTACACATATTATACTTAAATATAGCCCACCTATCACTGTAAGTCTTGTAAGTATATAATCAAAATAATCAGATGTATTTTTCCCGGGCCTTTTACCAGGAATATAAGCACCATATTTTCTTAAATTATTAGCAGTTTCTTCAGAATTAAATACAATTGCAGTATAAAAAAAACTAAAAAACATAATTAGTACTACATATAATAAAATATATACTGGTTTTCCATGCCCTAAGTAATAAGAAAGCATACTCATAGTTTCTGAATTACTATTAGAAAAATTAGCAAGTGTAGTAGGAAATAGTAAAATTGAACTAGCAAATATTGGTGGTATTACACCAGAAGTATTTAATTTCAGAGGCATATGAGTTGCTTCTCCTCCATAAATTTTATTGCCTACTTGTCTTTTAGGATACTGAACTAATAATTTTCTTTGTGCTTTTTCAAAGAAAATAATTATAGCGATTAATAAAACTACTCCGATACAAACAGTTATTGCTATTAAAGGCGACAATGCTCCTTTTCTTGATAATTCAAACATACTAATAATAGCACTAGGTACTCCAGAAATAATACCTATAAATATAATTAGAGATGTACCATTACCTATTCCACGTTGTGTAATTTGTTCACCTAACCACATCAATAGCATTGTACCTACAACCAAAGTAATCACAGTTGTAACTCTAAAGAAAAACCCAGCTAAAATTACTACAGGACCTGTATTTGTAACCATCGACTCTAAACTTAGAGCAACACCATAAGCCTGGAAAGAAGCAAGCAGAACTGTTAAATACCTCGATAACTGATTTATTTTTCGTTTACCAGATTCTCCTTCTTTTTTTAAATTTTCTAAAGGTTTATATGCAACCGACATTAATTGGATAATAATTGATGCGGTAATATATGGCATAATTGCTAAAGCAAAAATAGACATTCTACCTAGCGACCCACCAGATAGCATATTGAACATTCCGAGTATTCCAAATTGATTCTTTTCAGCCACACTATTTAAAGCAATTGAATCTATACCTGGTATAGGTATAAAAGATCCAATTCTACATATGATTAGCATAAAAATAGTAAAAATAATGCGACTAACTAAATCATTACTGGATTTTTTAGAAAAATTTTGCCCCATATTATTATAATAATTGTCCACCTGCTTTCTCAATTAAATACTTCGCTTTAGAAGAATAAGCATCTAATTTTAATGATAAAGGAGAAGCAAAATCATCACTACAAATAGATAATAACTTTACTAAATTTTTATTATTAATTAAACCAATTTCTATTAACTTTTCTTTAGTAATAATATTATTAGTACTTAAACGACCATCGGTCAATGCTTTTTCAATATTGTAAATATTTATTATATTATATTTTTTAGTTGAAATACACTTAAATCCTCTTTTAGGTAACCTTTTAATCATAGGTGTTTGACCACCTTCAAAACCTTTTATTGCAACACCAGATCTAGATTTTTGACCTTTAATTCCTCTACCAGCAGTTTTACCTTTACCACTACCAATACCGCGTGCTATTCTTTTCTTATTTTTTTTAGCACCTATATTATTATATAATTCATTTAATTTCATTTAAAAACTCTAATTACATATTTTTTATTTCTAATAAATGTTTTACTTTTTTAACCATTCCTTTGATTGAATTAGTATTTTCAAGAATAACGCTCTTATTAATTTTATTTAAACCAAGCCCAATTAATGTTAATCTTTGATCATACTTACAGCCTATAGCACTTTTAATTTGAGTAATTTTTATATTATTAACCTTATTATTCATAACTTAGCCTTACTTATGAAACATTTATTCATTAAATTTATTTATTAACTTGAATATAAGATTTGACAGATATTTCATGTACTTTTTTACCTCTTCTTATAGCAATAGATTTTGGTGAGGCAAGCTTATTTAATGCATCAAATGTTGCAGAAATCATTGCATAAACATTAGTTGAACCTATTGATTTAGCAACAATATCATGTACACCTAAAGAATCAAAAATTGCTCTCATAGACCCGCCAGCTATAACGCCTGTACCTGCTTTAGCTCTTCTTAAAATTACTTTAGCAGCTCCACTTTTACCAACAACATCATGATGAATAGTCCTATTTTGATATAATGGGACTTTCATCATTCGCTTTTTAGCAGCTTGTTTTGCCTTTCCTCGAGCTTCATTTACTTCTTTAGCTTTCCCGTGTCCAGCTCCTACTCTTCCAGCTTTATCACCAACAACTACATAAGCAGAAAAAGCGAATCTTCTACCACCTTTTACTACCTTGGTAACTCTATTGACATCAACTAAAACCTCGCTTAAAGCCTCTTCATTTTTTTTAACTTTAGACATTATTACAACCTATAACCTAAAATGTTATTTTCTCTCTAGCTGCATCAGCTAAAGCTTTTATAATACCGTGATACTTATACCCACCTCTATCAAATACTACCTCTTTTATACCTGCAGAATTAGCTTTTTTTGCTATTTCTCTACCAATTTTGATAGCATTTTCAACATTACAATGAGATTTCTTTATTTTTTTTATTGTTTTATCTAAAGTTGAAGCAGACGCAATTGTTATAGACTTAGAATCATCAATAATTTGTGCATATATATGTCGACCCGATTTAAATACCGATAATCTAACTCTATTAGATGTTCTTGATATTTTATGTCTTATCCTACTTTTCCTTTTTTCAAATTTTAACTTAGCACTACGCATATTTTACTCTTAAATTTAATTTTTCTTACCTTCTTTACGCTGTATAAATTTATTTTCAAATTTAATTCCTTTACCTTTATAAGGCTCAGGTGGTCTCTGTTTTATAATAATTGAAGCAAATTGGCCTAATTTTTCTTTATCTATTCCCTCAAGAAGAATAATATTCTGCTTAGGCAGATCTATTTTAATATTTGATGGTATTTCAATTTTTGTATTATGGCTTTTAGCAAGCATCAAATTTAAATATTTACCTTTTACCATTGCCCTATAACCGACACCGTTAATTTCAAGCTTTAATTTAAAACCTTCTTTAACTCCAGTGACCATATTATATATTATGCTCCTTGCAGTACCCCACATAGAACGTGCATTTTTGTTTACAGCTAAAGGTTTTACAACAAGCTTATTTTCTTCCATTATAATAGCTATATTACCTTTAAAAGTTTTTGATAATTCACCCTTAGGACCGGATATTTTTACTTCTAAATCATTTAAACCAACTTTTACACCTTCAGGTATAGTAATCGGTAATTTTCCAACACGTGACATTTTTTACCTTAAAATACTTTACAAATTACTTCACCACCAACATTTTTAATATGAGCTTCTCTATCAGACATAACACCGTAAGGAGTAGAAAGAATATATATTCCCATATTATTATAATATCCTTTCAAATCTTTAATAGCAGAATATACCCTTTTTCCAGGCTTTGACACTCTACGAATTTCGCATATAGAAGCCTCACCATTTATAGAGTATTTTAAAGCCACCTTAGTATAACTGATATTATTTTTTTGAGTGATCACATAATCTTTTATATAACCTTCTTTTTGCAACACATCTAAAATCGAATTTTTAATTTTAGAACTTGGAAACGAAACATTTATTAATTTACTTTTATAAGCATTTCTAATTCTAGTTAACATATCTGCTACATTATCAGTCATTGACATATTATTTACCTATCCACTTTACCAACTTGCTTTAACTACACCAGGGACTAAACCTCTACCAATTAATTCCCTAAGCTTATTCCTTGATATACCAAATTTTCTTGTAACACCCCTTGGTCTACCTGTAAGCTCACATCTATTTCGTATTCTAGTAGATGATGAATTTCTAGGTAATTGTGCAAGTGCAATTATCAAAGAAAAACGTTGTTCTAATGAGAGACTTTTATCATAAATTTTACTTTTTAGTGCTGAACGTTTATTATGTAAACGTTGTGATTTTTTTTGCCTACTTTTGTTCTTTTGTATAGCACTTACTTTTGCCATTATATATATCCTAAAAATTAATTATAAAAAGGTAAATTAAATCCAGATAATAAAAACTTACTCTCTTGATCTGTTTTAGCAGATGTAACGATTGTAATATCCATACCCCTTATTGTATCGATTTTATCGTAATTAATTTCAGGAAAAACTATCTGCTCTTTTAATCCAAAAGTAAAATTCCCTTTACCATCAAAACTCTTATAAGAAAAGCCACGAAATTCTTTAACACGCGGTAATGCAACAATTACTAACCTTTCTAAAAAATCATACATTCTATCTTTACGTAATGTAACCTTGCAACCTATTTTCATATTTTCACGTAACTTAAAGGTTGCAATAGATTTTCTTGCTAAAGTTACAATCGGCTTTTGACCTGAAATCAAAGTAAGATCATTTAGTGCATTATTAATTACTTTGGAATCTGCTATTGCTTCACCTACGCCCATATTTATAACAATTTTTTTAATTTGCGGTATTTCATGTTGATTTTTAAAAGAAAATTCTTTTTTTAAGCTTTCAATAATTTTTTTCTTATATAATTCTTTAAATCTTAACATCATTACCTACCTTCCCAATAATTTCTCCTGATTTTTTTGCTATTCTAACCTTAGACCCATCTTCTAAGAATTTAAAAGCTACTTTAGTAGGATTACCAGTTTTTGGATCGATGTGTGCAACATTTGAGATATGTATAGGTGATTCCTTAGTTATTATCCCACCTTCACTCATTTTATTAGGTTTAGTATGCTTTTTTACTAAATTTACTCCAGAAACAATTACTGTATTTTCATCTATAAAAACTTTTAATACCTTACCTTTTTTCCCTTTGTACTTTCCAGTAACAACAATAACTTCATCACCTTTTTTTACTTTTAATTTAATCATAACACTTCCTCTGCAAGCGACATTATTCTAACATATTTTTTCGCTCTAAGTTCTCTTGTAACAGGGCCAAACACTCTGGTTCCTATAGGTTCATCTTGTTTATTCAAAAGCACTAAAGCATTTTTATCAAATTTTATTGTACTACCATCAGATCTTACTACTCCTGTCTTTGTACGAACGATCACACCTTTATAAACATCACCTTTTTTAACCTTACCACCTGGTATAGCTTCTTTAATAGACACGACTATAACATCACCAAGCTTTGCCATCATATGGTGAGAACCACCTAAAACTTTAATACACATAACTTTTTTAGCACCAGAATTATCTGCAACTTCTAAAATGCTCTGCATTTGAATCATAAACTACTTCCTTTTATACACGAGAGTTAAAATAAACAATCTACATTATTAAGTCAAAGGTTATTCCACATTTACTACTACCCATGTTTTTGTTTTTGAGATAGGACGGCTTTCAACTATACTAACTTTATCTCCTTCTCTATATTTATTTTCTATATCATGAGCAGCATATTTTTTAGATACTTTCACAAATTTTTTATAAATAGGATGCTTAAACTTTCTTTCTACTTTTACTGTAACTGTCTTATCAGTTTTTGAACTTATAACCACGCCTTGTAACACTCTTTTCGGCATTTTAATATTCCTCACTATTAGATCTTTTTGTTAACTCAGTTTTAATACGTGCTATAGACTTTTTTACTAACGAAAACCTACTAGTATTTTTTAATTCTCCTAAAGCTTGTTGAAATCTTAAATTAAACAATTCTTTTTTTAAAAGATTAAGGTTTTTATAAAGCTCTTCTATTGTTTCAGTAGATAACTTACTCCTTAATAATTTTAAATCATTCATAACGTCTCACTATCCTTGTTCTAACAGGTAATTTGGCACTTGCAAGTTCCAAAGCTCTAAGTGCAATATTTTCTTCTACTCCTTCAATTTCAAACATAATTCTTCCAGGCGAAACTCTAACTGCAAAAAATTCAGGTGCACCTTTACCTTTACCCATTCTTACCTCAGCAGGCTTCTTAGAAACTGGCACATCCGGAAAAATTCGAATCCATAATCTACCTTGTCTTTTCATACATCTAGTAGCAGCTTTTCTTCCTGCTTCTATTTGTCTTGCAGTAACACGCCAACCATCTATAGATTTGAGGCCAAATGATCCAAAAGCAAGTGTCATCCCTGCTTTTGCTTTTGACATAACTCTACCTTTATGAGCTTTTCTAAATTTTTGTTTTTTTGGAGCTAACATTTGAATACTTAAAATTAATTATATCTTTTATTTTCTTTATATTCACCTTTATAAATCCACACTTTAACACCTATAACCCCATAAGTTGTTATAGCCTCAGCTGTTGAATAATCAATATCAGCTCTTAAAGTATGTAATGGCATTCTACCTTCTATATACCACTCAGTTCTAGCAATCTCAGCACCACCAAGGCGCCCTGAACAACTTACTCTTATACCCTGTCCACCTTGCTTAAATGAAGCCTGAATTGCTGTTTTCATAGCTTTTCTAAAAGAAACTCTTTTTTCAAGCTGCGCTGCTATAGTTTGAGCTACTATAGCAGCATCTATATTAAATTTTCTAACCTCATGAATATTTATATAAACTTCCTTTAAAAAAGTCATATTCTCTATAGCTTTTTTTAGCTTATCAATCTCACTACCATTTTTACCTATAATAATATTTGGTTTTTTTGCATTAATATTAATTATAATACTTTTGTTAGAAGGACGTTCGATTAAAACTCTACTAATTTGCGCTTGATTAAACCACTTATTTATTAAATCTCTAATTTTGAGGTCTTGTATAAAAAGAGTTTTATAATGTTTTTCTGCATATAAGATTGAATCCCAATCTTTAATTAAAGTAGGTCCAACTCTAAAACCATGCGCACAAACTTTCTGCCCCATTTTAATTATCCTCTTTTTCTGTAACAGTTATATCAAGATTACTAAAAAACTTATTTATTCTAGTTGCTCTTCCTTTTGCTCTCGGCATAATCCTTTTCATTACGACCGACTTACCTACAGTAGCTTTAGTAATAATTAACCTATCTATGTCTAAACCTAAATTATTTTCAGCATTTGCAACAGCAGATCGTAAACAATCTTTTACAATTTTTGCAATTCTTTTAGGAGAAAAAGTTAATTGTATTAATGCTTCAGATACTTTCATATTTCTAATAAAGGAGGCAACTAAATTAAGCTTCCTTGGACTTACTCTAATAGACTTAGCTTTTGCTGTAGCAAAATTTTTATTTTCCTGTATCATACAAATCTTTATTTTCTTTTAACTTTTTTATCAGCTCCATGACCATGAAATGTTCTAGTAGGAGCAAACTCACCTAATTTTCTTCCAACCATTTCTTCATTTATATAAACCGGGATAAATTTATTTCCATTATGGACAGAAAAGGTAAATCCTACAAAAAGAGGTAAAATCGTTGATCTTCTAGACCAAGTTTTAATCATTTCAGATTTACCTGATTTCATTAATTTTTGAACTTTTTTTATTAAATAACCATCCACAAAAGGCCCTTTCCATATTGAACGTGCCATATTAATACCTAATTAATTTAAAATCTATTTTCTTTTTTTTACAATAAATTTTGAAGTGCGCTTATTTTTACGCGTCTTTTTACCCTTAGTTGAGAATCCCCAAGGAGTAACAGGATGACGACCTCCTGAAGTTTTACCTTCACCACCTCCATGAGGGTGATCAATAGGATTCATTGCTACACCTCTAACATGTGGCCTCCAACCAAGCCATCTATTTCTACCTGCTTTGCCTAAATTAATATTTTTTTGATCTGGATTAGATATACTACCTATAGTAGCTTTACAATCTAAAGGTACTAGTCTAAATTCACCTGATCTTAATTTAATCTGAGCGTATCCTGAATCTTTACCAACTAATTCTACTGAAGTACCTGCAGACCGTGCAATCTGTCCACCCTTGCCAACTTTCATTTCAACGTTATGTAAAGTAGTGCCGATCGGAATGGATTTTAAAGGTAAACAATTGCCTATTTTGATATCAGCAGCTTGACTTGAAATTACTCTATCACCTATAGATAATTTTTGCGGTGCTAAAATATAAGAATATTCTCCATCATCGTATTTTATTAAAGCAATAAAAGCAGTCCTATTAGGATCATACTCTATTCTTTCAACAACAGCAAAAATATCTATTTTCTTTCTTTTAAAATCAATAACACGATATAATTTTTTGTGCCCACCACCTCTATGCCAAGAAGTAATTCTTCCTTGCTGATTGCGTCCACCAGTTTTTGACATACCTTTAGTCAAAGATTTTAAAGGTCTACCTTTCCATAAATTAGTTTTATCAACTTGAACTAGCTCTCTAAGAGAAGGAGTAATTGGATTAAAATTTTTTAAAGCCATTTATTTAATTCCTCCAGCATAATCTATATTATGGTCTTTTTCTAATGTAACAATAGCTTTTTTTTGATTGATTTGAGTCCCTATAATTCCTTTAAATCTTTTTTTCTTACCCTGAATATTTAAAATATTTACTTTTTTTACTTTTACTTTAAATATTGCTTCTATAGCCTTTTTAATGGTCAATTTTTTAGCAAACTTATTTACATAAAAAGTATATTTATTTTGCTCAGAAATACTTGTAGTTTTTTCTGTAATAATAGGTTTTTTAATTAAATCGTAGTATTTATATACACTCATCTTAACCTCTCTTCTAAAAAGCTCACAGCTTCTTGTGATAAGAGTACATACTCATGTCGTATGATATCATAAACATTCGCTCCTATTTGTGGAACAATCAACGTATTATAAATATTTTTTGTAGCTAAAGAAAAATTAGTATCTACTTTATTTCCATCAATTATAAAAAAACTCTGACCTTGAAATTTATTTAATAAATTTACAAGAACAGACGTTTTAGGCTTCTCTAACTTTAAAGAATTTATTATTAATAATTTTCCTGCAGCACATTTCTCAGATAAAGCATGAATTAAACCAAGTTTTCGTACTTTTTTAGGTAATTTTATTGCATGACTCCGTACCTTAGGACCATGTGATATACCACCACCACGCATCTGTATAGACCTAAGAGAACCTTGTCGTGCATTGCCTGTACCTTTTTGCTTAAAAGGTTTTTTTGTTGTGCCTGATACTTCTGATACTGTTTTAGTTTTATGGTTACCGGACATTGCTTTAGCTCTCTGCCAATCGATAACCTGCTTTATTATATCATCTCTGATAAACTCAACAGCGAATATATCTTTATTTAAAGTAATCTCACCAACTTCTTCATTAGCAAGACTTAATATTTTAGTTTTCATCTTTATTTAACCTTATGCAGTTTTATACAAAACTGTTATATCATTTAATATTGCATGGCGCTTTGTTAATTTTAAATCCTCAATCTCAATAAATATATCTAAGAAATTATTATTAAATAATCTTCTGATAATTTTTTATACTATAAATCATAAAATATTTTTTCATAGTTATTCATGTAAATACCTTATTGATAAAAAAGCTTTTACATTCACACAATATCACAATCTCTAAATATTCATTAGATAGTTATTGAAGCCTTTTTTATAGCATCTTTTACTAAAAGATACGAATTTTTGTGACCAGGTATACTACCCTGAATCATAATCAGCTTACGATTTGTATCAATAGCAAATATTTTTAAATTTTGGATAGTAACTTGATTACACCCCATATGACCAGCCATTTTTTTTCCTTTAAAAACCTTACCTGGATCTTGCCTTTGTCCTGTAGAACCGTGTGAACGATGTGATATAGAAACACCATGTGAAGCCTCAAGACCTCTAAAATTATGTCTTTTCATACTACCAGCAAACCCTTTACCTATAGTAGTTGCAGTTATATCAACAAATTGCCCTACACTAAAATGGTCTACTTCTAGAATTGATGCGATATCAATGAAATTATCTTCAGAAATTCTAAATTCTTTTAATTTAGTTTTAGGAGATATTTTAGCATTAGCAAAAACTTGTTTCATAGGTTTAGTAACTCTAGATATTTTTTGATCTTTTACACCTATAACCAAAGCATTGTATCCATGTTTTGCTAGAGTTTTATGCCCTACCACTTGACAACCATCAACTTTTACTAATGTTAAAGAGATGCGTTCTCCTTTATCATTAAAAACACTAGTCATACCAATTTTTTGAGCAATTATACCGGTTCTCATTTATTCCCCATTTTCTAATTCAATCACTACATCAACACCTGCTGCTAAATCAACTTTACTTAACGCATCAACAACCGCTGGATTCGGATCATCTATAACTAATAATCTTTTATGCTTTCTAATTTCAAATTGCTCTCTTGACTTTTTATGTACATGAGGAGATCTATTGACGGTAAATCTTTCAATTTTTCTAGGTAAAGGAATAGGACCATTAATAGTAGCAAACGTTCTTTTAACAGCACTAACTATCTCTTTTGTAGCTTGGTCAAGACTACGGTGATCAAACGACTTTAAACGAATTTTGATTTTATTTTTCATTCATTAAACCTAATATTTAAACAGCAAGATGTTTTTTAGATAGTAAAATATAAATACCTATTATTTTTAAATAATAGGTATTTATAAAATAAATTAATTATTTATTCTAGTGACTACACCGGCTCCTACTGTTCTACCACCTTCACGTATAGAGAATTTTAACCCTTCCTGCATAGCAATCGGCTTAATTAATTCTACTGAAAAAGTAGCATTATCTCCAGGCATAACCATCTGCTTATCAAAAGGCAATTTTATTGTACCGGTAACATCTGTTGTTCTAAAATAGAACTGTGGGCGATAATCATTAGTAAACGGGGTATGACGTCCGCCTTCCTCTTTACTCAGCACATACACTTCAGCTTCAAACTTATCATGCGGTTTTATGCTACCAGGTTTTGCAAGTACTTGTCCTCTTTCTACTTCCTCTCTTTTTGTACCACGTAATAATATACCAACATTATCCCCAGATTGTCCTTCATCAAGTAATTTTCTGAACATTTCTACACCTGTACAAGTCGTTTTTTGCGTATTTTTTAGACCTACTATTTCAATTTCTTCCCCTACCTTAATTATGCCTGACTCCACTCTACCAGTTACAACAGTACCTCTGCCTGAAATAGAGAATACATCTTCTATTGGCATTAAAAAAGGTTTATCTGTAGCTCTTATAGGCTGAGGTATATAGCTATCTACTGCATTCATTAACTCATTAATAGCTTTTTCACCTTCAGGCTTTCCTTCTAAAGCTTGAAGTGCAGAACCTTTAATAATAGGTATTTCATTACCAGGAAAACCATATTTTGATAATAATTCGCGTACTTCCATCTCGACTAGCTCTAATAGATCAGGATCATCAACCATATCCACTTTATTCAAAAATACTACCATAGCAGGTACACCTACCTGTTTTGCCAGTAATATATGCTCTCGAGTTTGAGGCATAGGCCCATCAGCAGCAGAAACCACTAATATTGCACCATCCATCTGAGCGGCACCGGTTATCATATTTTTTACATAATCAGCATGTCCAGGACAATCTACGTGTGCATAGTGTCTATTATTAGTCTCATATTCTACGTGTGCAGTAGAAATAGTAATACCTCTTTCTTTTTCTTCAGGAGCAGCATCAATTTGATCATACGCTGTCGCTTTTGCTCCACCTGTCTTAGCAAGTATTATAGTGATTGCTGCGGTTAAGGAAGTTTTGCCGTGATCTACGTGACCAATAGTACCTATATTAACATGTGGTTTAGTACGTTCAAATTTTGCTTTTGCCATAGTTATTACTCTCTACAATTTTTAGGTTTAATACAAGTTTTAAAGTGCATTTCTTTGCTAAATTTATTTGTTACCACTACTCTGGAGCGGATGATGGGAATCGAACCCACACAGCCAGCTTGGAAGGCTGGAACTCTACCATTGAGTTACACCCGCATTTGGACACTATTAATAAATATAATTCATTTATAAAAAAATAACATATAAATTAATATATCTGTTAAATAGATATATTTCCCTAAACCATTAAGTGGTGGAGGGAGAAGGATTCGAACCTTCGAACGCTTACGCGGGCAGATTTACAGTCTGCTGCCATTGACCACTCGGCCACCCCTCCTAAAAAACTTTACTGTATTAAATAGAGTAATTTACTGTAAAATACAAATATAGTATTAGGACTTAATAAACTTTGCCGAATCATCAAATAAACAAATAGCAGCTTGCACATTTATTTAGTTGTAACTTTCTATAATAAATAGTAATTTCTGTCAAGAACAAATTAATGATGGTGTTCAATAAGATGCAAAATAAACAGCTTAATTATCAAAATAGTTATTATATGTATGGGAAACATCCTGTATTTTCTGCGATCAATAATCCAAAACGTCAAATTGAAAATATTTTATGCACTAGGGAAATTTTTGATATAAATAAAAAATTAATAGGTACTAGACCTTATGAAATTGTTAATAACTATATTATATCTAAATTACTGAAACACCAAACGCATCAAGGCATAGCTGCAAAAGTAAGACCAATTTTTTCTTATAATCTAGACGACATAGATATCAATAACCCTCAATGTAAAATTGTGATTTTAGATCAAATAACAGATACACAGAATATTGGAGCAATTATTCGCAGTGCAGCTGCTTTTTATATAAATGCTATAATATTACCTCAAGATAATTCTCCAAATGAAAGCGGTAGCATTGCGAAAGCAGCATGCGGCACTTTAGAATTAATACCTATCATTAAGGTAACTAACTTATGCTCATATATGAATTATCTTAAAAAACGTGGCTTTTGGATTATCGGAGTAACAGGTTATGCGAATGAATACTTTACTGATAAATTCATTTCCGACAAAATAGCATTAGTATTTGGCGCAGAAGATAAAGGTATGCGAAGATTAGTTAAAGAAACATGTGATTATTTAGCTAAAATACCTATTTCGAAGAGTGTAGAAAGTCTTAATGTTGCAAATGCTGCTTCTATAATTTTTCATTCATTACATAAATCTTTTTAAGACTTCAATTTAAATATTGAAATTATAAACTTTTATTATTTTATTACATCGATTAATTTAAGGAAAAAGTCATCATAAAGTGATACAATAAAAATTGTTGAGAATTTTGAACTAATTAGACAGATCTATAAATGTACTTAGAGCAGAAATAATAACAACGCCTAAAATCTTAAACAATTTCTTTGACAATTAATAAACTTCATGCAGGATTAATAATGATACCATAAGGTAAGTATTAATTACTAAACCTATATATTTCGATTATATAGGGTTTTCTGTACCTATATAACCTATATTAGCAAAAATTTATAGTTTTAATCTTAATCTTATGATAAATAAGTATATCGAATCTTTATGCTTAGAATCTAAACAGCTTCTTTAACAGAGAATATTACAGCTTTGCTAAATTAGCTAAGAAATTAGACTTGAATGCAGTAAGTAATAATTTTATAACACAATAGATAAAAAATTGCACAATTTATGAAAAATTACAGAATCGAAAGTGACTCTTTTGGAGAAATTCAAATAGAAGAAAAATTTTATTGGGGCGCTCAAACTCAAAGATCTTTAAACAATTTTAAAATAAGCAAGCAAAAAATGCCGAAAATTTTAATTCATGCTCTTGCTATTTTAAAAAAATGTGCTGCACAGGTGAATTATGAATTTGGTGATTTAGAATATAAAATAGCTACAAGTATAGATAAAGCAATTGATAGAATCTTAGCAGGCGAATTTGAAGATAATTTTCCTTTAGTAGTTTGGCAAACAGGATCAGGTACACAAACAAACATGAATATGAACGAGGTTATTGCCTCTATTGCTAATGAGGAATTAACTGGTAAAAAAGGTGGTAAATCTCCAGTACATCCTAACGATCATGTTAATAAAGGGCAATCTTCCAACGACTCTTTTCCAACAGCTATGCATATAGCAACTGTACTTGCAACTAAACAGCAGCTTATACCAGCTTTGAATAATTTACTTACATATTTACAAGACAAGTCAAAAGATTGGGATAAAATAATAAAAATAGGACGCACTCACTTGCAGGATGCAACTCCTTTAACTCTTAAACAGGAATTCTCAGGATATATTACACAAATAGAGTATGCTTTAGAACGCATAGAAGATGCACTAAAAAAAGTTTATCTACTTGCTCAAGGTGGAACAGCAGTCGGTACAGGTATTAACTCAAAAATAGGCTTTGATATAAAATTTGCTGAAAAAGTTGCAGAGTTTACTCAACAACCATTTAAGACTGCTCCTAATAAATTTGAAAGTTTAGCCGCACATGATGCATTAGTAGAGTTTTCAGGAACTCTTAATACTATATCAGTTAGCTTAATGAAAATAGCAAATGATATAAGACTCCTCGGCTCCGGTCCAAGATGCGGTCTTGGTGAACTACATTTACCAGAAAACGAACCGGGCTCTTCTATTATGCCAGGTAAAGTAAACCCTACACAAGTTGAAGCATTAACAATGGTGTGCACTCAGGTGATGGGTAATCATGTAACTGTGACTATTGCCGGCTCAAATGGGCATCTTGAACTTAACGTATTTAAACCAGTAATAATATACAATATCCTACAATCTATAGAACTATTATCTGATAGCGTAAATAGTTTTGTTACACACTGTGTTAAAGGATTAGAGCCAAATATAGAACGCATTAATGCTTTACGTGATAAATCTCTAATGCTTGTTACAGTGCTTAATCCACATATAGGCTATGATAATGCTGCAAAAATTGCTAAAGAAGCATATAAGTATGGGATCACTTTAAAAGAAGCAGCTAAAAAACTCAATTTTTTATCAGAAGAAGAATTTGATAAAATAGTTATACCTGAAAAAATGATTTCTTAATCTTAATATTAGAGACTAAAGATATTTTAAACTATTAATATTAATATAATGTCATTATATGTATACACGACTTGTAACAAATTACGAATTTGCATAATATGCTAAGGCGTTGACACTAATAACACATAACACATTTTACTGCACAAATCAAGTAATACAAAGTGTATATACAATAAGTTTGTAAAATCAATAGCGCAATTTATTGAGTTTTTTTAATGTACTCTTTTAGCTAGGAAAGACATGGAAATTTTAAAGCAATTTTTTCTAAATAATATGTATATATTAATTAAATTTTTCTTCACACAGCCTTCATCTTTGATTATACTTAAAAATTAATTATATAAAAATTATAATGATTTTAAATATAAAAGCTCCTGAAAATATAGTATTAAAGCCGACTATTACTGTTTTTGGTGTCGGAGGTGCAGGTAGTAATGCAGTCAATAATATGATTCATGCTAATCTACAAGGCGCTAATTTTGTGGTAGCGAATACTGATGCACAATCCCTTGAACATTCTTTATGCATTAACAAAATACAATTAGGCGTTTCTACTACTAGAGGTCTTGGAGCAGGCGCATCACCTGAGGTTGGCGCACTTGCTGCTCAAGAATCAGAAAACGAAATTCGTAGTTCACTAGAAAATAGCAATATGGTATTTATTACAGCAGGTATGGGCGGTGGTACAGGTACCGGATCTGCACCAATTATTGCACGCATTGCTAAAGAACTAGGAATTCTTACGGTTGGGGTAGTAACTAAACCTTTCCATTTTGAAGGTGGTCATCGTATGAAAACGGCTGATAAAGGACTAATTGAATTACAGCAATTCGTTGATACTTTAATTGTAATACCGAACCAAAATCTATTCCGTATTGCTAATGAACAAACAACATTTGCTGATGCTTTCAAAATGGCAGATGATGTATTACATGCAGGCGTTAGAGGAGTTACAGATTTAATGATTATGCCTGGACTGATTAATCTTGATTTTGCTGACATTAAAGCAGTAATGAGCGAAATGGGTAAAGCAATGATGGGTACAGGTGAAGATAGTGGGGAAGATAGAGCTATTAAAGCAGCAGAATCTGCAATTTCAAATCCATTACTAGATCATAGTTCAATGTGCGGTGCGAGAGGTGTATTAATCAATATTACTGGCGGTCCTGACATGACATTATTTGAAGTGGATAACGCTGCGAATAGAATTAGAGAAGAAGTAGATAACATTGACGCTAATATTATTTTTGGTTCAACATTTAATCCAGAACTCAAAGGTATTATCAGAGTATCAGTTGTTGCAACAGGTATTGATGCCGATAAAGTGCCAAAATATAAACTCGCAATAGATGAAAATACCAATACAGTGCCTAAAGAAACTTATAATGAATCTATGATACAACATACACAAATAGAAGAAATTCCTGCGTTTAATAACTACAGTACTGAAAATATTGAAATTACCGACTCTTCAATAAAGCAAAATTATACTGAAAATGAACAAGAACTACGATTGCATGTAAATGCTGTCAATAAACCTGAAAATAACTCACAAAAATCATCATTTTTATGGAAGATATGGGGTTCGCTTCGTGCTTCAAATAATCAAACTTTAGAACGCAAAAACGTCATTGTGAACACTCTAGATCAAGATAATAAAGAGTCTGATATACATGACATACCAGCGTTTTTGAGAAAAAAACGCGATTAGATTAACCTCAATGATAATATAATTTCAAAATAGTATAAGTATTATTTATAATAGCATCACAAATGATGCAGATACCAAAATTTATGCTTTATCTTGTTAAATTGATACTATAATCTTAAGCAGACACATAAAAATTTTATAAGAGGTATAAAAGCTATTTGGATGTATGCTTTAGATATTAACAGAATAACATATTATACCGAATTAGATTTCAATCAAAACAATGTACTAAATGCAAGTTTTAGTACACACTATCTTATTTAATAGAAACTCTATCTAACTTTTTTTTGATAAAAATATAGCTATAAAATATATTGTAATTAATACAGAAACAAAGATATATTTTATAATAAATCAAACTATTTTTTATTTCAAATATACAAAATAATCACATAATTCTAAAATTATAAAGCTTAAAGAACACATGACAATAGATGTATTAAATAATAGGAACTTATAATCAATATCATTTTTTAAAACTCAGCAACGGATTAGTAATATAGATGACCTAATAATAAAAAGTTTTCTTATGAAAGTTTTTAGTTTAAATAATAAGCCTAATTTAGAGATTGCAAGTTTAAATTAGAGTATTTATGCTATATTATTGATATTAAACATTTTTTTAAAGGTATTACTAAATAATGAATAGATTATCATTACTCAAAATCCTCTTCTACAGCCTGAACTTCTTGCACTTCTGGTATAAAATGTCTAAGCATTGATTCAATGCCGTTTTTTAAGGTAATAGTAGAACTAGGACATCCAAGGCATGCACCACGAAGTGCTAATTTTACTACACCGCTTTCAAAACCTTTATATATTATGTCACCACCATCTTGAGTAACGAATGGACGCACTCTAGTTTCAATAGTCTCGATGATTTGCTTTTCTATTTCTGAAAGCATATCAATATTATGTTTTTCATTATCTATTTTAGTGTTTTCGTTAAATACAGGAAATCCTGAAATAAAATGATCCATAATAACCATTAAAATTTCAGGCTTTATAACTTGCCAGTTACCTCCAGCGTGTTTCGTGACTGTTATAAAATCACTACCAAAAAAAACTGATTTCACATTATTAATATGGAATAGCGACTCTGCAAGTGTGCTTCTTCCTTTAACTTCAGCAAGCTCACTAAAAAACACCGGCTGATCAATACTTATTTCCTGTCCAGGGAAAAATTTTATTGCATCAGGATTTGGAGTGTCTTCAGTTTGAATAAACATAATTACAATAATAAATTTGTTAATAAATGATAATTTAAATTATACACTATTTATAGTTTTAGGTAAATATAGAATTAATATATAAGCAGGAATAAAACATAATCCTGCTACGATAAAAAAATAACTCCATCCAAGATAAGTCGCTGCATATCCTGATATACTACCTATCAATATAGTGCCAACATTGGTAATAGATGTAATTAAAGCAATTTGAGTTATGCAATATCTAGAACTACAACATTTTAGCTGATAAGAAAAAAATGGTGACATAGTAAGACCTTTAGTAAATTCTTGACAAAAAACAGCTATATAAAGACTTATAATATCCTGGTTCAAAAAATAAAGATATATGAAAGATAGACTAGATAAAGCATGATATATTAATACTCTCTTCAGTAAGTAAGAATATTCATATTTTCGACATAAAAATCCACCTATAACACCACCAAATATAGCAGCACACATACCAAATGCTTTATAACCAATAGCTAAATCTTGTTTAGTATAACCAATATCGAGATAAAACATATTAGGCATAATTGAAAGAAAACTATCTTGAAGACGATATAAAAGCATGAAACTAATAATTACTATCCATTTTGGTTTCTTGATAAAGTCATAAAAAGCACTAAAAAACTTATCAAAATCATTAGCAATCATCTTATCTTTAAATTTAAGCGGATAGAATATAATTAACAGTAACGACGGTATACATAAAATTGCCATCGTGCGATAAACATCCTGCCAAGATATAATAGTGGACAAATATAAAGCTCCAGAACCAGATATAAGTATACCAATTCTAAAACCAGTAGTACAAGCTGCTTCACTTATGCCCCAATTTTTATCGGTAATCAATAACATTTGCGAAGATTGAATTAACATATCATAAATAGAGGAAAAAAACGCTAAAACTATTAAGCACAAAACAAAAGGTGTAAAATTAGTATTAGGATTAAAACTTGTTAAAACATATACACAAACAATACAATTAATCAGCGTGATGACTAAACAATACTTGTAACCTCTATTACTTAAAGTGGAAAAACTTATTTTTTCAAGTAAAGGGCCCCATAAAAACTTTAATATATAAATAAAATTAACTAAACCGAAAAGCCCAATAGTAATTTTATCAAATTCGGATTCTCGAAGCCAAAAAGAAAGTGTTGAACCAGTAAGTAAATAAATTAAACCACCAGGAAAAGAAATTATTAATATAAATAAAATATTAAATATAGATTGAAATTGTACACACTTAAAATTTATGAATTGATCCTCCTTATATAAAATGAATTATAACAAAAGTAAAAATAAAATTGTGAGTAATATAACAGTTATGCATTAAATCAAATCGTACTACGATACCTGTTACAGTCAAAGGTTCTTCTACAATTATTATCAAAAGAATTAAATTTCTTATTGTCACCAATACTAGTTCTTTTATCGAATGATCTTTTGCGTTTTTTTTTATCACTTCTGAACGTACTACGTGGTGTAGATTCACCTTTATTGACTAAACGATCAATTGCACGCCATCTCACAACATCATCAGGAGAAATAAAAGACAGTGCATGCCCGATAGCACCTGCTCTACCAGTTCTACCTATCCTATGTAAATAATCTTCAGGACACATAGGTAAATCATAATTAATAACATGCTGTGTATGAGGAATATCAAGTCCACGTGCTGCTACATCAGTTGCTACCATTATTCTATGATTTAACTTACGAAATGATAAAATTACTCTTGCACGTTGACTCTGACTTAAATCACCGTGTATAGCTTCTGCTTTATGATTTTCATATTTTAACATTTTAGCCAATTGATCTGCAGAGCGTTTAGTCTTCACAAAAATAATTACCGATCCTACTCTATTCCCAAGTTGTTTAGTTAATTCACTAAATTTTTCTTTATTAGAAACATGCATTAATTCCTGTTTTATTTCTGCTGCTGCTTTATTAGTAGCGCCTACCATAATACGTACTGGATTGTTTAAATATTTTTGAGAAACAGCAATAATATGTTTTGGCATAGTCGCAGAAAACATTAACACTTGTCTTTTTTCTGGCAAAAATTTATTGATGTCTTCTAGTTGTTCCTTCATACCCATATCAAGCATTCTATCCATTTCATCAAGTACTATTATACCTATATGCTCAATTTTTAAACTTCTCCTATTTAAGTGCTCGATAATACGTCCTGGTGTGCCGATAATAACTTTCGGATTTTTTTTTAATTGCATAAATTGTTTAAACATCGGTTCACCACCTATTAAAACTGCACTATTAATTTTATAGGCTATAGTTACTTTATTTAAAGTACTGTGTATTTGCGTCGCTAATTCTCTAGTCGGAACGAGAATTAAAGCAGTGGTTTTGTTTTTAATAAATGCATCAATTAAAGGTAATAAATAAGCAAGGGTCTTCCCTGAACCTGTTTGGCTAGAAGCGAGTATATCTGCCCCAGACATTGCAACCGGGATAGATTGCTTTTGTATTTCAGTTGGCTCAGTGATATTCATTGTCTCAAGAGCAATAATTAATTCTTCAGATAAATTAAAATTTTTCATTATATAATCCAATATAGTTTTAAATCAAAATATGCATATTATTGATGAGAACTCTTACATACTACATTGCTTAACGAGAACAGGACATAGGAAATGCCCTCTCATAGGAAAAGTAGAAATGATGATCCCATAAGATTTATTTATAGAAAAAATTAGTTATTAGTAAAATAACTACATATAATTATCCTGAATCAAAAAAAAGATATGCTTAAACTAGATTACAAGATACCAACTAAATATATAAAACGATAATGAAACTATTTTTATTCAAACCAGCATGATATATGAGATTAAAGACATATTCATGCCATTACTAATAATTATTAGGTTATTATAAGACATACTATATTGATAAAGATAATTATAAGATATCACAAATTATAAACAATTTATGATAACTGATTTTAGTATTATTTAACTCTGAGATTAATAGCATAGGCTTTGCCTTGTTTTTCTTCAATGTCAAAAATTACTTCTTGCCTTTCTTTAAGGCTATGCAAACCTGCTGCCTCTATAGCTGATTTATGTACAAATACATCTTTCCCGCCATTATCCTGTTCAATAAATCCAAAATTCTTTGTAGAATTATACCATTTAACTTTACCTACTATATTTGTAGCCATAAAAACCTTTATTCGATAGAAATTACTTATTTGAACTTAAATACACACTTATAATAACTGAAACTCAAATTTTAAGCCTCACCTAATATAATAGGTGATAAATTCATTATGCAAAACTACCTTACCTTAAGGTATTTGTCAATAAACATGTCAATAACATGCAATAGAAAGTATTGCTTTCTCAATCTAATCTATCATATTATTACTATTTTGTCACTATTTAAGTTAATTAACTAATAAATTCATGAGTAAACTCACTATTGTACATTAGCTTTAAAACTTTTTTATATCAGACTAATAATTAATGATAAAAGTACTTGCTTTTTTATTTTTTTTTTATTAATCTCTCCACTGAGCAAGTGCAGTCTTAATATCAACAATTGCCCGCGTGATGGAATGGTAGACATAACGGACTTAAAATCCGTGGAGTGTAAACTCTTGCCGGTTCAAGTCCGGCCGTGGGTACCATTAAAAGCCTATAATTAGACAAATTTACTAATGAATAAACTAGTACACACGTTTAATCTTAGCATCCAACACAATGATTAATATAAATTCGCATCTAAGTCGTAGCTTTATCATTTCTTTGATAAAACTTATTATTAAGCTCTACAATCTATAACATGAGTGGTAAGTTGTTTATATTTATCTTCTTCGTATTCTTAATTTCTTCTAACAGTTTAGTATTTAGTCCTAATTAAAAAGTTTTAGATTCAAAATATATTGAGTGATGCATAAAGCAAAGATATTTTGCTCAAATACTATTTTTACAAATGTTGCTACTACCTTTTTCTATATAAACACCTTAAAATTGTCTTATATTCTCAATATTAGATACTCACTTTTGAGTGTTTCAATCATTATATTCTACTAATTTTTACATTTAAAAAGTACTTTTCATTACTAATGTTCAGTATACAAATAATTCTTCTGCAATAAAACATTGGGATAATAATTTATTGCCTATAATACAGTACAAATAACACTTTTGACCCCTTATTATTATAAGTACTTGCACTTTTTCTTGAAAAACTGTAGGTAGTATGTGTATTCAATATAAACATATTCAGTGTCTACAAAGCTTCCTTATTTTAAGGAGGCGTTTGCTATGATAAAATACTACATTGGCTTTTTGCATTTTGAAACATTAAGATAACTTTTTGGTACTATATTACATCTTTATCACTTAATAATAGTTACTGTTCTATATCAGAATGGACTGTTATATTAGCTATAAAATTTTGATCTAATATAATTTAGCTCTACTTTAATAGTAAAATTTAAATCTTGCTTTAGAAGTTCTAATATTCCAGTTTCTATTATAAAAAGTTATTTCTGCCTTTCTGTAACATACCTATTGAGTCTATTGCGATTATTTTCTTTTGTGCTGCAACAAAATTTGAAGCAAATTATATAATTTTGATAAATTTCTTGAGTGATAATTACATACTGTTAAATATTTTAAACACTTTTAAAAATTTTAAGGTTTGTATTTTGATAAAAAATCATTTTCGTATTGTTTGTAAATCTATTGAAGAATATTTGTCATTATGACACGTTGCTTACAACTTACAATAAAGCACCTGAACTTAAACCTGATTATTTTAAAGAATATGTAAAGTGTGTATAGTTTTTAATTATTATTAAATTGCAATTGAAGCTTATTATCGCTCTATTAAATAATATCAAGCACATTACAATATTAGGTATAATCTTTATTTAACAAAGATAAATATCATTTTATTCTCAAATCTTTAATTGTATAAAATCAAAACCTGATAATACTCATACTATATAAGTATGCACTATAGCAAAATTTAAAAGCTGTAATAACGTACTTGACCACAAAATGGAAAAACAAGGAATATTAGATAGGCAAAAATCTAAATATTATTTACTCGCATTGTGCTAGAGCTTATATTTTTCTGTATTATTTTGGAATACATAAATATTATGTAATAAATTTTCACATCATATACAATAACTTTCTTCGAGATAATGCAGTGTAATATCACTACATCCTGTACTGTATCAATATTTATAGTATTCCATTATAGTTTATAAACATTAACAATAAACAAATTAACACATTGCTTTGATCTTCTTACAATAATTAATCACGAAATTGTTAAAGCAAATTAATTTCACCGATGATTGTACCATAAATATAACTCAGAACTACATCATCGATCTTTGCTTTAATGCAAGCACATTAATTTTTAATTATCTCATATTTATATTTTAAAGCATAATATGAAAGAAACTAATTTTTAAACCTTTCTTGCAATAAATTTCAAAAAAATCTTAGAATTTACAACAAAAAAGCATTGAATTATTTATTAGAACAACACATCAACTTTCATAGCAATATAGTAATAAGGTATAGATTAAAAAGCAAAATACTATATAACCAATGCTACAATATTTAAAATATTTCAATCACTAAATTCATACTCTATCTTAATTGCATGTCTTACATGCTACCGCTATCATTTTGTCCATTATCTTATGACAAAGAACAAATTATTAATAAGGCTTTAAAAATGATATCTGGATCAAAAAATATTATTATTCAAATAACTGAAATAGCTATTCAAAATGCTTATTATATGCTTATTATATTATATAAATACAAAGCTCTACTTAACAATGAGGAGCAATTAAACGCATTACTCATTACTGAAAAAGTATTTCAACTATTTTTGATGATTTGATAAAAACCCATGAATAAAGCATTGAGTTCTAAAATGGACATAATAATAATTATTAAAATGCTTACATATTACAACTTATCTTACTTACATAATACCAAAACAATAAAGCACGCTTAAACACTTCATCCACTTTAAAAGAGATTTTTCTAAAAATTAAGAAAAATCAATAATTACAACTTGATCTGTTAGTAAATAATCAATTGTTGATATGATATTTAATCACAACTAATGATTAAAAATTGTTGACATATTTTAAGTATCTTAATATCGTAATTTACTAAAATGATATTACTCTATCATTAATTTTTAATGAACTGAATATAAGGTAACACATGCAAAATAAAGAAGAATCCAATATATTACCTAAGTTTATAATTGATGAAGAGGAAAGAAGACAATTAAAAGCTAAAAACTCTAAACAAGAACTTAAATTAATATTAATAACTTTTACAATCATTTTAACTAGCTTTTTAACATTTTGTTATTTCTTCTTTAACTATATAGAAGAGAAAGCAGCAGAGTATAAATTACAGCGAGAGGTAGAACCAAAAAAATTAGATCAAGCTGAATAATTGAAGCTTATAATATCTTAGGTTATGAGTAAACAAATTTAGACCGATAATTTAATTCTTTTTTGCTATAAATTCTAAGAATATTTTGCAAAATGAATAACTATTCCTAAAAAATCTTATTAATTCTCACTAAAAAGCTTTTAATTATAAATTAAATTTGCTTATAACTGCATAGCAATTCTTAAATAATCTTTAGGAGTAAGATTTTCAGCGCGATCATTATTGTTAATTTTCAACTGAGTTAATACTTCATGTATATTAGGTACAAGATTTCTTAGTGAAGATTTGATCATTTTACGTCGTCCTGCAAAAACAAGTTTTGTTATTTGCTCAACTTTATTTATCAAAGCAATAGACGGTGGATTTTCTAAAGGTATTATTTTAACTATCGCAGAATATACTTTAGGATGTGGATAAAAAGCAGTAGGTGCGACATCAAAGCATTTTTCAACTTTAGCTACGATCTGACATATTACCGATAATCTACCATATGCTTTAGTTGAAGGCATAGCACAAATACGTTCTACTACTTCTTTTTGCAACATTAATATCATATTAGTAATTAGTTTCGCTTCTTTCAACAATCTAATCACTAACTCAGTACCTATATGATATGGTAAATTAGAAATTACAGTTACTTTATCATAAATTAAATCAGTTAAATTTATTTTAAGGACATCTTGTTTAATAATATTGAGATTAGGATAATATCCTTGAATCTCATTCAGTAGTGGTATGCAGCGCTCATCGATTTCTATAACAGTTAAGGATTTAGGATTTTTATGTAAAATTGACCTAGTTAACCCTCCTACGCCAGGTCCTATTTCTATCACTTTGCTATTTTCTGAAATGTTACTAGCACGTATAATTTTATCACATAGGCTACTATCAAAAATAAAATTTTGTCCATGTTTTTTTAGAGGATTAATTTGATGAGATGCAGCATGTTTTGCGATTGAAGGAAGCATGGATTTATTTTAAACGTTTACATGAACAACAAGACTCATTATCAACTTGATGGGGCAAGATAATGCAATCCATTATAAAAATAACTATTACTTTTGTTGTGACAATAACCTAAGATGGGAACATTATAGTTATAGCAGCTTTTTTGCGCATATTTTTAAATATTTTTTGTGCTTTTTGCGAAATCTTTTTATTTGTTAGGAAGTTTACTACATAATTATTTTCATCTACAGTAACATTTAAGATTTTTTTACTGCACACTAATATTATTTCGAACTTATTATTTACCTCAAAAACATTACTAGCTTTATCAGGTATTAAATCCTTTACAATAGTTTGCTTTACTCCTCCTAGCTTGCTAAGCTTACTTGTAATAAGTTGCATAGTAGCAAATTTATCGTAAAGAGTTTTTTTAACATCAGAACATTTTTTTAACCGATTTTTTAAATAATTCATCTTTGTAAATGCTTTATTACTACCATCTTTAGATCTGAATACTTGCATTAAAATTTCTACATCTTTTTGATCACTAGATAAAATTGCTACATCTATTTCTTTATTACTTACTTGTACTGATCGTGATAAACTTGATAAAATATTCATTTTAATCAACTCAGATTTAATTTGAAAAATAAAACTCTCAGGATTTACAGATTTATTTTTTAGATACTGAAGAAGAGAACCATGAGGCATTTTATTACGATCTTCAATAGATTTAATAGCGTTATCTATCTCGTCTTGCTGGATTTCTCTATCGCCTGCATATTGAAAAAGTAAAGATTCATCAATTAAGCTGTTGATTGCTAAGTCACTCAGTTGCTTATCTTGATCAGAAGTTAAATTTTCTACATTATTTAGTACCATGATCATTTTTTTTCTAGCATGGAACTCATTAAAAGTAATAGGTTTATCATTTACTGATGCTACTATACTAGTTAATGATGCTTGCGCTACATTAAAAGTGGAAAAAACAGTAATGATTAATAATAATTTATGCATATTTCTCGTCTCACATAACGTAATAATTAACATAGATTTAATATGGATAGCAACATATTGAAAATTACGCAATAATTAACGAAACAATCCAGTTCAAAATTTCTAAATAGCACTTTATATTACTTTTTCTTGATTGCAACATTTCTTAACTCTTGACAATAACAACAAAAACAACTATCCACACAAACACAATGCTAAACTCACATATTCAAAACCTTTAAACTCACAGCAACAGTAGGAGAAGATGTAGTCTTTTTGATTCCTCTACTCCCATCAGCTAGATAATCGGAATAAATCTTTGTAGTGATTCTAACACAATCTTTAGCATATGTCACCCTAATAGTTCGAGTAAATAGATTTGGAGAACGTCTAGAGAGATCAATGCGTGTTGCAAAGCCTATATTCCAATTTTCTGCTAGCTGATAATTTATTTCCCCATAAAATTGTCGCACTCTATTATTTGACACTTTTATATTTTCTACAGAATAATATTTTTTAAGATTGGTAAGCTGAATAAAACTACCTAAAAAGTTTATTTTATTATAGTTAAAATTACCGCCAACTTCATCTCTAATAGGCCGAAAATATCTATCTTGCCGGAAGTTATAAAACACTTCTAAATTATTAGAAAGATTACCTAGTATCTGCCCTACATTTTCTGTATCATCAGTATGCAAATCTATACTATACCGTATATTACGGGACTGACCTAAAAATAATTTTAAATAATTGTCTTCTTGAGCAATACTAGCATTTACGCCATAACTTAATCTATTACCGAAATCATGACAATCAATACCACTATAACGATTTGATAAAAAGATATTTTTCTCTGATAATTCATACTTAACAGGATCAATTATAACAAATTGTTTATCTTGCTTAGATAATTTACGTCCAATACTAAAAGAAACGATCGGCTCAATAAGTAAATTTATCGTTTTTGTAATATTACCTACTAACGGATAACGCCATAAAGTTTGCAATTCCGGTATATTCCTGTGAAATGCTTGATTTTTTCTTTGTTTATCTAGATAAACACTCCTAGCAAGATAAAAATCACCTCTATCTTTTGCTATAAAATTTAAAATTTGTCCTGAAGAAGTTAGTACATGATGTATAAATGATAATTGTAAAGATGTACGAGCAATTTGGTTTCCTATCCTTGCTTTGTACATTAACGTATTATTTTCAACAACGATATAGCTGTCACCATTATCATCAAGATGTATCACATTTTTTGTATTGATTTTCGGGAATACTAACGGATCAGTATATTTACTATCATTACTACCCAATCCTTGAAAACTTAATACTTCCATCGTAAAATAATCAGCATTATGAATTTTATATAAAAATATTTTAGAAGTTAAATATGAAGAGTAGTTATTATAATAATTTTTTAAATAAGCTTTATCTGATGTACGTTCGATTCTAAAACCATAATCATAAATTTGATCTCTACTAATAAAATTACCACTTGCTATATAATGATAAGAAGATACTTTTCTATTTTTTACTACACTTCCGTCTTTTTTGAGCAAATAAGGTAACTGCCCATAACTACCTTGAAAGCTCATATTATCAGTATCATTCAGACGATAACGCGCTTCTAACTCATAAGTTTGATATTTACTAACAATTCTTGGAGTAAGAGTAAAATCAATATTAGGCTTTGCACGCAGATATATTGGAATACCAAATCCTTGATTTTTCACATCAGGTACTAATAATCCCGAAGTTGCAGGCGCAGTAGGAGTCGGATGGAAAAAATACGGTAAGTAAAAAACCGGCACACCATATATTTCAAAAAATACGTTTTTATAAACTACTCTATGATCTGCTGATTGAATATAAGTATCATGAGCTGAAATTTGCCAAATAGGTTTGCTATTACAAGTAACATCGCAAGGGGTAAATTCGGCATCATACAACTTAAGGTTATTTTCATCTATTCTTTCTGCAAGTTTAGCAATTAAGAGATTATTATCACCAGCCAGACAAATGAATTCAGATATAATACCTTGCTTAAATTCATTTTTTAAAACTGCTTTATCACCCTCTATTATTCTGTTTTGTTTATCCTTAATACGAATATTTTCTGCCCATAAAATATCGTTTTTTACATCATAAAGTAAATTATTTGTCGTCAATAAATACTCATCAGTAATAATTTTTATATTACCTTTAGCATATATCAAATTCTTACTTTCATTATACTCTACGAACACGAAGTCTGCAATTAGATCATATTTAACGCTTTGATTTTGCTTAAACTGTTGAGTAAAACTAACTAGAGGAAATAGTACGATAATAATTAGGTATATTAGTCGCATTTACATTTATTATGTTATCTAAATATTCAATAGTACGAAATAATAGCAAGCTATTATTAATATAGCAAATATTTAAAAATTTTACTTGCTCTTTTACAGTGGAAGGTTATTTTATGTATTAAGTATTATGTAATATCCACAACACAATCATAGCATCTTATACAAAATATGTAATACAATACTCATATAAATAAACTCACGTGATGAAATAATATCCATGATAGACAATGACATTGCAAATCAAGTACCTAAAGAGTTTTCAGTTAGTGAGATTTCTAATAAAATTAAAGAATTAATAGAAAATAATTTTGGCCATATTAAGGTCAAAGGAGAAATTTCTGGTTTAAAAATATCTAGCTCAGGTCATGCTTATTTTAACTTAAAAGAAAATACTGCCATTTTAGCTTGTACTTGTTGGCGTCCTATTCTTGTTAAAATAAAATTTCCTTTAAATGATGGCATGGAAGTAGTCATTGGTGGTAAACTCTCAAGTTACTCAGGTAATTCACGCTATCAATTATCGGTAGATAATTTGCAACCCGCAGGGCTTGGAGCTATGATACAAATTCTTAATGAACGCAAAATTCGTTTAGAAAAAGAAGGACTATTTAATAAGAAACGTATTCCTATACCTTTTTTACCGGATAAAATAGGCGTTATCACTTCAATAACAGGCGCTGTTATTAAAGATATTATTCATCGTATTCGTGAACGTTGTCCAACTCGGATAATAATATGGCAGGTTAGCGTGCAAGGCGAAAATTCTAGCCATGAAATGGCTGAAGCGATTGAAGGATTTAACAATTTAGAAGAGATACATAAACCAAGTGTGATAATTGTTGCTAGAGGTGGTGGTTCTATAGAAGATCTTTGGTCATTTAACGATGAGATATTAGTACGTGCTGCTTATAACTCAAAAATTCCTATTATTTCTGCAGTAGGTCATGAAGCAGATTATACTTTAATAGATTTAGCAGTAGACAAAAGAGCCCCAACACCTACTGCTGCTGCAGAATTTGCTGTACCTGTACGATCTATTTTGAATAATACTATCCAATCTTATGAGAAAATATTATTGAATAATACTAACCGATTAATTAAATATCACGAACAAAGTATAGTAAATTACGATAAAATACACAGATATTTCGCATATTATATAAATAATAGGCAACAATTACTAGACGAAACCGGTTTTAATTTGCTAGATGTTTTAATACGCTGTATTGCTCTCAAAGAAACAAAGCTTAAATCTTTTGCTAAAGAAAGGATCAATTATGCTAAAATCATCAATTACAAAATATTAGAATTAACACATCAAACAGCTTATCTATTAAAATCTGTAAATAATACTTTGAAAAACTTTGAATATAAATTAGAATTAAACAGTACATTACTTGCAAGCCTGGATTATCATAACGTATTAAAACGAGGTTTTGCTATAGTTACAGGAGACGCAGGAAATTTCTTATCTTCTAAATCTACTGCTACAAATGAGCAGAGTCTAAATATTAAATTTTTTGACGGTGAAATTAATGTAGTATTATCATCCCACGACTTGAATGCGAGATCCAGTTAAGTTAAAGTTATTTAGTAATATACTGTTTTAAAAAATACATACAATACAAATTATTGCTAATTACTAAAAATTTTCATGTTTTAAACATTGACATAAATGAACATGAACAGCAAGCAACTTTAATATGTGGAAAAAGAAAAACCTTGATAAATGCATGGTATGTAAATCAGCATTACCAATACTTCACATCCTTAAAACGGGTCCATATTACCGTTTCTGATATGGACATAGAATTAATGAATGCTATTGCAAAAAAATAGGTATCAATATTGAATACAATCAAAATAACTGGTATCAATGTAAATTAGATACTCAAAGATACAATGCTGACACGATAGCAAGAGACATTTATACTACTGATAGTAGTAATTATGCTTATTTTTAAAGCCTTATTGGCTTAAAGAATTATCATTATTTATTATTGAATCACTTATAGCACAAAGTTAAATTTCTAAAATGTTCATGTATTAACAGCACAAATATATTTAATCTTCAGTTAGTGATAGTACAATGTACTGTATACGGAGTGCCTAAATTTACGAGTACGAGGTTTTTATATAATGAAAGAAATCAAAATATTATCGAATATATCAAAATAATATTGAATTGATAAACGGAATAATCAATCAAGAAATTGACGGTTTCATTAGTGATGGAATTTTCAGTATAATTAATCCTTCTAGGAAGTACAATAAATTAGTGATATATTAGAAATACCATTAAATGTAAAATTCCACTACTTAATGTTCAGAAAAAAACTGTATCTTTAAATATAGTTGAACAATTTAATTTTGCTATAGATGATTTTCTGAAAGAAACGAATATAAAAAAATTATTAAGACATACCTAATAATATTCTATTATCTAAATCTATAGATTAGTGTTGGTTTATATATTATAAGTTTATTTAGTTGCCTTGCTTTGGCTTTTTCTAGAATTATCTTGAGTATTAGAAAAAAATAGCACGTTGTTCGGTACATTTTGATTTGCGTTGTTACCGTCTATTAGTAACTGTATAATACTAGACTTGGTCTTAAAACACGATATAGGACATTTACAGTTAAATCGATATTATACTCCTTCTTATTTCTATTGCATCTTTATAATTTATAGTAGTGTTACTATGTTTTACAATTATTAAATGATTAAACTATTATAATAAACAGTGCACGGAAAAAATTATCTAGAACAATTATTAAATAATATAGTTGCAATTTGCAGTTCATTTAGGCAAGCAACTTTTATAATTATTAGGAGTTGCCATGGTTATTATCTACAAAATTAAACCTATAACTTGTTTTAGGCTATTTTTTTCTTTCATTACTGCTAATTTCAGTGCAATATTACGAGATTTTATTATTAATGCACATTCAATTAAGAGAATATTAAGAGTGGTTAATAACTGTATTATAGCACATAGCTTTTAGCGTATTATTAGATATCTACGATAGTAATTATTATACAATAAAATACTCAATAATTGTAGTAATCTGGAGCATTTATTACTAGTCTCTTAGACTATCATTTTGATCTTCTTGAGTAGAAAGGCTATAATTAAAAATTAAAAGATACAAAAATAAAATGAAAATAGCTACTTGGAATATTAATTCCATAAAAACAAGACTTAATTTATTGCGTAACTTTTTATCTAAAGAAAATCTGGACATTTTATTATTACAAGAGATAAAATGCGAAACAGAAAAATTTCCTTTTGATGAATTATCTGATTTACCTTATCATTTTTATGTTCATGGACAAAAATCATATAACGGCGTTGCTATAATTTCAAAATTTCCAGCTGATAAAATCATTAAGGACTTTCAGAATAATTACTGCAGTGATCAAGCAAGATTCATAGAAATAAAATTATCATTATCTATAGGATATAGTAATATCATCTCACTCTATGCTCCTAATGGTTCATTTGTCAGTAGCAATAAATTTGTAGAAAAGCTTAAATTTTATGATAATTTTATCAATTATCTATCCACTAAAAAATCTTGTTACGAAAAAACTATCATAGGTGGTGATTTCAATATTGCTCCGTTCGATATAGACGTATATTCATCTAAGGTGCTAACTGAAACTACCTGTTGTACTAAGGTTGAACAAAAAAAATTACGTACTATTCTTAATTCTGGATTTGAGGATTTGTATAGATTAATGCATCCGAATAAACAAGAATTTTCATGGTGGGATTATAGAGCAGGTTGTTTTGAAAAAAATAAAGGTATGAGAATTGATATGATTCTTGGTTGTAATAATACAATTGACTATTTAGAAAAATGCTATATGGATTATAATTTTAGGACTCAAAAAAAACCTTCAGATCATATACCGATAATTGCAAATTTTTGTAGTAGCTTCTCCACTAAATCCGGTATAAAATACTAAAATTATTCAGTATTTATTTTTATTCTGTTTATAAACAATATTGGTATAATCGCACTAGGCAACACTAAACAATTTGTTTTTGGGACATGCACTACACACAAGAGTATGACATCGACCATTTTTTGTAACAAAATATACGGCAGGAAAACTTTATGGACAATATATAACTATTGTCGGTACAATTGGCAATTTTATGTTTTATGTACAGATTTATAAGATTTGTGCTTACACATATTCAAATTCCGTTTCTATACTAGCGTGCACTATAAGTATTAGTATTCTTTGTAGTTGGCTTATATACAACATATTAATAATAAATACATATATTATAATAGCAAATGTAGTAGGTTTTATCAGAGCATTATTCATTCTTTTCTTAACCATAATAATATATTAATAATGACTAAAAAAATCATTACTTTAGTTGGTCGTCCTAATGTAGGCAAATCAACACTTTTCAATAGATTAAGCATACGTAAAAAGGCTATAGTTCATGATTTGCCAGGTGTAACTAGAGATAGAAAATATACCGATGGCAAAATTGGCTCTTTTAAATTTTTGTTAATTGATACCCCGGGACTGGAAGAGAATCCTGATAATATGGGAAAGAGGTTAATGGAACAAACTACTCAAGCAATTTTAGAGGCAGATCTAATTTGCCTTATGGTTGACGGTAGAAGTGGAGTATTACCTGATGATAAGCTACTTAGTAGCTTTGTTCGCAAATACAACAAGCATTGTATATTGGTAGTTAATAAGTGTGAAAAAGCTTTTGATTTTGATAAAGAGTACTACAAATTAGGGTTTGATAGTATTGTAATTATCTCTGCAGAACATGGCACAGGATTAATTGATTTATATGACGAAATTATTGCTAAATTATCTATAAAAGAATCAATTGAGCGAAATATAGCAGATCCGTTCAGGGGAGATTGTTTGCAGATAGTAGTTAGTGGCAGACCTAATGCTGGGAAGTCTACTTTTATAAATGCTATTATTAATGATGAAAGATTATTAACAGGTCCTGAAGCAGGAATTACGCGTGAATCGATTGAAATTGATTGGCAATATAAAAATACTCATATTAAATTGATTGATACGGCTGGACTACGTAAAAAATCTACCATAACAGCATCTTTAGAAAAATTATCAACATCAGATACTATTAACGCTATTAAATTTGCTAATACCGTAATCTTAATGATTGATGCTTTAGCTCATTTAAAACAGCAAGATTTAAATATTGCAAACCATATTATAAATGAGGGAAGAAGTATAATTATAGTAGTTAATAAATGGGATTTAGTTGAAGAATCTGAAAAAGAAGCGTTTCAGGCAGAATTTTATTATCAGATAAATACTCATTTACCGCAAATTAAAGGTGTCCCAGTTCTATTTATCTCAGCTATAAATAAACAAAATATCGAGCAAGTTCTAGATGCTTGTCTTAAAATTTATAAAATTTGGAATAAGAAAATAACGACTGGAAAATTAAATGAATGGCTTAATTTTACTACAAAAGTACATACATTACCTCTACAAAAATGTGGCAGAAGAGTACGTATAAAATATATGACACAAACAAAAACACGTCCACCTACTTTCAAGCTATTTTCTAATAATCCAGAAAAAATTACTGATAGTTATACCAGATATTTAGTAAATAATATGCGCGATACTTTTGATATGCATGGTATTCCTATCAGATTTACTTATGTAAAAAACAAAAATCCTTATGTATAAAGTTAAATATTTTAGTAACACTAAATGATATATCTTGAAGCTATTTAAATAAGAGTGAGCTAAAATAATTTTATTGCAAAAGAATTTTTACATTTACAAGTACAAGTCACTATCTTGTAATGGTTTTGTAACTATAATTATTAACTTAAGCCAATTTAAAGATCTCATGTGAAGATCTACAAATAATAAAATGATTATCTAGGCTCTATATCAGAATAGATATATTTAAATCTAGTTGTAATCATAAAAAGATTGTTACTAGTACAGACACTATATTCACGTTTTAAACCTACCTGCACCCTACATTACCGATATAATATATTTTGGGTGTAATACAAAATTGATTTAATTCACTATTAGTTATATAGATTATAATTATAATAAAACAATCAACTACTATCGTTAATTCATAAATAAAGATATTTTGACCATCTCTTCTCTTAATAAAAGTTAGTAGTATTGAACAGAATATCTGCAGCAATTAATTTTTCAAACTCTACCTATTCTATATTACCTTTTAGCATACTTTTGTCTTATTATTCTTGATTTGTAGGCAATATAAATTTATCATTGTTACAATCAATAAAAAAAGATACTTAATAAATCAATCTATGAGATTTATAATAATTTCTTAAAATATCAAATTATAATATTAATGATTATTAATGATTTTATATTTTAAGTAATATCATTTATACTGTTAAAGTAGTGCTTGATCAAACGTAATAACTTCGCTTCAGGACTGAGATTTTTTACTGCCCATTTTTTAATCCAAGGTTCAGCTAGCTGCCACATATTAACATTACTGTCTAACTGCCTTCCTATCCCTTCCACCATTATTAAAGTCTTTTGTAATATCAATAAATCTGGCTGTACTTCCATACCAAAATCTTCTGTGATTTTAAATAAATGCGTCAACAACTTGCCAATTGAAATATTTTTTGTTGGTATTCCTACTATAGGTTCAGTGACTGCTCTACAACTTCTAGCAAACAAATCTAAATCAGTATTTGCAGGAATATAACCTGCTCTTAAATGTACTTTAGCGACTAATTTATAATCACGTTTTAAAAAGGCAAACAGAATTTCTGCAACTGATAAACGATCTTTTTCTTTAAGTCTACCCATAATTCCAAAATCAAGCAGAATAATCTTCCCTTGGTTATTCACTAAAATATTACCTGCGTGTAAATCTGCATGGAAAAATCCATCTCTGTAAGCTTGATTGAAAAACATTACAGCAAAATCCTGAGCTATTTTTTTTGGTTCTAAGTTCATTCCTTTTAGTAGCGGAATATCATATATAGAAATTCCATCCAACCACTCAGTAGTTAGTATATTTTCTGACGTTAAATCCCAATATATTTTAGGGATTATAACATTAATATCATTCCGCATATTATCCTTAAGCTCAGAAGCGGCTGCTGCCTCTAACCTCAAATCAAGCTCAAATTTCATAGTTTCATGAAATTTATCGATTACTGTAATAGGTTTTAGCCTTTTTGCTTTAGAAAATTTTGAGATAATTTTTGCAAAAAAATATAGTAATCTAATATCTCTATTATATTTTTTACGAATATCAGGACGCAGAATTTTTAATGCTACATATCCACCAGTGATAAGTTGCGCTTTATGTACTTGTGAGATTGAGGCAGCAGCGATTGGATTATTGTCGAAGTGTCGGAAAGGAAGAGCTGCATTACAAGTATTTGTAGAATGCGTTTCAACCTTTTGTTTGTGTGACAAGATGACCGCATTAGCGCTTTGTTGCTCCTTACAATAAGGAGTGAATGATTTATATATCAATTTTCTAGCCACCACTCCATCAAAAGGAGGTAGTTTATCCTGCAGTAATCTTAAGTAACATGCTATCTCTGCTCCTACTAAATCTGCTCTTGTTGAAAGAGTTTGTCCAAATTTTATATAAATAGGCCCAAGATCAGTTAAACAAGCTGTTAAACGTTTACCGTAATCTTCACGTGATTTTTTTATTAATGAGCTTGGAGCAAAAAACAAAGCTAATATATAACCTATAAATCTAAAATATTTAGGACTTCTTGAATCAATAAGAATTTGTCTTTTACTGATTATACGAAAAATACGTATTAAATTTAAAAAATTACTTATCATATTTTATATGCACTGTGAATAGCAACTATTCCACCACTCAAATTTTTATAATGTACCTCTTCAAAACCAGATGCTTTAATCATTATTCTAAAATCATCTTGTGATGGAAATAAAGCTATACTTTCAACCAAATATTCATATGCTTCTTTATTGCGTGCGATTATTTGACCTATACTAGGTATAATAGTAAATGAGTAGAATTTATAAAAATCTTTTAAGATGCCTTCTTTTACTTTTGAAAACTCAAGACATATAAACTTCCCCATAGGCTTTAATACCCTATAAGCTTCCTTTAAAGCTTTATTAATGTCAGGTACGTTTCTAATACCAAATGCTATAGTATAATAATCGAAACTATTATCTAAGAATGGCAATTCTTCAGCATTTGCTACAATAAACTTCATGTTCTGGAATAGATTTAGATCAATTGATTTCTTTTTAGCATTATTTAACATCTCTTCATTTATGTCACTTAAAATTAGAGAAATATTATTACCTCGAGCTTTTGCTTTTTTAGCGAGTTGTAAAGCAATATCACCACTACCGCTAGCAACATCTAATATATTAGAGTTAAGATTTGGAATTTGCATAATAAACTCATTTTTCCACAGACGATGTAGTCCAATACTCATTAAATCATTCATTAAATCATACTTATCAGCTACCCTAGAAAAAATGTTATTTACTAACCATTGTTTTTTAGTGTAATCTACTTTATTAAAGCCAAAATTTGTTTGGTGCATTATTTATATATAGATTTATATATTATGTTATTACTGTGTTGTCGCTGCTACCATCCTGTGATCAGGACTATAGTAACATATGAGTTTTTTCCATATCATTCTTAGTAGCAACAGTGTAAATCAAGCGCTTTTACGGTTCAAGAATTATCCTAAAAGGACTAATATCATAAAGAAGCTTACACATTAAGCTTTTTTAGCATAGATATAGATTAATACTTTTACCTACATGACATTGAGGTGTTAAAACTGTGATACTATGCTGTTAAGACATGTATAGTAACATATTTTGTTTTTTATTGATCCACGCATATAATATCTGCTTACAATAACTATTTTTATATTTACTTAAGTTTCAATTTCTGGACATTAGTTTTATCAAAATCATAGATAAACTCTTTAATAATCGGTACTATAAACTGTTTAAATTTACTTCCACTAAATACTCCATAATGCCCTACACCATTTTGTAAATGGTATCTTTTCATTGATTCAGATATATTTGCACAAAGTTTTAAAGCAGCTTTTGTTTGACCTACTGCTGCAATATCATCTAATTCTCCTTCAATGCCAAGTAAAGCACATTGAGTAATATGTTTTAAATCAATCGGACGCTTCTCAGAAATAAATTTACCTCTTGCTAATGAAAATTGTTGAAATACTTCATCTATAGTGTGTAAGTAAAATTCTGCTGGCATATCCATACCTGATAAATACTCATCATAAAATTTAATAATATGCTCAGCTTTTTTATAATCAGAATTTAATAAACTTTGCCATAATTCTAAATGTGAATCTATATGACGTAATAAGTTTAAACTTATAAATCCGGCGAGTTGGAGAAAACCTGGATATACTTTTCTACCATATCCTGGATAGTTTGGCGGCACCTGCATTGTAAGCATCTTACAGAACCATTCTAAGCTTTTACTGAGAGCAAATTCATTAACTGCAGTTGGATTTTTTCTAGCATCGATAGGACCACCAATCAAAATCATCGAACTCGGCACATTTGGACTATTACTTTCTGACATTAAACTAATGGCCGCAAGTAGTGGAACAGTAGGTTGACAAATTGCCATAGCGTGAATATTCTGTCCTATAAAATTTATAAACTCAATAAGGTAGTCAATATAATCATCCATATCAAAATGCCCTGCTTCAAGCGGAACATAATTGGCTTCTGTCCAATCTGTAATATAAATATCAGTATACGGTAATAATGCATGTACTGTTGATCTAAGTAAAGTAGCATGATGTCCTGCCATAGGTGCTACTATTAATAATTTAGGCAGTTCTTTTTTAAGACCTATTTTTTGAAAATGCCTTAGTTCACAAAAAGGTTTTTTAAAAATCACTTGTTCATTAATATTATAGGTTTTATCACCAATAATTGTTTCAAGAATATTAAATTCAGGTTTTGAATATTTTCTAGTCATGCGTTCACAAAGCGTTAAATACGCATGTATAATTCTTGCAAAACCGTTATCTTCTAGATGCTCATGTTCATATAATTCTTTTAGAATTTTTATACCTAAATGCATTGGAGCAATTTGTGCTCTAAGCCACTCTAAAATATAATATGTATAATTAGTACTTAAATCACAATGCATAATAATCTCCAAATCTAAAAATAATTAATAATATTTAGTTTAACATCAAAAATTCATTTAGTAATATTAATTTTAGAATTCACAACTAAGTTTTTATAGATACGTGATAATAATGGTCTATATGTAAAAGATTATTTTTGTTTTACTAAAGAATTCAGTTACACGTGCATTAATATGAAAGCAAGTACTAGTTTTTATAAAATGTGTCAATATTAAAAATATTTCTGCTAATAAGCTATAAGACATATTTTAATTTCTAATTTTTTCTAACAAGCATGAACTATTAAAATAAAACTATATCATCTCCATTTCACAATATTTAAAATTAATAACTAATATTATGATTCTATATGTGTTATTTGTAACTTTAAATTGTCAATCTTGATGATTTAGTAGTAAATTAGCAGAGAAGACAGGTGTAATTTAATTTAAAATAACAATTCATCTTCAGATTATATCAACAGCATACACACTAGTATATTTGGATTAACAGTAAGAAACAACGTAGCAAATTTTTCAAATTAAACTAGCATGCTTTGCAAATTTTGAAAATAATCTTTTGAAGTTATGAGTGGTAACACTTGCTACTTCTTGTGAAGTGATATTTTTGAGTTCAGCAACTTTCTCGGCAACATATCTAACAAATGCTGGTTCATTTTGTTTGCCACGCATAGGTGTAGGAGCTAAGTAAGGGGAATCTGTTTCTATTAATAACCTATCAAGTGGTATATATTTAACTATTTCTTGCAAATCTGTTGCATTCTTGAAAGTTATAATCCCTGAGACTGAAATATATAAACCTATATCCAACATTTTTGCCGCTAGATTCTTTGACGAGGTGAAGCAATGTATTAAACCTGGAAAGTTGCTGTTATGCATTTCTGATGTTAAAATATCAATAGTATCTTCATCCGCTTCTCTTGTATGAACAATAATAGGTAGATTAGTAGCTGATGATGCATGTATATGTGCTATAAATGAATCGCGTTGTAATTTTTTATTATAAGGCTTATGATAATAATCAAGTCCTGTTTCACCTATACTGATAATTTTCTTATAATTGGTAAGTGCTATTATTTCTAAAGCTGTAACTAGTCTTTTCTTTTCATTAACCTCACATGGATGCACACCAACACTTGCAAAAACATTTTTATATTGTTCAGCTATTTTTAAAATACAAGGTAAATCTTCAAGCTTAGTACAGATAGTTTGTATATACTGTACATTATTTTCTAATGCTCTTTGAATGCAAGAATCTAAAAATACCGCATCATATATTTCAGTATCAAAAAGACAACTAGCATTAGTTGTTTTAATATTTTTACTAGATATCATGATCGAATCACAAGATGAAAAATTAGTAAGTAAATTAAGGTGACAATGTGAATCTATTAACATATTATACAATTAATAATGGTAATACCATGGCTTTACTACGATATCTAAATCCAGACAATAAATTAGCGATTTAAATAGTATTTTTGATACCATGTACAAACCGTAAACCGTAATATTACTAGTTAAATTTTTGGAAAAATTATACTAGGCTCTAAAATATTACTACCTGCTTTTAAAGCATGATCACGTACTAGATGCTTAAATAATCTCTCTTCTTTAGCAACCCCTAACTGATCTAGCATTTTATTTGCGGAACTTGGTACAAAAGGCTGAAGCATTATTGCAACATAACGTAGTACTTCTAGCAGAGTATATAACACCTCTAACATCTTATCATAATCAGTTTTTTTTAAATTCCAAGGCGCTTCATTAGCAATATAGATATTTGCATCTTCAGCCAAATTAATAATATTTTCAAGAATTTTATTAATCTCTATTTTATCCATCAATAAAATATTCTCTTGAGCAAATTTCATTGCGGTTTTTAAAATCGGGAGCTCATATATTTTATCTATAACACCTGACTTAATCAAAGGCACTTTAGCATCATTATTGTTATACACAAAAGATACAATACGATGTAATAAATTACCTATTTTATTTGAAAGTTCGCTATTAATACGTGTAATTAAATTATTACGAGTAAAATTAGCATCTGCACCAAAAATTACTTCACGCATAAGAAAATACCTCACCTGATCAACACCGAATTCATCGATTAATGTAATCGGATCAATGGTATTACCAAGAGATTTAGAAATCTTCTGTCCCGCATTAGTCCACCAACCATGAACCATAATTGACTTCGGCGGTGAAATTTCTGCAGCCATTAAGAAAGCAGGCCAATATACAGCGTGAAAACGCAAGATATCCTTACCTACTACTTGTAAATTAGCAGGCCAAAATTTACTATAATTACTTTGTTGATCAGGATAACCAAGTGCTGAAATATAATTAACAAGCGCATCAAGCCAAACATAAATCACATGTTTTTCATTATTTGGAACTTTGATCCCCCAATTAAAAGTAGTACGTGATATGGATAAATCCTTTAGACCTGATTTAACAAAGCTAATCACTTCATTACGCCTTGATATTGGTCTGACAAAATCAGGGTTTAGCTCATAAAACTCAAGTAATTTATCTTGCCATTTTGCAAGATTAAAGAAATAGCTTGGCTCTTTAACCCATTCAACAGGTGCTCCAGTCGGTGCTAATTTATCTTCAGTGATCTCTGATTCATCATAAAAAGCCTCATCACGCACTGAATACCAACCCTCATAAAATCCTTCATAGATTGCACCATTATCTAGTAATTTCTGCCAAAAAACTGCTACAGCTTTTTTATGTCTATTTTCAGTTGTCCTAATAAAATCATCATTAGAAATATTCATTGCAACCATAAGATCACGAAAATTTTGTGATGTCTTATCAGTAAATGATTGAGGATCAATATTTTTATTAATAGCTGCTTTTTCTACTTTCTGTCCATGTTCATCAGTACCTGTTAAAAACATTACATCCTTACCGCAACAACGCATAAAACGGGCAATCACATCACTTGCAACACTAGTATAAGCATGACCAATATGGGAAACATCATTAACATAATATATAGGGGTAGTAATATAGTAAGTATTTTTCATAAATGCTTTTGTATTAACTCGTGTACTTCAAGTGGGTTTAAATGTGAAGCCTTAATTGTTTTGATTCTCTCAGGAAATCTATGACTTAATTCTTGAAAGCAAGAATAGATTTTTTTATAAAAATCTATTCTTCTTCTATCAAATTTATTACTCATATTCCGTGAATTCACTCTCTTAATAGCAGTATCTGGCTCTACATCGATAAAAAATGTAATATCTGGCATAAGAGAAGGCATCAAAGTTGTGTGCAAACTATAGACTAAATCTATACCGTTTTCTAGCTCTAATCCTTGATAACAAGCAGTCGAATCAATAAACCTATCACATATTACTATATATCCATCTTTTAGAGCAGGTATAATCTTACGTACCATATGATCATAACGTGCTGCCATAGCCTGTAATAACTCAGACATCGGTAATAATTCCTCATGTACTAAAATTTCACGCATTTTTTCGGCGACAAAAGTACCACCAACTTCACGAGTTAAAATAACAGGAATTTTTTGAGATTTTAAATACTCATAGAGCATTTTAGATTGGGTAGATTTTCCTATCCCATCCATGCCCTCAAAGGTAATAAACTTGCCTTGTGTTAATTTGTTCATTAAAAATTGCTATTTTAAAAACTAAAGCATAATCATATCTTTTTAAAAAATATTTACTATTATTTTTTGATTGCACAATATACTTACTTGAATAACTACTTAATTATTAGAGCAAGCATAGATAACAAATATTTTACTTGAAATATATACTACTAACATATCACTGATAAATAATGATACTATCATGAATTTTAATACAAGAAAACATTGTAGAAAAAATTAACTATAGAATCAATCAAAATCTAACAAGAATAAGTAAAAGGCTTAGATATATCTTCTCCTAATCAAGTATTACATTTAAAACTTAATTTAATATAATTTAAAAAACTTTATACTAAATATTTTGATAAAGAACGCTTAATTATGTATAAACTAGATAAAGATATTAAAGGAACAGACGTATTAGTATGGAAGACTACAGTAATGCATATTATTGATGATTTTCTTTTTAAAATATCACTGGAATAAAATTAATAACATTTTTGCACTACAATTGTTGATTATTACTTTATGGGTATGAAGAAGTTTAAAACATACTGAAACACTTAGTGATCTATTTATAATGAGCAATTCGTTAACCAAAAGGGATTTTTCCATCATAATCGGTAATGCTATGGATCATTTCGATACTGCACTTTATGGATTTCTAGCACCACTACTTGCAAGTTTTTTTTTCCCGAATCATGATAAAGTTGTTGCCTTAATTCTTACCTATAGTGTACTTGCTACATCTTTATTTACACGCCCTATAGGGTCTTATTTCTTTGGCGTTATTGCTAAAAAATATGGGAGTATTTTTGCTTTATCTCATTCATTAATCGGAATTGCGTTCACTACTGTTTTGATAGGCTTGATACCATCTCATGCACAAATAGGATGGTGTGCTCCACTATTATTAGTTGTGCTTAGGATATTACAAGGAATATATTCTGAGGGCGAATGCGCAATTGCTCAATTAGTTATTTTAGAAAATAAAGAAGAAAAAAAAGCGTTTAAAGCTTCATACCTTTATCAAACCTCAACTATGTTAGGTATTATTCTTGCTTCATTTATTAGTAGCATAGTTTTAAATGTAAAATATAATGAATATTGGCGGTTATGTTTTATATTTGGTGGTCTTACAGGATTCATAGGTTCTTTTCTAAGAAAGAGTGAGACAAGTTTCGACTTAATTACAGAACCTAACAAATTAATAAATAATCTTGAGCTCGTGATCAAACCACGTGATAATATTATGATGATGCGTGCTTTTACAGAAATAAAACTTTTAAACGATCTCACCACAATTTGGAACAACAAGCTAAGTATCTTACGTATTAGTGTTGCTGTAGGGTTCTCATATATGAGCTACAGCGTGCCTTTCATTTTTATGAATAGCTTTATTCCACTTATTACGAATATATCTATTGCAAAAATGATAAAATTTAATACCGAGTTTCTGATTTTTGATATGCTTATGATTCCAATAATAGGTCATCTAACAAAAAAACTAAATTATCATAAAATACTAAATGGCACTCTTATTATGATGAGTTTAAGCATAATTCCTTTATGGTTATTCTTGAATAATGCATCTATATGGTACGTTCATTTTGTACGTATTTGGATTATAATACTTGGCGTAAGCTTCTTAGCACCTTTAAACTGCTGGCTCAATAATCTATTTAAAACTAACGACAAATACATGTTGGTAGGTATCGGCAGCAGTATCGGTTCTTCACTAATAGGACGCCTTACACCATCAATTTGCCTTATGCTATGGCATATAACGAGAAATTCCTTATCAATTGGAATTTATATAGCGATAGTCTCAATGATAACCTTATGGGCAGTTAGCAGAGTAGCTACAACGTCCGACAAAAACAATAATCCAAACATATAAAAATTGGATTCTTATTTTATAAGAAAATTATCAAACTTATCACAATAAGAATTTAACAAAACGCCATAATTAAAAGTACACCTACATAATTATTAGCGCTAAATCTTTTTATACAATTCACAGGATTTTTGATATCAAGAGTTGCTACTTGCAATGTTAGTAAAATTAAAGCAACTGCAACAGGTAAATAATCGATATTAAAGTTAGCAATTTTTGCTGCTATAATAAATAACAATATAAAACCTATATAACATATATAAAGCCAAAACTTAGGATTCTTATCCTCTAAATATATGCTTAAAGATTTTACTCCTATTTTCTTATCATCTTTTATATCCATATATCCGTAAATCGTATCATATCCAATCGCCCAAAAGCAACATGCTAAATACATAATAATTGCTGCCATATCAAGTTTGTCCTGGACTGCTCCATAAGCTACTAATACTCCTAGTTTAAATGTAAAACCTAGAAAGATTTGCGGAAAGTAAATAATACGCTTCATTAATGGGTATAGAATAATCATTATTACTGCAAAGAATCCAGTATATATGGCTGTTTTGTTTAAAAGTAGCAAGATACAAAGTGAGAGAATACTAAGAATCGATAGTATAAAAATAGCATAAGATACAGATACAGTACCACTAGCCAAAGGTCGCTTTTTAGTCCTTGCAACATACTTATCAAATTTGCGATCAAATATATCGTTAATAATACATCCGCTACTTCTAGCCGTTATACTACCGCAAATAAATAACGGTAATAAATAAGAGAACTCCATGTTAGCAGGATTTGCTAGCAATAACCCAAATAAAGCAGGGAAAAAGACTAGCAAATAAGCCACCGGCTTATCTGCACGCATTAATTTAAAGATAATTAAAAGTTTATTTAGAATTAGCATATTAAGTTTAAATAAAAATAGAGAATTAAAATACACAACAAAAATAAATCTACTAAATCTTTATAACTAAAAACTCAAGTATGATTAATAGAGTACAACAATTATACATAGAAATCTTCAAAAGATATAGTGTAATAGAATATAAATTAATACAAAGATTACAATTAAGAATTGATTATTAGATGGTTTTGAGGTTATATGCTAATATAATTATTATAGAATAAGAATAGGTGACAATATTGTTGTTAACTTACAACTGCAAAAAAATTTTGAGGGATTTATTTACTGATAAGACAATAGCAAAGAAATAAATTACTTGAGCTGAGAATTTATTTATTATTTCAGATCATGAAATTGTTACGAAATAAGTATTTAGACATACTAAAGTATTGGCGCAAGAAAAAGTCATATTTAACTTAGATCATTTTAATTATACATAATACTTAACAAACAATCAGAATGAGTAGAAGTATTTAATCAACATCTATTACCGCAAAAGTGTACTATTACGAAAACTATCTCCTATACATATAAATATGCTGCAAGGAGTCATGGTATAAAATAAGAAAATTCATAACAAAGTAGTAATATAGCAAAACAGATGTGTTCTCAAGTCAAAGATCAAGGACTAAAAGGATTAAATTTTCTATGATTGATTAGGTTAGAGATATTAAAGAAACTTTTATCTGTTCAATATATAAAATAAGTAATTTTTAAAATTACAGTGACCTGATGTACAAATGCTAAATCTCTAAATCAAAGCAAAACAACACATCTTGTAATAATCATACATAATCTTTATAATAATATTCTTAACACGAATAAAAAATATGAAAGAATTTCCAAAGCATTACAATTTTATCGAAAATGAGAAAAAGTGGCAGCACATTTGGCAAGAGCTACAAATTTATGCGTATAATCCAAATATGTCAAAAGAAGGAATATACATAGTGGACACACCACCACCTACTGTGTCAGGGCAATTACATATCGGACATATTTATAGCTATACGCAAACAGATTTTATTGTACGTTTTCAACGTATGATAGGTAAAAATATCTTTTATCCTATTGGTTTTGACGATAATGGGCTACCAACCGAGAGACTTGTTGAAAAGCAGAAGCAGATTAAAGCTTATAATATGGAGCGAGACGAATTTATAAAAATTTGCCAAGAGGTTGTACAGAATGAAGAAGCAAAGTTTAGAAATTTATTCAAACAAATAGCGTTATCGGTTGATTGGAGTTTAGAGTACCAGACTATCAGTCCATTATCACGGAAAATATCACAAATGTCTTTTCTTGATTTACTACATAAAGGAGAAGTTTATCGTGCTAATCAACCGATTTTATGGGATACGGTAGATGGTACTGCTCTCGCCCAAGCCGATATTGAAGATAAGCAGAAAATCTCTTCTATGAATTATATTATGTTTAAAACTGAGCAAGGAGACAAGCTTACTATAGCTACTACAAGACCTGAGTTATTACCAGCGTGTGTAGCAGTATTTTATCACCCTGATGATGGACGTTATAAGCATCTAGCAGATAAATCAGCTATAACACCACTTTTTAATGAGAAAGTTCCAATTCTTGCTGATCCTTTAGTACAACAAGATAAAGGTACAGGACTAGTAATGTGTTGTACGTTTGGTGATCAAACAGATATTACATGGTGGAAATCACATAATCTACCTTTAAAAACCATTATCACTAAAAAAGGTACAATAAATTTCCCTCATAAAATTGATTTAGATGGTTTGACAATTAAAGAAGCACGTACAAAAATAATAGATATTTTAAAAGAACAGAATTTACTTACTAAACAAGAAGAAATTACACAAACTGTAAAATGTGCAGAGAGGTCAGGTGCTCCTCTTGAGATATTAACCGTTACACAATGGTTCATTAAAACAATAACTCATAAAGAAGCATTACTTAAAAGAACAAACGAACTAAACTGGTATCCTAAAAATATGCAAATGCGCTTAGAGAATTGGATTAATTCTCTAAGCTGGGATTGGTGCATAAGTCGCCAACGTTACTTCGGTGTACCGTTTCCTATTTGGTACTCTAAAAGGATTGGTGAAGAAGGTAAAATTTTATATGCTGATATCTCACAACTACCTGTTGATCCACTAAAAGATTTACCTATAGGTTATAGCAAGGAGGAAGTAGATCCTGACTTAGATGTTATGGATACTTGGGCAACAAGTTCTGTTTCACCTCAACTTTCTACCTATGGTATCTCTGAAGATTTCGCAATTAATAAAGTAAGGCACGATAAATTATTTCCAATGGATTTAAGACCACAAGCGCATGAAATTATTAGGACTTGGGCATTTTATACAATCCTGAAATCGCATTTACATCAAAATATTTTACCATGGAAAAATATCATGGTAAGTGGTTGGTGTTTAGCTGAAGATCGCAGTAAAATGTCAAAATCGAAGGGGAATGTTTTAGTCCCTGAAAAATTGCTAGAACGATATGGTGCTGACGTAATACGTTATTGGTCAGCAAATTCAAAGCTTGGAGCTGATACTGCTTACTCAGAAGACATAATGAAAAATGGAAAAAGACTTGTAAACAAGCTATGGAATGCCGCTAAATTTGTTTCTATACATTTTGATAAACTGACAAGTGAAGATAAAAAAGTGAGTTTGTGTGCTATAAAAGAGAAAATTACTCACGAGTTTGATCAGTGGATAATTAATAAGCTAGTAGCATTAGTTAAACTAGCTACAAATGCACTACAAAATTACGAATATGCAAACGCGATTTATCTAACAGAAAAATTCTTTTGGTCTATATTTTGTGATAATTATTTAGAAATAAGCAAAACAAGAAGCTATGACGAAGGGAATAAAAACCCACAAGGACAATATAGTAGCATATTAACTTCATATCATGTGATGCAAACCTTACTGAAACTATTTGCTCCTTTCATGCCTCATATTACCGAAGAACTATACCAAATATTATATAGCAAAAATTCTATTCACATTCAAGGTAACTGGGTTAATTATGGTGACTTAAACTATGACATCGATGTACAAGGACCAGAAGGACTGCTTACAATACTAGATATCGTCAGAAAATTTAAAGCTGAGTACAATCTATCTATAAAAGCACCAATAAAATTGCTTGAAGTTAGCGGTATAATATTATCTACAGAATTAGTAGAAGATTTAAAAAACGTCACATCAGCAGAAGCAATACAATTTGAGATGAAAGATGATAAAATTAAAGTCAATATTAAACTTTTTGTATAATATAGCGAATAAAGATGGATTTAAAGGATATAAGGAATGCAGAACGTCTGCATACAAAAACGTATTTGATGATTCAAGTACCAAATCCACGTCTAAATTCCATTTAGGAATAAGTGATACAAAAAATCTATTATCATTGCAAAACATTATAGGCTTAATATTAATTATATTTGCAGGGGTATTGTTTTATGCTTATATATTACAACATGAATGGAGATATGTAACCTTAAGTGATGCACAAGTAAAAAGATATAGGATTAGTGAAAAAAAAGCACTTAGCCTTTATCAGCTAATGAAAGATACTCATGAGTTACTTACTAAGAATAATATTAAGTATTGGATAGAAAGCGGTACTCTGCTTGGAGCTGTTAGACATCAAGGCATCATTCCTTTTGATGATGATTTAGATATCGGTATTATGCATGAAGATGAAATACATTTTCAACAAATATTACCACAATTTAAGCAATTAGGATATCGTATCAAACATAATAAAATTTATGTAATTTGCGGAGAAAGATGCTTAGATATTTTCATATTTCATAAGGAAAAGGATAAGTTTGTTCATATTTTATATGATCAATATCCAAATGACTTTTTTTATGAGAATGAGTTATATCCTTTAAAAAAATATAAGTTTGGTAATATAGAAGTTTATGGTCCATTTGATCCTATAGGAAATCTAAATAGACAATATCCAGAATGGGATAAATATGCAATAATATACAGTCCTCATAGTTTTCATTTACTTTTTTTATCGAATATTGAAAAAAAGACTAAATTTATACTTACTCCAGAATTGTTAAAGCCAGCTCAACCGTTTGGACCTTTAAAAGATAAAGTAAATATAGTGAATTCAGCTAATATTTATAATGATATGGATTATCATTAAATGTTGAATTGATAATAACTATTCTAATACTTATAACAAAAAATTGTCATATAAATTACAAAACACATGCCTGGTTTATTACTGCTCACTACGACTATGCTACTTATTTTATTCGCTTTAATAATTTGCTTTTATATAAAAACTAAAACATTCAAAATGCAGTTACAATTCTTATCAGAACAAAACCTAGAAATTAACAATAATAATCAATTACTGAATCAAGAAAAAATAACGTATTTACAAAAAATTGAACAATTAAAGTGTAAATTAGAGTATCAAGAGCGAATGATCAAGGATTCAGAGAAAATAAGAGAAGAGTCATTTGCCTCAGCTAAAGCTGCATTATTTGATTTGGGTAAGGATTTATCTAAACAATTAATCGAAATTCATAAAATGGAAAATAATACAACAAGAGAGCTAGCCGAGAAAAATATCGAAACCGCTTCTCAAAAATTTAATACTGAGCTTGAACGATTAATTACGATGGTAGGAGCATTAAATAAAGATATTGAGCAATCAAAAGGTACAGTTGATTTGATCAAACAATCACTACTTTCTCCTATCGGGGCAGGGTTACTTTCCGAAATTACACTTGAGAATATCCTCAAATCTTCAGGATTACGTCCTAATTTAGATTTTATAATGCAATACAGTCTCACTACATCAGATAGTGTCAAGCTAAGACCTGATGCAATCATTTTTCTTCCTTCAGGTAATTTAATGGTTATTGATTCCAAAGCCTCAAAGTTTCTAGTAGACTCTCAGGATAATAGTGTACATCTTAGTAAAACTATGAACTATCATTTGAAGACTCTAACTAATAAAGACTATGCTGAAAATATTTTAACTAATTTAAACAAAAAGACTCAAAACTTTAACAATGTTATTACTTTAATGTTTTTGCCGACTGAACAAGCGGTTGAGAAAGTCATTGCAGCTAATCCTGAATTTTTACAAAAAGCTTGGGGATGTAATATTTTTCCTGTAGGTCCTGCAGGATTGATGAATATGTTATCATTTGCAAAATTTCAAATTACCGATAATCGTCGTTCAGAAAATTATAAGGTAATAATTGAAGAAGTGAGAAAATTGTTAAGTTCTATAGGTACTATCGCTGATTATTCCAAAAAAATTGGTTATAACCTACAAAACATGGTGACCAATTATGATAAATTCGCTGCTTCATTTAATCGTAATGTAATGTCAAGAGTGAAAAGTATTCAAAAACTTGGTATTGATTCAGGAAATAAAATAATACCTGCGACCCTAGAGCGTTATCAGATCGTTTCTGCGAAATCAGAAATTATTGAAGTAGATGTAGAAAACCAGCACAAATAGAAGAATAATATGTAATTAAATATATCGAAACATTATTTGATGTATATCTACAATGAAAGCTCCTAAAAAAGACAATACACATGTTATCATGTGTAAGTTTAATTAAGCTATGGACTGATATTTTAGACATAAAAACGTACAAAAAATTGTTATATAGCGATCATAATAATAATGATATGATTATTGTGTTATGAATAGGAGAACTGTTAGTCATTAACAAATAAGAATACCTTGAATATACCAAACAAAACAACAGCATTTTGTGTCTTTCATTGTCACTGTATGAAAAAACTATGTGCTACATAACAAGAAATCTAATAAATTGTCTCTATATCAAAAGCATCAAACTGCAAAAATAATCTCAATACTAAATCTACAATTATACCAAAATGAAAAACTCATTAGTAGCGCCCTGTTGTTACTTTTTCAAAAGCAAACATATATTGAGATATTACCGCAAAACTTTTGCAAGCTTATTTATTACATAGTAATATTAGGTAGATAAATATCAAATAGGTCAAACATCATAAGGTAATATAACTAAAGATTTAGAATAAGATTGATAAATGTGATTATTGCATATTACAATCAAATTGTACAAACTTTAGAAAATCATTATATCACACTAGAAAAAAAGTTAATACACTTTATAGCTTTATTAAGCTATAATGCAACATATTAAAAAATATTGTTATTATATTTACAATAATATGTATTTAAAGAAGATATGCCATAGTGTAGTGTTTATAAAAAACTACTTATTACTTAATACACTTTTTTAAAAGTACTCAAAAACGTTTTGAATATACGCAAAATATTAGTATAACCATAGCTCACCTCAGCTTTTAAATACATTAAACACTGCATTCTGAAGATACAATTATATTTGGAATTGTGAGGGTACATTATACTTACGTGAAAGATCTACTTCCATAGAGGATAACTGAACTGTTCAACTTTTTACTCCATTATAATATTGCTACGTATTCTATGCTGCGTATTTCATACAAAAAATCTTATTCATCTTCTCTAAAAAGCATGCAAAAGAGCCAATCAATCAAACTGATCTACACAACCTAGTGGTTGTAATTCTTCTGTATGTGCAATATCAATAACTATATCATCGTTCGCACCTGATGCAATTTTATTAAGCCAAGTAAGGGTAGTAGCAGTTTTCTCAGCAATATTCTTGCCTGCACTACTAATCGCATTACCAACATTTAAATCTGATATAGCAGTTGTTAAAACATCTATTAAAGTTGCAAGACTTAAAATTTTTAAATCTTTAATTGACTCAAACATTATTAATGGTACTATCGCTACAGTCAATCTTGCTGCATCATTATAGTAAAACTTTTGAAAAAATATATCATTAGCTAATTTTTCACTTGTAATATTTTCTATAAGTTTATTGCCAAAATGTGTTGATACTAATAAAGAAGCAAGGCGCATAAATTTAACAGAAGTAGATGCATAAAACATTGGATCTTCATAAAATTCTAATTCTGGATTACGAAAATAAAAACAGATATAATCTAAAATAAGTGTTGCCACTGCCGAACACATAACAACACTCTTCCATCCATGATAGGTGCTAATATCTAATTTAATATTGTTAAAATCTATATCTTTGTTAGTAAGCTTATGATATATTGTTTGCAGTTTTATTTGCGTATCACTATCTTGTGCAGAATGCTTATATAGTAAATAAAAATATGGTTCAATTTCTTTAGATGTAAATTTCTTATTCTCAATTAAAGCAGGTACAATTTCATGATGCAAAAATTTAATTAATTTAGTTTGCATAAAATTTGTAACTTTACTTTGTTCTTCCACTACTCCTGCAACTGCTGACCATCGTAAAGCCGTATATAAAATTATACGATTAACAATATCATTATTTAATAAATCAATAGGCTGTAAACCTAAATTAGAAGCATATCTAAAACAACTCGCAGCTGTATTTATAGCATCATTCGCAAAACTTGGAGTGCAATCAAATAAAAATTTGATATCCTGTGCATTTTGGTCACTATTCTTTAATTCCTGAAACATATTATTATTAATCTCTTTAGTTTGTCTATTTGATAAGACTGTGCCAGGAAAAGATGACAAAATTTGTAGCATAGCAAGAATAGTAGGAGGTAAAGCACATAATTCATACCAAGGATCTTTTTCATCAATTACATACGAACGTAACGCGATTACACAACCTACAAGACTAGCATAAGTAGCTGCTATTTTACCTGAATGGTTGCCCACTAAAACTGATTTAGCAGTTAACCAAGAAGCAATTTTGTGCTCTTCATTATATTTATCAGTAGCTTGCTCTATTTTAGTAAGACTTTGCTCTAATGCATTAAGATAATTTGCAAAATTTAAATGAGTTTTTTTGACTATATTAAATTCGGCTTCATAAGATGAATGTAAAGTTAAAGTCTTTGCTACTAATATTGATTTAGCTAAATAGCGGTATAAAAAATACTCTCTAGTTAGAGGATATACAATAGAATCAATTTTTTTTGCTACTTTCACCAAGTTTTCAAATTTATCTAAATTATCGCTTAAAAATACTTGGACTTTAGTAAAAATGATATTAAATTCTAGCGACTTTATATCACCGATACCATCTAACATAGAATCAATTATATTTTTGTTTTCTACTCCTATTAACTGCTTTAGCTTTGTATGTAAAAAATCATCTTGATTATTTATCGTTTCAAAACAATTAAGCCATTGTTCATGACTGATCTTCTTATCTTGATACTTCCCTGTAGCAGCTATTTTACTTAATACTGTTTCTAAATATTGAGTATAAAAAACACTTTGATCTACTTTCTTTAAATCCTTAAAATTTTTATCACAGAACCATATTTTAAATACCTCACCTAAATCAAAACTCACGAGTGCTTTAGTAGTTTTATATAATCTTATGCCTAAATTTGATATATCATGATAATATTTAATTATTATTTCTAGTTTATTACTAACAACTTCTAGTGTATTATTCATAATTTCAATTATTCAATTAATTAAAATAAAATTAAGTTAAAATACGGAATATACAAGCATATTAATATATTTTCAATCCTTTTATATACAAGTATTTATAATAATTTTATTATGATATAACATTAAAAGCACACTAGTACCACGCTATTTTATTATTAGAATAGTATTTTAGTACAAAAATAATGACCATAGTTATGGACACAACATATTTTAGAATATTATTTAATTAATGATATAAAAATTTCAGCATCTGAATCATGTCAATGATAATACTAATAACAGTAGAAAATATTTATTTAATTATATATTAGCTCAAATTATTAGAGAAGGATGATAAGTAATATACTGAGAATTCTGAAGCTACAACAACTACCACCAAAAGTTATATATTGTGAAATCTAGACACTACAGAACTAGAAAACATAGACTAAATAACATTATTAGTATCAGGTGTATTATAATGCTAATAATATTGAAATTTGCATTTCAGTCTTGTACTGTATATAGTATAAATTCTAGGGATAGATCAGAAAAACACTACTTAAACTTAAACTAAAAAAGCAGTTGATATTTACAAAAATTTTAAAATACAAAAAATCAGAATCTGATCTCTATTTATGTTAATATAAACCGTACTTTATTAGTTTAATCATTGATGATTTAAGTAATTATTTACTAAATATAAATAGCAAAAGAAAATAAATAAATTATAGTTGGACAAAGAATAGTTACAATTAAAGAAATTTAAATTTGATTGAGAAAATGTCTCTATATTAGGATAGCTAAATTATGGGATTTTTAATACATTCTCTTGCATATCATTCTTAAATCTAATATTGCTGATAAAAAAGATTTTATCCTACTTATTTCTATAATCCCTAGAAACTTGTAACAATGTTTTGCAACTAAACCTGAAACCATTATATATATGCATGCTAGGTCATACGAAAAAGAAAAATATCTTATGAATATTTATGGTCAGAATTATTCCGAATACTTTTGATTATGATGCTAGTATGTAAGGATTAATATATTAATGTGCAAGCTACTTTAATATGCATTCTATTAATTATCAAAAATAAAATAAGTATGACAATATTAGTGTACAAATTTTTTTTAGCTTATACTTACTATTAACATATCTTACACCAATATTATTGCTAGATACACTTGGTCCGATATTTAAACAATATTCAATATATTGCTTATCTTAATATTAATTGCTATAGAATTAAATAATAGCTTTTATCAAAACTATGTAGCTTGCCCATTTTATAGGCACTAACAACTTGTATTGTATTTTTATGTAATAAACCTGTGATTTGAAAGAAAAGAAATATATAACTTGCACTTATTAAATATACTTAGTGATAATTTTCGAATTTATGGTTTATCTAAACTTACCTTGGATACATAATGCGATATTGTTTATGGATTCTAGTTATATTGATTACAATGCAATGACGCAATATAGAACTTGAAGTATTCAAAAAGTCTACCGACGCGTACTATTATTTCAGTTTAATTATTATTTTTTTTCATAATAATTTTATTTACAATACTAGATGATGATAAATTGTCTCATAAATTAGTGTTAATTCTACAGCTATCATTCTAGCTCACTTAAATATGAGACAAAAATACTAAAAGGACAAATGTATTGTACTATCTCACTAACAATATCTCAAAGGCATGACATAGAGAAAAAATAATCTTTACGCCGGTATATCCTCAATCATCTGTTGCTTTTTATTTAATTTGGTAGAAATGATAGATGTCATAACTGGTTCTATTAAGCCATCTACTACCTCTTTTGTAAGAGTAACACGCTGTTTTTTAAGCTCAGCAACCTTATACATACTATCTAATAAAAGATGTTCAAGTATTGAACGTAAACCTCTTGCACCCGTCTTCTTAACTAAAGCTTTTTCAGCAATAGCTTCTAGAGCGGAATATTCAATTACAAGCTCAGCATCATCAAGCTCAAATTGCTTTTGATATTGCTTTACTATAGCATTCTTAGGTTTAGTTAGAATTGTAATTAAAGATTCTTTGTCTAACTCCTCTAAAGTAGTAACAATTGGTAACCTACCGATAAACTCAGGAATTAAACCAAATTTAGTTAAATCTTCAATCTCTAGAGATTTAAGAACTTCATTATTATTTTTCTCTTTATCGATATTTATGTTAGCTGCAAATCCTATAGAGCTATGATTAGTTCTTGATCTAATAATGCGATCAATCCCCATAAAAGCACCACCACAAATAAACAAGATATTTGAAGTATCTAACTGTACGAAATCTTGTTGTGGGTGTTTTCTACCACCTTGAGGAGGTACAGAAGCAACTGTTCCTTCCATAATTTTAAGTAATGCCTGTTGTACTCCTTCACCTGACACATCTCGCGTAATAGAAGGATTATCCGATTTACGAGCTATTTTATCAACCTCATCAATATAAATTATACCCTTTTGTGCTTTTGCTATATTAAATTCAGCTGATATTAATAAGCGTAGTAATATATTTTCAACATCTTCCCCAACATAACCCGCTTCCGTTAAAGAAGTAGCATCTGCCATAGTAAAAGGCACATCTAAAATTTTAGCGAGCGTTTGAGCGAGTAAAGTTTTACCTGAACCAGTAGGACCAATCAGTAAGATATTTGACTTATTAAGCTCGACATCATTATTACCAGACTGTACATATTCAAGTCGCTTATAATGGTTATAAACCGCTACTGCTAAAATCTTTTTAGCTTTGTCTTGCCCAACTACGTAATCATTTAAAATTTTACATATTTTTTGCGGCGTTGGAATTGAAGCAGTAATTTGCTTTAACGCAACTTTGCTCTCTTCTTTCATAATATCTGTACATAAATCTATACATTCATCACAAATAAATACTGCAGGACCTGCTATCAGTTTTTTTACTTCATGTTGTTTTTTACTGCAAAACGAACAAATTAATTCTTTTTTATCAGCATCTACTACCATTAATTTTCTTTTTTTAGTTTATACCTATTGTAATCCCACGTATTTGGTGGGAGTTTGTTGTTAAAAATTACATCCTGAGATCCAACCACTAAGTAGTGGAATGAAAATATGATTCATACTACTCTTGCATACATATAATAATCTTTATGCTCATTTGCAATTATTTCGTATTTCTTAAGGATGCCTTCCTTAGAAAAACCACATCTCTCAAGAAGATTAACCGAACGAAAATTATCTGTAATTACTGTTGCTTGGACTCTTATAATACCTATACAATCTGCAAATTTTAAAATATTATTTATAGATTTTAACATAATACCTTGCCCCCAAAAATTAGGATCTAGATCATAACTTATTTCTGCTCTATGATGCTCTAGATTTATTATATTAAAACCAGCAGTACCTATTAATTTATTATCACTTTTAAGTGCAATCCCCCAATAAAAACTCCTATGAAGTGCATGTAAACTAGACCAATAACATATTTCTTTTCTCGCCTCTTCTAAGTCTTTAGGTCTATTACTCTCGGTTATATAAAGACCCATTTCTGACCTACTCATATAACACAAATAATCTTGTACATCACTTTCTGCTAATTCCCTTAGTACTATATTGTCTAAATCAAACACAGGAAAAGTGGTATGCAAATATCTGATATTTATCATACATATTTAATTGGATCTTGTATATTATTCTTTTTAAAAGCATCAAGCCTTATAATACAAGCAAGACAATTACCGCAAGATAAATCATCTTCAGTAGGTGTATAACATGATATAGTATTTTTGTAATCTACACCAAGCTTCAGACCAGTTCTAATTATTTGTTCCTTAGTCATATCAATTAAAGGCGCATGAATAGTAATTTTTTTACCTTGTATTCCCATATTTGTTGCTACATTTACCATTTTTTCAAAAGATTTAATATATTCAGGGCGACAATCAGGATAATTTGCTGAATCACTTGTATGAACACCTATAAAAATGTCTTGTGCTCCTATTACTTCTGCAAAACCGAGCGCATAACTTAAAAATATTGTATTACGTGCAGGAACATAAGTAACCGGGACAATTTCCGGCAATTCGTTTATGCTATGATAATGCGGGATATCTATATTATCATCTGTTAAAGCAGAACCTCCAAAAGCTCGTAAATCTATATCAACAATCTTATGCTGCTTAACATTATATTTTTTTATAAGCTCTTTAACTTTCTGTAATTCTGCATGATTACGTTGCCCGTAATTAAAACTCATAGCATGAATTTCATAGCACATTTCACTCGCTATTGCAAGAACCGTAGCAGAATCTATTCCGCCACTAAGCAAATTAACTGATTTTTTCATTATTGACCGCTAAAATTATGCTCTAAGTGCTTCAAACACTAAAGTTTAATGCACACACTTAGAAACGCTAAACATAGACAAGAAACTATTGCCTAGACTTTGCTAAAGTAATACATTAATGACTATTTATATAACTTTCTTTCATTAAAGTCTAAGCTTCTTTTAATTCTTACAATATTTTTCATGTGAATTGCTAAAAAACATATATATTTATCGCGCTACAAATTTTGTAAACTTCCTTTTGTTTTAAAGTTTTAGTAATATAAATTGCAATGAGAGAAACCTAATCATTTAGGATTGTTATCCTAATGCCTATATGATACAGTCAAATATAAGTTAATAGAATAAATATTCTTGACTAAATACTTCTGATAATCTAGATTAACATTGTTAATTTTATGGCGAGTGTAGCTCAGTTGGTTAGAGCATCAGGTTGTGGTTCTGAGGGCCACGGGTTCGAATCCCGTCACTCGCCCCATATTTTGCAATTGTTATTTGATGACTAATATAGAATAATTGTGAACAGAAATTATTTCATAGATTTGGAAAAATACTATTTTTCATTCTGTGTTCAGTATCAAGAAAATAACAAAAAAAAACGAGCCATAGACCTATAGTTTCTTATGGATATCAAACTTTTATATAGACTAGCTAAATATTTAAGGTTCTATAAAAAAGACTTGATCATTGTTATGATCTCCTTACTTAGCGTATCAGCTTCATTATTGCTCATCGGTAGTGTGTTTAGAAATTTAATTGATAAAGGTTTAGCTGAAGATAATATTTTATCGGTTAATAAATCTATATTATATATCTGTTTATTAATTGTTATTTTAAGTGTCGCTAGTTTTTTTCGCTCATATTTCATAAATAATGTTGCTGAAAAGATAGTTAATCAAATACGTAAAGAAGCTTATAGTAATTTAATTAATTATGAAATTGAAGAATATGAAGAATTAAAAATTGGCGACATCATTTCACGTCTTACAAATGATATAGATCAAATAGCTACGCTCATAGTGAATTTCTTATCTTTTTTTATTCGTAATTCTGTAATGTTAATCGGTGGCATTACTTTAATGTTTTTTGAAAGCTTTAAACTTGCTTCAATAGTAATTGTTACCATTCCTATCTTATTAGTTCCTTTAATTAAATTTGGTAAACATGTTAAGTCTTTGTCGAAAAAAGCTCTAGAATCTAAATCACTTTTAGTCTCGGATATTGATGAAACTTTTAATAATATTAGAGTTATTTATGCTTTTAATCATCAAATAAACAAAATTTCTGATTTTGATACTAAACTACAAAGCTATTTAATATACTGCAAAATACGTTTAAAAATTCGTGCTTTATTCTTTGCAATTTCAATAGCTGTGATATTTCTCACAATTACTTTAATTGTTTGGATTGGTGCCTCGGATATAGTCCAAGGAGATTTATCCGCAGGACAAATTATATCATTTATTTATTATGCAATTATTGCAGGGGTTAGCTCTGGCGGTATTTTTGAGCTACTAAGTGAAATACATTTACCTACTACAGCACTTGAGAGAATAATAACAATTATAGATAAGATATCCATAGTACATAATAATTATTATGCATTAAATAATCCTGATACAGTATCAATAGAATTTAAAAATGTAGATTTTACCTATAATTCAAGACCTAATTTAAAAATTATCAATAATATGTCTTTGAAGATCAATGCCAATAAGTTTGTTGGTATTGTAGGTAGATCAGGTGCAGGAAAAAGTACTTTGATACAGTTACTACTTCGTTTTTATCGTCAAGACAATGGTACTATTCTTATTAACAATCAAGATATCTCTCGTATAAATCCTACTGACATTCGTAAATTCATTGCATATGTACCACAAGAAGCTAGCATTTTTTCCGACACTATAAAATCAAATATTATATTCGGTAATAATAAAGCAAGTGACTATGAAATAAATGAGATAATAAAAATAACAGGAATAGAAGAATTTTCTAATAAACTTCATGATGGCATCAATACAAAAATAGGTGAAAAAGGCGTTAGATTATCAGGTGGGCAAAAACAAAGGATAGCTATCGCTAGAGCATTATTACGTAAACCGAAAATTTTACTTCTTGATGAAGCAATGAGCGCTTTAGATACAATGAGCGAACAGAAATTATTAAACGCTATAAAAAAAATAATGAAAGGAAACATTATTATATCAATTGCTCACAGGATTAGTAGCATAGAATCTGCTGATTATATTCTAGTAATAGATAAAGGAAAGGTAGTTACTGCAGGATCACATTATGATTTATCTAAAAACTCAGAAATCTATCGCAATATTTGTCGAGAGCAGTTAACTATATAAAATGACATATATCTAGATACATAAAGAGCAGTGAAAAAAGATTGAGTGGTGCATAAGACTAAGAACATAATGTACACATTAATGTATCAATATTATATATAATTGATATATTTGTTACAATCAAAGCGCCATAATATAAAAAATTTAAATTTTAATGTAATTTAGCTTGAAAGCTACTATAGCTTTGTTATAATTAATACCACAAACACAAAACAAAAAGGTTTATAAAATGAAAAATTTATTCAAGATTTTATTAATTATAGCTTTTGCAAGCCCAATATTTGCTTCATCAATGCAAATACCTGACCCGGCTTCAGTCACCACAACCCAAATACACGCTATGAGTACTAATGATCAACAAGCTTGGGTTGCTAGTTTAACAGCAAGTCAGTATAATATGTTAAGTCCTGATGTCCAAAAGTGGGTAATGGAAAATGCTACTGATGCTCAAAAACAAGCTTTGGGGATTAATCAGTAGTATAATATATTATTAATTTTTAAGATTGACATGGGACTGTTAAGGAAGTAAGTTTAATTAACCTTAAAATTTATTTAATTAATAGTCTCGCATGTTAAGAGTAATTATTCTAATATATCACTAAAAATTTCTGCTTTCACTTCCCTTTAGTCTTCCTGTTACAGTATCATGTATATACTCCTAATAAATAAAAATTGTTAGATAATTAACTATAATTCATTTATTTTACGGAAAAGAATACACTAAAATTATTGTGTGTTATAAGAATCTCAAAAACTAATGTGTCGTGTTGCTTTGCTATCATGACTACTAAGCGATTGTTGCGTATTATTGATAAAATCTAATGTATCATGATATAACTTGCTCAGACGGTCCATAATAAAATAATAAAAATACTTTTATTTTTGATACAACACAGGCTCAGAAGAGAAGAAGATAACATAAAAATTAATAATGCATAACATAGATGAAGATGAAATCGATTAGACTTTTTGATACAATAATCTTTAACATAAAATTAACAACAACTTATGAAATTACTTATTACTGTAATCATCATGGAAATACTGGCTGGATCAGAAATAGATTTATTTATACCAAGTTTTCCTGAAATACAAGATACATTTAACCTTTCAACTTTTATGACAGAGTTACTACTCGGTGTGAATCTAATCGCTTATTGTATTACTTCACTTATAGTCGGTAATTTAGGAGATAAATACGGACGCAGACCAATTATTATACTCGGTTTACTAATTTTTAATCTTGGTAGTTTATTTTGTGTATTTGCAAATAATTATGAAACTATATTATTTGGAAGATTTTTTCAAGGATGTGGGATAGCATCAGTTGCAGTACTCGTATACGTCGTACTCGCCGATATTTATTCGATACAAGAACAGCAAAAATTAATGGGCGTTTTAAATGGTACTATTGCACTTTCTATGGCAGTAGCACCTGTTATAGGTAGCTATGTTAATTTATTTTGGGGGTGGCATGCTAATTTTATTTTATTACTTTCAGTTGGTTTGATTAGTTTAATTCTTGGTATATTTTTTATTCCAAAAGGACAAGTTAATAAAAAAACACGTATTTCGTTAAAAGAATATATACCTATTTTTAAATCACCTAAAGCTATATATTATATACTTACAATGATATTTCTTGCACAAGGATATTGGATATTTATCGGAATTGCACCCATTTTATACATGCAAGATTTAGGTGTAACTCTAGAATATTTCGGACTTTATCAAGGAGCAATGGCAGCTTTATTCTCAATAATGAGCTTTTCAAGTGGTTATTGCTTTAAAAAATTCGGTATTAAAAATTGTTTCTATTTTGGAGTTATATTCATAATATTATTCTTACTAGGAAATAGCATATTAATTGTATATAATATTAATAATCCTTTAACTATAACAATAGTTACTTTATTATTATCTCTTGGTGTGATATATCCGATTAACATATTATGGCCGTTGCTTTTAGAAGCTGTTGCAGACGGCAAAGCTCGTATGACGGCTATTTTTACTGCAGCTAGATTGATTTTAACTGCATTTGGGCTGCAACTAGTAGGATTTTTATATAACGGTACTTTTACTCCTATTGGCATTACTATATCCATAGTGACATTATTTGGGTTAGTAACATTAAATCAATTATTTAAGTACGATAAAATTTTTGAAATTTATGAGATAGTGTAGCAATTATAGAATATACTGTTACGACTTAGACTAATTGCATAGCCCAGAAATATAACATAAAATAACTAATAGATCCTTTTAATAAACCATTGTATAACAAAAATGATCAATAATAATTTTAGCTTCAATATAGCTTTGAGATATTTTAGAGCTAAGAAAAATGAAAAGTTTGTTTCTATTATTTCTGCCTTTTCCTTAGTAGGAGTCATGATTGGCGTTGCAGCATTAATAGTAGTAATGTCTGTTATGAATGGTTTTCATCTAGAACTTACTAAAAATATTATCGGGTTAAATGGGGATATAATAATAAATCGGCAAGGTGGTAATATTGATAATTATGAAGAGATTAAAACGACACTTTTAAAACAAAATTATATAAAGCATGTAACATACATTGCGCACGGTCAAGCACTAGCTCTGGGTAAGAGTAATAATAGCGGTGTGCTCATTAAAGGTATAAAATTAAATGATTTAAGTTTAAGAAATGGAATTTTTAAAAATGTAAATTTTGGTAGTTTTGATAATTTTCATGGCAAAAACGTAATAGCACTTGGAGAACAATTAGCAAGCAATTTAGGTGTAACTGTTGGGGAAAAGTTGAGATTAATTTCACCAAATTCAGTTTCTACTGCCTTTGGAAGTATACCAAGATCAAAAGAATTTGAAATCATTGCAATTTTCAATAGCGGTATGTATGATTATGATTTGACAACGATATTAATGCCGCTTACTGCAGCACAAAATTTCTTATCTCTTGGTAATGATATTAATTCAATTGAAATTAATAGTCTAGACCCAGATCAAGCTATTCAATATTCGTATAAAATACAATCATTATTAGGCCCAAATTTATATGTATTTAATTGGCAAACCTTAAATTCACAATTTTTAAGTGCACTTTCTGTTGAGCGTACTGCTATGTTTACTATTCTATCTCTCATTATTACGGTTGCTGCATTTAATATTATTTCAAGCTTATTTATGCTTGTTAAAGATAAAACTTCAGATATTGCAATTCTGAGAACTATGGGAGCAAGTACCAAACAAATAATGATTATTTTCATCTATAACGGGATGTTTATAGGATTACTTGGTACAACATTAGGTGTAATCCTTGGTGTTACTTTTTCTTATAATATTCAAACTATCAAAAATTATTTGGAGCATATCACAGGTACCAAAATTTTCGAGGCAGCTATTTATTTTCTTTATAGTTTACCTTCAAAAGTCAGAACTGATGATATTATTTTAATTACCTCTTTATCTATAATATTGTGCTTTCTTGCAACAATTTATCCTTCTTATAGAGCTTCAAAATTAAAACCTGTGGATGCCCTAAGATATGAATAATACAGTCCTCATTTTAAAAAAAATCTCAAAACATTATAAACAAGGCAACACTATTGTTAAAGTACTAGATGATCTTAATCTAACTGCTAATGAAGGTGAATTAATCGCTATCATCGGTTCTTCAGGTAGTGGCAAATCAACTTTACTACATATTGCAGGCTTACTTGATAAGCCTACAAACGGTCAAGTCATAATACCAAATAGCAAGTATAAAAAATACCATCTAATTCGTCTTTATTACTTAGGTTTTATCTATCAACAACATCATTTACTTAAAGATTTTACTGCTCTTGAAAATGTTATCATACCAAGATTGATTAGAGGTCTTGATCAAAAAGAAGCAATAAGAGATGCAACAAAGATATTAGATGATTTAGGACTTGAGAAAAAACTCTATAATATGCCTGGAGAATTATCGGGAGGAGAGCAACAAAGGGTCGCTATAGCTCGCAGCTTAATTAATAAGCCGAGAATTATTTTAGCTGATGAGCCAACAGGTAATTTAGATCCAAAAAGCACAAATGAAGTATTTAATTTATTTTTAAAAGTTGCACAAAAACAAAATACTACAGTTATTATGGTAACACATAACCATGAGTTAGCACATAAAATGGATAAATTATATAATCTAAAGAATGGATTATTAAATATAGCTTGATTTAAATCTCAAAACTTTTAATAATTAAAAATATAGTCTTTAAAAATTGCTAAAAAGATTTAATATCTGACTTTTTTGCTCCCAATTCTAAGGTTTTGTTAAGATATGGATAATATCCCATAAAAATCTTATACAAAGTATCTCAAAATAATAAATTAATTAGCAATTTTGATAGAAATGCATATTCTTTTAATAAAGGTTAGTCATGTCTGAGCCTATTATATTTACTCTTTTATTTGGCAATAAAGATCAAATATTAGATAAAATAAACAATCAAAAAGCTCTGAATAAGCTACATATTATCCCACTTCAAGTAAACAAAGAATCAAATATATCAGATAAAGAACGTATTTTTTCAGAAATCTTAGAAAAATCATGCAAAGAGTGTAAAATACCAATTTTTAATATTCAAATTAGTAATAATAATGTAAAACCAATTTTTGGTACACAAGATTTAATTAATGCACAAAATTTAAATATAAAAACTACTATTACTTTTGATAAATATAATGCATTACCACAAAATTCTGCACTAAAATCTTATTGGAAACAAATTATAGAAAAAGTTGATCATGTTTTTTTTACAAATGAAGCAGATCAAAATTTATCTATAGCCGATGGTATCGTACCAAAAGATAAAACCACTACAATTACAGATATAAGTTTAGTAACATCTGTTTTTAATAATCTTGTACATGAAACTAATCATATGCTCTCCGGTACAATACCTAAAAAAGCAAAATTAGACAAATTAATAAAAATAGCCAAAAACCAAGATGATAGAGTAATTATAGAAACTTGGCCTCTTTCTGTAGATGAAGCAACAAATCTTATCACTGCTAAATTCGGCATTACTTCTGAAGATCACATTTACAGTTTGAAACTTGAAATTCACGAAATACTAAAAGATCCCAATAATGCTGCTGAAAACTTTAAAAAATATGTATCACAAATATCCAGACAATTTAACAAAGATTTAGGTAAAGCTGAGAAAAATTATATTGATTTTCATTTCAATACACAGAAAGTGATAAATGATAACAATAAGGATATACAAGTAGAACAAACAATATCATATGCACATCCTAAAGAAAAACAACCAAAATCTCAAGGATTTTTTGCAAAAATCTTTAACTATTTTAAAGATAAAAAGTAACATTAGTAAAAAATTTGAATCTCAAGCTCAAGAATCAATAATTTAAATTAAGTACGCAAAGCCAATAATACAAGAAGAACAATAACTGACTATTATATCTTCTAGCAACAAACTTTCGTTAATAATACTAATAAAGCAGTCTAAAAATCAAAATATGTAATTAAGCATTTATACAAAAGTGAAAAATAATTAATTAAACCACTAATAGCACTCAAAACATCACTCGTTAAATACGTAAGGCACTAAAATGCCAAACCGATATTTATAACAAATATTTATACACTGATGAGATAAAAAATAGCATATTGAGAAAAGTCTAGTATACTAAAAGATAATCTTCATGCTAGATGAAACTTAGTGATTAATAAATAATCAATCTATAATTAGACCGCTGCATACAAGATACAAATTATAAATTACAGTAAAGATAAGCAAAGTAGTTTACACTTTTTTTGAATGATGAATATAGTTAATCATTCAATTCAAAAGCAACAGAATATTTATGAAGTTTATTTTCTTGTAAGAATAGAGATCTAAAAACTAAACAATCAGTAAATGCTTGCAAAGCTTTAGTATGAGCTACTGCAATAAAATTTGCTAAAGGTTAAATTTTAACTACTAAAAAAATCTAAAAGAACAATGTAGAAATTTAAGCAAGTATAAAACTAATACATTACTGATGAGACGAATAACAAGTACAAAAAGCATGAGCACTTTAAAAACAAATGCTGCACAAAAAATCAAGTACAATCATTAGTACAGTATTATAAGATAAATGATAACTCTAGATGAGTAAATATACTCGTATCAAAAGCAGTAATATACTTTAATGAGAAATGAACATGAGCAGAGTATATACTGAATATGTAAGTACCGCAGCTTTTATAGGATTACGTATTACAATACATCTTAGTATAAGTTAAAAAAATATTAGGAAAAATCTATAATTATTAATATAATTATTTATAGTTAATTTATATTCTAACAAAGAATGACTACAATACTTGTGATTGTTATTATAATAATGATCTCCCTATCTGCTTTATTTGCAGCTACTGAAACTGCTATTACCGCTTCTTCCCCAGGGAAGATACATAAACTTAAAATCACTGGTAATAAGCGTGCTAAAACAGTTTTAGGATTACTTAAGAAAAAAGAAAAAGTCATAGGCACTTTATTAATAGGTAATAGTTTAATAAATACTATTTGTACTACTATTGCGACGACTCTCTTTATTAGCTTACTCGGTAATAACGGAACAATAGTCGCGTCCGGAGTTATGGCTTTCATAATTATTGTTTTTGCCGAAGTAGTACCAAAAGCAATAGCAGTTGCTAAACCTGAACAACTAGCATTAAAAATGGCTTCAACGATAGTAATATTTTTAAAGCTTTTCAAACCTATTAATATTGCTCTTGATTACATTACAAAAATATTTTGTTTTATATTCCGTATTAACTTAAATCCTCAAATCTCAAGTACCGAAGAAGTAAGAGGCGTAATCGAGCATTACCATCAAGAAGGTGGAGTTTATAAATCCGAGCGTAATATGCTTGGTGGGATATTAGATATACGCAATATGTCGGTATCAGAAATTATGACACACAGAAGCAATATTATAGCTCTGAATATAGACTTACCTCATGAACTAATCATTAAAACTTTATTATCTGGTGCACATACACGCATACCTTTGTGGAAAGATAATAGAGATAATATAATAGGAATTCTCAATCTAAAAGATTTGCTTAAAGCATTATACGAAAATAACAATGATGATAAAAAAGTTGATATTAATACACTTCTAACTCCACCTTGGTTTATCCCGGATAATGCACTTGTAGTAGACCAGTTACACGCCTTTAGAGAACGTAATAATCATTTCGCTTGTGTTGTAGATGAATATGGTACTCTACTAGGTATTATTACTCTAGAAGATGTTATAGAAGAAATTGTAGGGCCTATTACCGATGAACATGATAGACTGAATAATGAAATTATTAAGAAATCTAATACAGAGTTCATTATAAAAGGTACTACGACTATTAGAGATATTAACCGAGAACTTGATTGGAATTTATCGGATGAAGATGCAAATACTATAGCAGGATTAATAATCCATAAAATTGCTAGAATTCCAAATCAAGGAGAAGTTATTGAAATATTTAACTTGAAAATAATTATTTTAAAGAAAATTGCGAATAAGATTGATAGCGTCAAAATTACTGTATTACCTATGACTGAGGGCACAATAAACAGTGAGTAAAATTGGTAATTTTTTACTACTAACAACAATGTGCTTAAGTGGAATATCAACACTATTAATCATACCTTGGATTAATAACTTTATCAAAAAAAAACATCGCAATAATATATGCATTAAGTTTTTTCCATGGATACAATGCATAAGCCAAGGTATGACACAAGCTCTCGCTTTTTACGCAAGTTCATTATGTTCTATACTTGCATTTGCTACTTTAGTATACGCTTTTATCACTTCTGACTTTTCACTACAAAATGTTTTTTTACACTCTAGTACTTTAAAACCTTTAATATATAAAATATCAGGTAGTTGGTCAAGCCATGAAGGCTCAATGTTATTATGGTTTTGTTTATTACAAATCGTTAGTTGCTGTTATATATTCTACCTTGAAGATAAGATGCTGAAATTTTCATCTATTATTATTCTATCAGCTATACAATTATTGTTTAGTAGTTTTATTTATTTTACTTCTAACCCATTTTATATGTTTTCTTTCGTTCCTAAAGAAGGATTAGGTTTAAACCCAATGCTACAAGATATTGCTTTGAGTATCCATCCTCCTATACTTTATTTAGGCTATGTTAGCTACGCCGTACCATTTACTATTGTTTGTGCTATATTTCTCATTTCTTTTATATCGAGACGTGATAATGATCTTTCAGGATACTACACGTTCTACAAGAGAACGCAGTTAAGCTACCATATTACATCTATACGTCTTCTCAAAATATTTGCTGGATGTGGTATCTTATTTACTACTATAGGAATTAGCATTGGTTCGTGGTGGGCATATAGAGAACTCAATTGGGGTGGATTATGGTTTTTCGATCCGGTAGAAAATATTTCACTATTTCCTTGGTTATCAGGCATTATGTTACATCATTCCATCATAGTGACTACCAAAACAAATAGAATGCAACACTGGACTATAATGTTATCTATAATCACTTTCTTATTAGTAATATTTAGCACTTTTTTAGTACGTTCCGGTTTTATTAATTCTATCCACTCTTTTGCATTCTCACCTGAGCGAGTAATATACTTACTTTGGATATTTTTGATTATAGGAATTGGAGGACTATATGTTATCCTACGGTTTAATTGCAGTATTGAAAAGACAATTTATAATACTTTTAACTGTAGCACACACTCAAACTGCGAGATGACAATAATAGAAAAAGCTATACTCATAGGCAATATATTCTTTCTCTTTAGTCTTATCGTCTTAATATGTGCTACACTTTACCCCACAATTTACGCTTTATTTAATGATAAATCAATTATTATTAATGAAGCATTTTTTATTAATAATTTTATTATATTTGTTATCCCTATTCTTTGTACTATAGGATTATTTACTACTAATAGCTCTATTAAAAAACATATTATAATTCTAATATTATCTCTCATAATTACTTATTTAATATCATTAAAAGTAAAATTTAGCATTATATCGATTTTAACTATAATAACATCTATATTTTTGATGCTTCATAATGTTCATTATCTATTGGTTAAAACTAATTACTTTAGAAAAAGTCTCAAAGCGAGTAGCACTAGTATGATACTTGGGCATTTTGGTGTTGCGCTCATTGCTTTCAGCATTACCATGAATTCATTATTACAAAGTGTAATGGATTTCATCGGAGAAGTCGGCACAAGTGAAACTTTCAACGAATTCAAAGTAACATTACAAAATATTAAGTTTGCTCAAGGTAAAAATTATTATAGACAAATCGCTGAATTTTGGCTTGAAGATCATAAGAATAATATAACTATATTAAAACCAGAAAATAGATTCTATATAATAGAGCAAAACTTATCACAAGAAAGTGATATATATTCTTACTTATTATATGATCTTTACGCCGTTTTAAGTAATATAGATGGTAAGATAATTCACGCTAAAATATATTATAAGCCAATGATTAGTTTTATTTGGATTGGAGTTATTTTGACTACTGCCGGCTTTGTTATTGCATTAATCAGGAAAAGTTCTGACTAATTTCATTTAAGATTAAAAATTTTGATAAGATGATTAGCTCAAAATTTTCTTATCTAATTATTACAGCATTTCTACTGAGGTAAAGCAAAATTTAATAGAGTCAAAGTACATATTACTTATATACACATTTTACATATTTTTGCATACAATATATTCAGAAGTTTCATAAACATATATCATACTTGTTTTTATTAAGTAACACGAGTACACCCAATGCAGGAATAGATGCTTTTTATTACTAGCTCTAGTTAGATCATTAAAGAAAATTGTTTTAGCTTTTTTTTGAGTATTTCAGATCTTCGATAAGATAACATAAACCTAACCGATTAGAGATTAACACTTGCATCAGCCATATCCTCTATAAAGGCAGCATTAATGTCACTTCAGTATTAATAGCTTAAGATATTTAGTTTTTATTATTAATTAACAAATGTAAAGCTCAAGTGCCCTAGATGACATAATATGTGAGTAAATATTATTGTCTGGAGTAGTTTTTACTATATTGCAGTATAAAGTAATGTGGAAAACAATTTTGTTAAATTATTCTCTAGATTGCAATATTACTTTGACAATGAAAGAGACTTTAGTATCAATGATTGCAATACTACGTATACAGTAAGACCTCATTACATAAGTAAATAGAAAAAAGCCCAGTTTAAAAAAAATGGGCTTTTTTCTTGATCAAGTTATAAACTCACTAAACTCATCAATAATGATTAGAAATTTATACGTACTTTTAAAGTACCTTGATGTGCAGTATATTTACTTGCAGCATTAAAATCATAACCGATACCATACTCCATCTTAGCATCAGATCTTATATTTGCACTTAAGCCTATATTATAAGATGTTTTAGCAGTTCTATCAGGCTGACTGATAAATGGAGCAGTTTGTCCATCTAACATAGACTGAGCCTTAGATAGCTTACCATTTACTTTGTGCACTACAAAAGAATGAATTTCTGGATATATCACAATATCATTTATATTCATAGCACTACCAGTTACTTTAGCACCTACTATTAAATCGATTCTATCACTAAATTTGCTGTGAATGCGCTTATTTGCAACTGTAGTACCAGTTTCTTTATAGTTTTCATTAGAAGATTTTAAGTAGCTAAGCCCTGCCATTGGAGTCACTAATACACCTTGCAGTGCATTATAATCATAACCAAACATTAAATTACCACCGAATGTTATGTTATCATAATTACCGGCAGCAATTTGCTTGTTCATCTTACCATTAGCATCGAAGAAGTAACGCTGACTTTTACTTTTGACTTTGTTTAAGGTAAATATTGCACTACCTTGAGCAAAGAAATTCTTAACAAGCTGCTGGGCACCATATAGAGAGAAGGATAAACCCTTAATATCAGTTTTATCACCTTTTTTATAATCTTGGTGTTTTATGTCAGTTTTAGTGATACCAATAGCTGCACCAATCATTAGGTTATCATTAGCGAGAGTATCTAAACCAACTACAACACCAGCAGTTTTTGCTTTATAACCAGCTAGACCACCTTTTTTATCTTGTTCTGCGATGTTATAGAAAGGTTTAGCCCATACACCATAAGATACTTGATCAATCGCTTCATCACCTGAAGATACTGCACCTGTTTCAGATCCACCAACATCAGCAGTTTCAGAATTACTTAGATATCTAAGTGCACCTAGCCTATTACCAAGTAGATCTTGAGTTTTTTGTGTATCATTTAAGTTTACTGTAGCTACAGCAGCACCTGTATCTGTAGCAATAGCTCCTATAAATGTTGCGACATCAGAAGAATCTTTAGCTAAAAGCATATTATTATAAGCTGCTGTATCAGTTGATTCTAAGCATATAGCAATATTTTGATGTACACCAGGTGCATTTGCAATTGCACTATTTCCTACAGCTGTTGTAACTACATTTAATACATCGTTAGTACGTGTTAACACATAATCCTGATTCGCATCACGTATTAATTCATATTTTACGAAAATATTATTTCCTGTTACATCAAAGTTAGGAGCTCCTAAAGTACCGTTAAATCTGGCACCACCTTGGATTAAAGTATAAGTTTGTGTACCACTGAAATTTGCATTAGCATTATCTTGTATTTTAATGGTTGTAGTTCCTGTAGTTGTTGCATTAACTTGAGCACCTTCAGCAATAACTATTTGACCTACATTACCGTTTGATACGTTTAATGTTGTACTAAGAGAGGTATTATTGCCCCATGTTGAAGTACCATTTGCAAATATTAAATTATTTGTCAAAAGATCAATCTCACCATTAATAGCAGTAGTACCACCGCCTAAAATTACATCAGAATTTAAAATAGTTAAGTTATAAGTACCAAAGTCTATATTTTGTGAGTGAATATTGCCTTGTAATCCTACACCACTATCATTACCAGTAAATCTAACAGAAGCTACAGGAATATCTGAACTACCAATATTACCGACTAATGCATTACCTAAATAAGTTACAGTACCCTGATTAGCTTTAGTAGAAACAATCATACTTGTAGGATGAGAAAATGTTCTGTCAACAAACTTTACATTAGCATTACCGTTAATACTTCCAAGAGTAATTTTACCGTCAAAATCTGTCCCGGCTATACCTCCTGTAGTAAGTGTTACATCGTCATTAATTGTTACGTTAGTTGCAATAATACTACCTAAGTTGTTATAATCTGTAGTAAACGTTACTTGCTTTAACTTTGGATCACCATTCTCTAAACCTAAACCATAAATTGTACCAGGGTTATTAGGTATACCACCGCTAAGTGTAACAGTACCTTGATTAGTTTTAGTAGTTCTGATACCTGCATATAATGTATTAGAATTAACAGTAATACTGTTATCACTTCCAAGCGATAGAGCTATAATATTCTTTTGATCACCGATAACTTGACCGTTATTGATCATACTATCAATACCTGATACAACTAAAATAGGAGCATTAAAATTATCTACTGTACCATTACCTACGGTACTTTTAATTGTTAGCACATCTAATGGAGTGCCACTAAGTAAGAATAAAGATGCACCTAAACTTGCATTTTCAAAAGAAATGGAATCAACTGCTATAGCATGTGCAACTCCATTACCTATCTCATTAAATGCTATGTTACCTGGACCAGAAACCATTACTTGTTTTAAAACACCAAAATAAGCACCTTGTTTATTTAACGTTACGGTGATAGGATCAGTATTAACAAATTCTAATGTACCAGTATTATCAGCAGATTCAATATGATCAGTAATATAATTGCTGCTAATTTGCAAGATAGATTTACCTTCAATTTTAGTACCACCATTAAATGTGATATCACCTAAAAACTTAACAGTAGTACCATTATCTAATATTAAATTATTAAGCTTAAGACCTTGCTGTCCACCAACTGTACCACTTACTATACTGGTTCCACCAGACCTAAAGTGTAAAGAACCTACATTAGCATCGGTAGTAGTAATATTATTAGCATATAAATTTACTCCTTTACCTATATGTAATATAGAGTCACCATTAGCAGCTTTAGTAGCAAAATGAATATTAGAAAGTGGACTTTCTGCACTACCTAAATTCGTACCATCAGCAAGAGCTGTATCAGTATTAATAGGATCAGCGGCAACTATGATTTTACCTTGATTTGCAGCATTGATAGTTTTTGTTATTAAGTAAGTATTGTGAGTAAGGTGTACTGAACCATCATTTTCCATAACTAACTCGTTAATAGCAACATCTCCAGCATTTAATATTGTTTTACTTGACCCAACATTAAATCTTCCAAGTGTTTTAGTATTAGCGCCAATAGTACCGATGCTACCATTAATAGTTAAAGTTTGATTATTTGTTAAACTACTTGCATCAACAACACCTGTTTGATCAGTAGTTACATCTAAATCAAAATCAACTAAAATATTATTTTGAGTGCTTGTTAATTGAATAGTACCACCGTTAGCTTGAAAATGAATTGCACCACCAGCATTAGCGCCGATAATATTTGCCCCACTAAGTGTTAATATTTTTGAAGCATCATTAGCTAAAGTAATGTCTTGTAACGCAGCATTAACAGCACCGTTACCTATATCACCGGTAATTATAGCACTTCCATCTAACTGAATAGAACCAGCTGCAAGCGCATTATTATTCACAAGAGGATTTTGGTTAACTGGACCGTTAATCACTGTGCCATCAGCAAGTTTAAAGATAGAGCCAGCATTTCCTAAACGTAATTCTGCACCATGTATTCCTGATAATTGTACAATCCCGGCACCTTCTACTTCGATTGCCTTAATATTTGTTACTACAATATTTGGATCAGTATTACCACTTACTAAAGTACCATTAGCATTAAAAGTGATCACACCTGCAGTATTACCGTTATTTTTTGCATCACCTATGAAATTACCTGTAAGTATCTTATTATTAGGCACTACAATCTGTACTGCAAGATTACCAAAATCAGTAGAACCAAAGCTTGCGTTTTCTGTTATTATAACTTTAGAATCTGCGGTTTTAAAATTGGTCTTACCGCCTAAACCAACATCAACTAAATGTTCAAAAGTGACTTGTCCACCTGCATTAGCACTTTGTATAACTATGTCTTTAGCATAAACCTGTCCGGAAATTGTTGCTGCATTACCATTATCAACACTAACAATAAATCCTGCAGCTCTACCTGCTCCATTATCTGTACCTATTACTGCATTAGCAGCACCTCCATTAGCGATAAGCTTACCAGCTGCTGCTGTAGTATCAAATTCAATAACACCTTTTAGATTACCGCCTAAACTTCCTGTAACATTAAATTCAGTAGCATTGCCATTCTTACTGACCAATACTAATTTACCAGTACCGTCTCTTCCATTAAAATTAATAGTATTACCACCTCCTTGCAAATTTAAAGCATTAGCGGCATCAGGAGTAGTATTAAACATTAAACCTTGATTATCACCGATATTAATTGTCTTAATACCAGCAAAAGTTTTATCTGAAACCTTAACAAACCCATTAGTAATATTTAATATCCCATTAGCACCATTAACTATTTTAGCATTATCACCAAGTGTAAGAGGAGCTTCTTGAGTTGTAGGATTTATTAAATTAAATTCTAATACAGAAGGCGCAGCAGTAAAGTCTATTGATCCTACACCGCTAAGATCATTATCGTTAATAGCAGCACCAGCATTAACTTTTGAAACAACATTTTGAGCACTTTTTGTAGTAGCAGCTTGTTGAGCAGTAATACCATGACCTGTTATGGTAAGACTTTTACCAGCACCAATAGTAAAATTAAAGAAGTTACCCTGTTTAGTAACATTAGTTACAAACCCTAAGGTAGTATTTTCATTAATTGTTACTGCTAAAGTATTTGCAGTATCCAAAAACAAACTATTTAAATTACCGTTTGGAGTATTAAAAGTAATAGCATTATTAGAATTAGCAGTAATAACCGAATTTGTAGCGACAGGAAGATTAACACCAGCGCCAGTTTGATCAAATCCTGCACCATCAACAGTTGTAGCTGCTGCATTTGTTGTTCTATTATATTGCATAACAGCACCCATTGCTACACCAGAAAAACCAGCAACTATAGTAGCCGTGGAAGCAGTTACCAATCCTGCGGAAATTATTTTTTTTAGAAAATTTGGTTTTTGAGCCATAATTTTTTCCCATATTTAAGTTAAAATTTAGTATCTAGTATTAAAACAAATTAATCAAATATGAGTCAAGATATCCCACATTTGATAAGGAAATAACCTAAATATTTTGTTTTAATAGTTTCTAAACTACGGGCTAATTGTACTATATATTGTACATAATTACAAGCATCACAGTAGTTTTTTTATAAAGTTTTAATAAATGTTATATTTTTATCACATTTGTGTTAAAATATAGTTGATTATTGTGATAATGAGTTACCATTGTGTATCAATTTTACATATGTAATCATGTATCTTGAACACGGGATCAAGCATTTTATTGCACGAACACAAATTACTATCTAGGGTTACAACACCATAATAACAAATAAATTTTAAATAAAAAAGATAGATTCCGAGTTTTACTAATACTGCATACAAAAGAATGAAATAAAGTTGTGCAAGAATTATACCAAGAACTAACTCCAGTAATTAAACACACTAGGTTACATACAATAGTTTTACTAATCTACACAATCACAGCTTATCACAATAATAAACCTTATACTCCTTATTATTAGCACTTCTATTTCTGCCATTTCACCATTTCATCGTATTTAGCCAAATACACATAATTTCTTTTTCATATTCTACAATTTGCTCTTCTAATCCTGCAAATTGCTTCAGCATTTGACGCGCTTTAGAAAGCATTGTATCATTAGTAATGTCAAAAGCTTTTTTAAAATGACGGTCTTGTTCTTCTTTATAATTTAAATGAGCTGCGCTACCAAACTCAGCATATTGATTCATATCTCTACTTCTGATCTGTATTTCAACCGTACGTTTAGAGTGTAAAAGCTGCATTATATTATGAAGAGACTGATATCCGTTGCTTTTTGGTCTATTAATATAATCTTTGGTGTATAAACAATCTAAATACGGAGAATTCTTAACTACATCCAAAGCATTATAACATAGATCTTTAGATTTAACTATAATCCTACATGCGATCAAGTCTTTCAATGAATAAATATGTACTTCTTTCCTTTTCATCTTTTTTAAAACAGAATAAGGTTCTTTAAGACGCATATATATCTCATGTTCTATATCTGCTTTATCTAAATCTTTGCTCAGCAGATTCATAATATCGCAAATCACATCCACCTCATGCCACATAAAATTCTATAATATGCCTATATTCCTATAGTTTTTAGAACTTAAATCTCAAAGACTGTGCATAACTATGCAAACAATTTAATCTTTAACTAAAAATTATAAAACAGATTAATAGTTACTTCATAAAATTGTTTAACTTAGATTATATTAGAAGTACTATTGTAAGATAATTGTACGTACGACCATCTCTTAAATATTTGAATATTATTCTATGATTTATTCATGGAATCCATTTTAAAATACTAATATTAACCTTGGATTTACTGGACTAAATAAACAAGTTACTAGATTAATACAAATGCCATTTTCCAATCTATGCCACAATACCTCTTAGCAATAAATAAATAGCATTAAAAAATTAATAAATCAGAAAATTTATCTATCGAATTTTCTGCAACACTACCTAAAACTTCAGACATTTTGTTAAATTCCACAGTACACTCAAGTACTATATCTACTCCCGCATCTAAAGCTCTTTTAGTAATATCTGTCATACTACCGCTCAAAGCGTGCATCTCGATTGTATCGGAAATAATAATCCCTTTAAAACAAATATTATTTTTAATATAATCAATAACTATTTTGGATAAAGTCGCAGGATTGTCAGGATCAAGAGATGTATAAATTATATGCGCAGTCATAGCAAGCTTAATATAATCGTGCTTCGCTAACTCCTTAAATACTTTAAAGTCTGTATCTTCTAGTGTTTTTAGGCTGGTATCAATAATAGGTAACTCTATATGGCTATCTACCGTAGCTCTACCATGCCCTGAAATATGTTTGATACAAGCAGTTACTTTCTCTTCTTGTAACCCTTCTATAGCAGATAAACATAAAGGTACGACTATTTCCGGCTCTTTGCCAAAACTTCTATCACTAATTATATTATCTGCTCCATCGTGGATTAAATCCGCTACTGGTGCAAAATTGAGATTAATACCTACTTCTCTTAACTCTTTGGCTATTGTGCTATAATTGTATTTACATGTTTGTAATTCAGTGAAACTTTGAGCTGCAGGCGCATCATAAAAAGTTGGGGCGATAAGCCTTTTTACCATACCACCTTCTTGATCTATAGCAATGATAGTATTATCACCTAATACTTCTTTTATATTTTCGATAAGCTTTATAAGCGCTGCTTTATCCTGTTCACCTTTCTCATTCTTTCTAATATTACGACGGAATAAAATGATACCTAAAGGATTATGCGCTTCAAATAATTCTCGTTCAGCATCGGTTAATTCAGACCCAGATATGCCTATAATTACGGGCTTTGCTGTTTGTCTTATTTTCATCACAACCTCCTTTAAATTATGATATAGCGAATACTATAAAGTCATCAAGGAATCAACAAAATTTTTTTTATTTGAATAGATAAATTATGAAAGTTTGTAAGTAATATGTCGATTCTACTCAATACAGTATTATCAATCAAGCTCAACATAAACGCATTGCGCGAGTCTTGCTGTTGCTGAACAGGTAAGTTTAATATAAACTCTGCAGACTTACCTTGAAATTTATCTTGTCGAGACCTGTCTGAAGCACACTGTATATTTGAATACCCACATACTTCTGAATGTTTCTCTCTTCTGCTTAAAAACAAAAATTTTTGAAGAAGATCAATATCATGGACAGTATAATATTTTCTATTATTTATTTTATAATGAGATAAATTCGGTATTTTGGTCTCTAGATATCTTAATTTATGTAAAGCAATATTTAAAATCCTGATCACTTCACTAGCAGCATAATATTTTTTTGTGAGCTTATTGTTTGTCATATACTCTTAAATACATGTGTTATTATATAGATCACCTAGCTAAGCACATATTAAGTTTTTCGTTGTGTCACAACGTGTTTTGACATCCAAATCTGATACAACAAATTCTATAGATCACGTAATCAAGTTTATGGTATAATAATATTAACTCAATTCACATCTACGCTAATACACTGATATAAAAATAAAGTTGTTCAAATCATACTAAATAATTTATCGTTATCGCATAGATTTGTTAATTAAAGCTTTTAATTTTTCAGAAGGACTAAAACGCAAATTCTTTTTTGATGCTATCATTACTGGCGACTTAGTATGGAAATTTATGCCAGGACGTTGTTTTTTTTGTTTAACTTCAAAACTACCGAAATTTTTTAAAGTTAATTTTTGCACTTTTGCTATTTCTAAAATATTCGAAAAAACTGTATTAACTATTTCTTCACACAAATTATTTGAAAAACCCAATTTTGAGTTTAACATAAGTGAAATTTTGTTTTTTGTAATAGTCATAAATAATACCTATTATACCTTATATTGTTTATGTATCCAGAACTAAAATGTTAATTAGAATATTCCGTTAATAAATCACATAATAATATTGTTACTAATTTTCTACTAAGCGTTAATGCATTTTTGCATTTTCAATTTTTACTTTTACATAAAGCTATAAGCTATAAATTTTTGTCCACTTCTGATCTTTCCTTTTTATCTATACAACGCTTTGTGCTACCTGATAGTAAGTATCAGGTCTTATTAAATTTATCTAGTTTGCACCTCACTGTCTTTTATCAAGTTCTTGGTATGTGAATCGAAAAAATACTATTTCAAAAAGTAACGGTAACATTTTTATTAAATATTTTTAATGTTCAATGTTATATTTTCTTACTTGAAATCATCAAGTGTTTTACAAGAACTTATCTATATACCTTATCACCTTTTAAATTCCTTTATTAAATTTTAATATTACTATTTTTGGTATTCACTATCCTTAACTTCTAAGTTATTACTTTTAACAGACGACGTCTTAATGAGATTTTTTATTTAATCTGAAATATTAATGCTCTGAAGTAATAATTGAAAGAATTGTATGAAAACTTTGACTGACACTGTAGTGATTAGTTCTCATAAAACCTAAAACTAAACTTAGTATATGTAAGTTATCATAAATAATGATGAAAAACAATTTCAGAAATTAAATATTTTTGTATCAAATAAATTAAAGTATGTTATTACATATCGAAAAAAATTTCTTCATATGTAAAAAGTCATGAGACTATTTGATTTAAAAGGAAAATACATAATATTATCTGAAATACGATACACATGGATGTACTATTGCAGAACAAGATTTTAACAAACTAAAACCAATATTCGATAGATTTAATACGGTGATTATCTGAGTATCAAAAGATAAATTTTAAAACTACGTTTTTACTTGATTAGTTAAGCAGATTTATCATCTAATAAATGCTAAAAATACCATCAAGAAAAAAATTACATACTGTAGTATAGAGTAACACTTGAAAGTGAAATGAAGTTTAATAATATACAGATCAACTTTAAGCGCAAGAAATTTACAAAATAAAGAGTAGAGCTATTAATAGCTGTACACTACATCTCTTGTAGAACGATAATACCAAGTTATGTAATACATCCCATATTATTTCTTCCATCTATTGTGAAACCAGAACCATTGAGCAGGATTTTGTTTCACCCATTCTCCTAGGATTTGATTAATATAAAACATAATATTATAGCAATCGACTTTATTATCGCCGGTTTGCTCAAACTTTAATTGTGGATGCACTATTACTTTAAAATAACTTCCTTTAGTTCTAATGATTTGGCAAGGTATAATCGGATATTTGTACTGTAAAGCAATTTTAGCAATAGCACTTGCAGTCATAGAGGGACGCCCTAAAAATGGTACTTCAATGCCATCATTCATTTTTTGGTCAACAAGCATAACAATAGATTCACCCTCTTTGATAGCGCTAACTAAAGCTCTGATCCCTTCAGAACCTTTTGGTATAAGTCTCAATTTATCACCTGCACGGCTTTCATTAACCAACTTATTAACATATGGGTTATTGGCTTTCCGATAAATTACAGCCACTTTCGGATAATATTTCTTAAGAACCTTAAGACTAATATCCCAATTAGCAAAGTGACCGCTAAATAGTAAAAAAGGTTGATCTTCAAGTTTCTGAATATTTTCTTTACCTATTATTTCGATTCTACGCTCTAACTCAGATTCATCCATTTTGTCAACATATGTAAATTCACCAATAAACCTACCAAAATTATCCCAAGTTTGATCTATGATTTTTTCAACATCATACATATCACCGAATACTGCTTTAATATTACGTTTAGCAATTTTATTAACAGCGAATAATATACCGACTTTTCTTGCTATAAAACTACAAATATCTGACGCTTTATCTATACCAAATATTCCTATTACTTTCAGGAATATAATAACGATAAAATACTCAATTAAGTATCTAAGCTTTTTTAAAAATTTTTTCATTTAATAAATCAGGATTGTTGATAGATAATTCGACATCTAAGCAAATAATCTTATTATTTAAATAATTAAATTTAACATAATCTTTTCTTGTAGTAATTAAGATAGCATTATGCTCTTTAGCTAATGAATATAAATTTTCTAAATCTGCTTGTAAATAATTATAATGATCAGGAAAAGTCTTATGACCTACTATATTTAATCTATAATTTTCTAAAGTTAAAAAGAAACGCTGCGGGTTACCAATACCGCTAAAAGCAAAATAATTTTTAGTTTTGTCTATATTATTTGAAGGTACTATTTGAGCATTTATGACTTTATCTATATAAGGAGTAAGTTCATTTGGTATTTGATCTTGGTTACTACTTACTAAAAAAATTAAATCCGCTGCATCAAGGACTTGCTTTGGATTTTGTCTTAAAGGACCAGCAGGAATTAGAAATCGATTACCAAAAAGTCTTTGACTATCTACTGAGACTATAGTAAAATCTTTATGAAGGTAAGGATTTTGTAAAAAATCATCAACTATTATTACATCAGGTTTAAGCTCATTAATTAACGGTAAAATATCTTTAATATGTTTAGCTGCAATAGCTGTTCCATACTTTGCGAGCATTATACCTTCGTCTCCTACCTCTAATGCTGTATGCCATTTCTGTATTATAGTTGTACTTTTAATGTTACTGCCATAAGCCTTAGTGATTATAACAAAAGATACATTTTTAGCTTTTAGTAATTTAGCTAGATAAATTACTATCTGAGTCTTACCTGTGCCTCCTACGCTACAATTACCAACACAAATAACTTTAGCAGGTAATATAACCGGACATGCTAAACTAGTTCGTAAATAACTTAAAAATTGATATATTAAGCTTATAGGCAAAAGCAAATAAGCTATAATATTTCGCTCCTGCCAAAATTGAGGATATAAAAGTTTGATCATAGTTTATGATTTACAGCAATTGAAAATAAAGTCAAACATATAATACAAACTACTTGCATCTTTTATAATAATTTCATTGACTGCTACAATAGCTAAGTTGCTTTTTTAGCTTGTAAATCAATACCTCTATTGGAACATTTCTTTTTTCTTTTCTTTTTATAATTGCGTTTCATAATTCCATAATTGCTAGTAATTTCTGGCTTATATTCCATCATCATAAGAGGTATCATACTAATTATTTTATCAAGCTTAGTTAAAATGCCAAGATATTATATATATGAGTTTACTTTTATACCAAATAGCTAGTGGCCTGTTGCGAAAAAATTTATATTTTGAATTGAGTTTTGTTACACCTACCTTTATTCTTGCTATTTTATTACTGCTGCTTAATGAAATCTTGTGGATTTTTATTATAGAATTATCGCAACACAATCTTTTCATTATTAAAGTTTTTAGCATATTATAGATTTGCTATTCTTGTTTGTTAAGCGATATTATATTACTCAATCCGCATAACTGATTTATATTTTTTCCTTCATTTTGATGCAGTACTACAAAATAATGTAGTATTATTTAATACTGCTACGACCTTGAATAAGCAAAATTATAAACAGTAAAAAGATATAGAAAATATTAAAGATAAATATATGTCATTTAAAGTTTAAAATCTCGCTTAAATCTTCTATTAATTCGTGATATCACATTTGATTGTTGACTAACATTAATCCATACTTAATCATATTTTAAATACTATTTAAAAGCACATATTCCATCATAGTTTTTAAATACGATTTTTTTTGCAATTGTGGCAAAAATGACTGAGCAAATATAATGATAGTGATAGCAAATTAAGACGTGATTATTAAGAACTCGTAGTTTAATTTTTGTAAGTACTTTCAATAACTCATGCTTGATATCAAAAGGCGTATCAAGAAAAATCAATCCCCTATTCTCTTAAAGGACATCAAATCTTTAATAGCACTAATATACATCAAGATTTTAGAGTTGATAATAGTTTTATAAGACTTCTAATTGCTTAGAACCATAACGAATACAATTAATAGATAATTTGATCTGAATAATTTTCTAATTATAAAAAATAAACCTAATTAGTGGCTCGTAACTATTATTATTTATAACAGGTTTATAAAAAAGAACAGGATTGGTCGCTTAAAGTAATTGACTTTACTAATACGTGTTTTCTTTCTTTAGAAAGAATCTTGATAATCTAATAATGTCTTAGTTTCTGATTATAATTACTTCTCAGATTAATTGATTCTTATCTTATACTAAACTTCTTTTTCTAAGCATTTTATGAATGCAAGCCATTCTGCTTCATCAATAATTTTAATATTAAGCTCCTTAGCTTTTTTAAGCTTACTTCCCCCGTTCACACCTACTATTAATAAATCCGTGTTTGATGATACGCTAGATGCAACTTTAGCACCAAGCTTTTCAGCTATTTCTTTAGCTTCGACTCTAGATATCGTTTTTAAACTACCAGTAAATACTAATATCTTACCTGTTAAAATATTTTGTTCTCTAGTCTCTTTATAATCTTCGATATTTAATACTGCACCAAGTTTTTTGATAAGTTGTATATTTTCTTTAACGTAAAAAAAATCAATAATATCTACTAGCATCTTATCACCGATCCCTTCTAAATCATTTAGCTTTTGATAAACATCAGAATCGTTTTTGCTCAGCAATTCCATTTGAGCTATAAAATTATTATAGCTCACAAATTCTCTAGCAAGTAATTTTGCGTTTTGTTCACCGATATGCCTAATACCTAGAGCATATATGAACCGTTGCAAGCTAATTTTTTGTGATTTTTCTATATTTTGCCAAAGATTTGCTACTGATTTCTTACCCCAGCCATCCATATTCTCTAGTCTAATTAAGTTTGTTTCATTTTTCTTTTTTAAAAAGAAAATATCAAGTGGATTACTAATTAACCTCTTATCTATTAAAAATGCGACTTGCTTACGTCCAAGTCCTGCAATATCCATGGCATTCTTTGATACAAAATGACAGATACGCTCATAATTCTGAGCAGGACAGTTAAGACCGTTATCACAGCGTATAATAATATCTTCAGACACATAACGCAATTTAGAATTACATGATGGACAAAATACAGGAGTATCAAACTTTACAGTATCATTCGAACGTTTGCTTATATCAACGCCTGTGATTTGAGGAATAACATCACCAGCACGTTGCAAAAATACATAATCTTTAATACGCACATCTTTTCGTGCAATATCTTGAAAGTTATGTAGTGTTGCTCTACTAACAACGACCCCACCTATTTCTAGAGGGTCAAGTTCTGCTACAGGCGTTAACATACCTGTTCTACCAACTTGCACCGTAATGGAAAGCAGCTTTGTTTGTCCTATTATAGCAGGAAATTTATGAGCAATAGCAAAACGTGGAGATCGTGCAATAAATCCCATTCTATTTTGCATTGCAAAATTATTGAGCTTATATACTACCCCATCAATTTCATAAGGTAAATTATGCCTATTTGTTTTGAGATATTCATAAAAAGCAAAAATTTCTTCTTCAGAGCTTGCAAGTTTAGATATTTCGTTAACGCTAAAACTTAACGCCTTCAATTTTGCAAGTAATTGCTCTTGTGTAGACGCAAGATTCTTCTCAGTTACCCCACCTGAATATATAAAATATTTTAGCGGTCTTTGAGCTGTAATAGCAACATCAAGTTGACGAATAGACCCTGCTGCAGCATTACGAGGATTAGCAAATTTCCCTCTGTTCTGCGCTTCTTGTTCTTTATTGAGATTAACAAAATCTTGTTTCTCAATATAAATTTCACCGCGTACTTCTAAAAACTCAGGAGCATTATCTATTTTATGCGGGAAATTTTTTATTGTTTTGATATTAATCGTTATATCTTCACCAACATATCCATCACCTCTTGTTGCTCCAGTTATAAACAACCCATGCTTATAAATAGCAGAAAAAGACAAACCATCTATTTTAGGTTCACAAAATATAGGAGTAAACTCATTAATGCGTAAAAAATTTTTTATACGTTCTAAAAAATCTCTTATATCCTCTTCATCAAAAGCATTGCTAAGAGATAGCATAGGTGCTTGATGTATAACTTTAGCAAATTTATTTGTGATTTTCGCCCCTATTTTCTTGCTAGGACTATTGCTTAAAACTAAATGAGGAAATGTATTCTCTAATTTAAGATTGAGATTAAATAGCTGATCATACTCCGAATCTGAGACTAACGGATTATCTTCTATATAATAAGCATGATTATACATCGCTATTTTATCAGCGAGTTCTTCTAATAATTTTTTAGCTTCTTTTTCAGATATTAAATCAATATTTTGCATAATGATTAATATTATTATTTTAATTGATAACTTGGTTACAAAGTGTAATACAGTAGGTTTTACTGCACAACAATGCAATTTAAGAATGACATAAAACAAGTTATGCTAAATCATACGATAAAACAAACACTTTTACTTTTATTTTAATTTACAAAATCAAAATCTTTACCTAGTTTAATATATGCTCTAATACGACTCATGAGATTTTGAAAATATGTTAAATTATGCCATGTCATTAGCATAGGACCAAGTATCTCACGGATTCTAACTAAATGATGCAAATAAGCCTTCGTGTAATTAGTGCAAGCAGGACATTTACAATCATACTCAAGCGGCGCTTTATCCTCAGCATATTTGCTATTGCGTATATTAACTGTACCATATTTTGTAAAAGCCTGACCATTACGACCTGAACGAGTTGGGATTACACAATCAAACATATCTATACCTCTACTAACTGCACCAATAATATCAGCAGGCTTCCCAACTCCCATTAAATAACGTGGTTTATTTTGTGGCAAAAAATCAGAAACATAATCAAGAACTTTAAACATAAGTTCCTGCCCCTCACCTACTGCAAGCCCTCCTATAGCATAACCATCAAAATCGAATTTTACTAAATCTTTCACCGATTGCTCACGTAATTCTTTATAAACACTGCCCTGAATAATACCAAATTGTGCATAGCCTTCGCGCTTAACAAAAGCATCACGTGATCTATTTGCCCATCTAGTCGTAAGATTCATAGAAGTTTTGGCTTCTTCAAAAGTTGAAGGATAAGGCGTGCATTCATCAAGTGCCATAGTTATTGTACTACCGAGTAAATATTGTATTTCAGTGGAATACTCAGGCGTTAACATATATTTATTACCATTAATATGAGATCTGAAGCTTACCCCCTCTTCAGTTATCTTGCGTAACTTCGATAACGACATTACCTGAAAACCACCGGAATCAGTGAGTATAGGCTTATCCCAATTCATAAATTTATGCAAACCACCAAGATATGCTATACGCTCAGCACTTGGCTGCAACATTAAGTGGTAAGTATTGCCAAGTAATATATCTGCTCCGGTCTCAACTACCGATTCAGTCAACATTGCCTTAACTGTACCTCTAGTCCCAACTGGCATAAAAGTTGGTGTGCGAATTTTACCATGAGCAGTGGTAATCACACCACTTCTAGCTTTTTTATAGTTACTATGAATAGTAAAAGAAAATTTTGACACCAGTAATAATATTTTTAAAAGTAATATCTTAGCATACTAATATTTATCCTGTAATATAAAATATAACAATCAAGATTAAAGATCTTAATAGTGATAAATTAAAAGTATTGATAATATGGATATATTAACTAAGATATGTTGCTGTTGCAACTAATTTGAGTCTATATAAAGAGTTGCTGAAAAATAGTAATTGGTCCTTGAGATTTATATACACTAATCAACTCCTGTAAAAGAGAATTGCTATTTAAAATTTTATAAATAGCTTTCACTAAATTATATTGATATTGTTGCTTTGTACATAAGGTATGCCTTGTTGTTAATAATTCTTCTCTTAAATAATAATTGCGCTCTGTTATGTAGATATACTGATGCTCAAGAATTGAAATCGAGAAAAGAACAAGAAACTTTCTAAATTTAATTATAGATGAAGAGTATGAAAAGCATTGAACAGCTTAAAATGCAAGAACAGAGCTAAAATATTAATAAATTTACTATTCTATGAACTGGAATGAAAATCAGCATAAATTACAGCAATAACAAATAATAAAACAGAATTTTTGTTTAATACAATGTTACTAAGTAATTGTTCTGAAAGTTAAAAAATTATTTTACAATTTTTAAACTTAATATAAACAAAGCTAATTTTTATAGCAGAGATAAACTCTTGGAAAGAAAAGTTGCCAATTTTAGTGCGTGCTAAAACTAATTAATAAACTTCAATATTGAAACAATACAGTAAAAAATACTGATGTATGCAATCAAAAAGAATGCGCCACGCGCTAAAATAGCATATGATCAAATGTATCAATTATGCAACCATTACTAATTTTTACAAAATTCAGATAACAATTATGCTTTCAGAGTTTGTATTACACGCAAACATTCACCCCTCTACATGATCAATAATGCTTAGTGCATAGTGAAGATCTAGAATTAATTAAAGAAACGATATACAAAGAAATAACAAAATATAAGGTTGAACTACATTAGGTGAAAATCATTGCAAAGGGACACTAAAATCTATTTATCAAATAAAAAAATTATTACACTTATCAAATTATTGAAGATGCTATATTGTACACTTATCTATTTATTTTCAAATAAAAGATCAATGAAAAATATTTTTAAATATAAAAGGATACTGCTTTCATTCAAGCTCTGTAGGAATAATAATTGCTATTTACCATAATTTAAAATAATACTTAAAGTTAAACCAAAAAAGTCATTACACACATATAAAGCATGTAACATTTACCAAATTAGAACAGAATAAGAAATATTGAAAGTGCTAGAATATAGCACAAAACCCAAAAATAATCACAAAAGATTTTATAATAAATAATTGCAATGATGTACTAGGTAGATGATTGTATTGTAAATTATGATTATATAAAAGATAAAAAGAAAAGGGATAGAATTTGTACTATATGTCGAGCAGTTTTTTAAGCTCATTTGTACTATCAGAAGACAGACATAAAGCATTAGTTTAAATATTCAATGTGCATATTCATAAACAAGCACACTGTTTTATCATAAATTCTTTACAAAAAATCAAATTGTAAAGAATCAGATACTGTTTTATATAAAAGTCAATAGAAATTAGTGTTTTAAATACGAAAATGAAGCACAACTTAATAATATTCTTTGTCAAATGAATAAGATTCTAAAACAGAATAGTTAATAACACTTCAAAAATCTTAGAATTTACAACAAAAAAGCATTGAATTATTTATTAGAACAACACATCAACTTTCATAGCAATATAGTAATAAGGTATAGATTAAAAAGCAAAATACTATATAACCAATGCTACAATATTTAAAATATTTCAATCACTAAATTCATACTCTATCTTAATTGCATGTCTTACATGCTACCGCTATCATTTTGTCCATTATCTTATGACAAAGAACAAATTATTAATAAGGCTTTAAAAATGATATCTGGATCAAAAAATATTATTATTCAAATAACTGAAATAGCTATTCAAAATGCTTATTATATGCTTATTATATTATATAAATACAAAGCTCTACTTAACAATGAGGAGCAATTAAACGCATTACTCATTACTGAAAAAGTATTTCAACTATTTTTGATGATTTGATAAAAACCCATGAATAAAGCATTGAGTTCTAAAATGGACATAATAATAATTATTAAAATGCTTACATATTACAACTTATCTTACTTACATAATACCAAAACAATAAAGCACGCTTAAACACTTCATCCACTTTAAAAGAGATTTTTCTAAAAATTAAGAAAAATCAATAATTGATTTAAGAGTGAACTTAACGATAAAACTTCCTTTATTAATTAAGTTAGTGTTATTTAAAACTCAAAAGTTACTTTTAATCTCAATAAATTTACAAGACATATTCCAAGTAAAATCAATAGTGTGATAAGATGCATTTCAAAAAAACAAAGTTAAGTCGAGCAATAAATCTTATACTTAATATGTCAACTTATAAGATGACATACCTAATTTTTGAAGTTCATCGAGTATATGTAAAATTTTTTAAGAATTTACGCTTAATATATGTACATATTAAAAAAGTTATTACAGTACTGGGAACATAGCGAATTATAGTAGGCAAATACCTTATTAAGGTCTTAGTTGAGACTAAGTCAATCAAGGTTTTACTTATACTGCCTACAAACACTCTACTGTTTGATCTTAAACAATCTAAATAACGACATCTATTTTTGTATTTTAAATAACACCGAACAGCTTCAATGACCATAGAAGATATAATCGAAATTATTCCGATCTGCATCAGAAAATAAAATTTTATACTATCTGAACTATAGCAATAATTAGCAATAATGATTAAAACTAAACCTAAAATATTTAAAAAATAGAAAAATGTTTTGCTATAAGATTGTTCTTCTTGCTTGATGCTACTTTTTAATAATTCATATATTATAGATTTTAACATTAAATTACCTATTTCATAAGAATAGCTAGCAATACGCCTGCACCAAAAGCGTAAGCGAGATTCCGCAAGGGGTTATTACGTGTCGATTCACATAAATCAGCTAAATTAGCTTTTCCTTTCTCTATGCCTTTATCCTTATAATGTTCTAGAACAGATGATAAATTACCTAATTGTTCATCTAGAATATCTCCGGTTTTACCTTTTAAATCACATAATCTTGAAACTAAGCTTTCAATATCTTTTTTGATACCTTCGACATCTTCTTTAACAGAGTTTGATGCTTTCATAATTTACTCCTTTATTATTTATACTTACTAAACAAATTATTTGCCTACAATATACGATACTACTATTATCAAAACTTTACAATAGCTTAAATAATAAAAAAACCGAATCTAAACTAGATGCGGTTACATTATAATGTCTTTTTATTGTGTATTACTTCTACTTACACATAATACAGCATATTTTTATTTCATCCAAGCTTTGACATAAAGTAATTGTTACATATATTCGTGGCAACATACTAGATATCATATCAGTTGTTATTTACACTATAACTAAAGATCCACTGATTTGATTCTACGAAACAACAAATTGATTTAATGAAAATACATCAATTTTTGATCCATATAGTGGACTGATACTTTTAACTATTATTATCTTTTGTCAAATGCACTTTACTACACTATTTATTACCAAATGAATAAACAATTTTATTAATTAATGATTCAATATTAATTGCTGATTGTGTATATCTTATTTCTTCATTAGCTGATAAATTTTCATCTCCATTACCCGGAATAATTGCAATATATTTACCGCCAAGTAATCCATTAGTTACTACTTGTGCTTTAGAATCTTTAGGTATTTTAACATCATCATTAATATTTAGATATACACTCGCATAAAATCTATCTGGATCTAGAGTAATTTTCGTGACACTACCGACTTTGATACCTGAGATCATTACATCACTTCCTACTGCTATCCCCTCTGCGCTCTGAAAATTAGCAGTTACCTGATAACCTTTTGAGCTAATTATTGACGTCCCTGTTTTGTATGCAAAAATTAAAAATAGTAAGACAATAATTAAGACTAAAAAGCCGACAATTGTTTCAACGATGTTCTGTTGCATTGTTTATATATTATTAATTCATTATGGTTGCCATCTATTATATTTAAGATTTGATGTTTTAGGCAGCTTCTTAACTATTTTTTTATTTTGTTGCCATGGAAAAAGCTGAACATTTTTAGGTATCTCATTTACTAAATGATGTAACCAAGCGTACCAACTTGGCGGAATTTTTGTCGATTCATTGATATTTTTATAAATAACACACCTCCGTGAACGCCCTAAATAATCAATATTATTCTTGCTTTCATAATATTGATTCAAAAATTCATCTTCACCTACTTTTGTATAAAAAAAAGTAATAAAAAACTTATCTATCCACGACATTTTAAAATTTCCATAGCAGTTTCTCGTCCTTGCACTGCAAGCTTATCGGCAGCAATATTACCGCTATTACTTGCATGTCCTTTGACCCATCTCCACATAATAGTATGTTTACTCAATTCTGAGTATAGTTTTTGCCATAAATCAACATTTTTAACGGGTTCATTGTTATTTTTACACCAATTATTTTTCATCCAATTATGAATCCAAACGGTAATACCATGTTGCAAATACTTGCTATCTGTATAAATCTCAACTATAGAAGATTTTTTTAACACCCTTAACGCTTCAAGTGCTGCAGTCATTTCCATACGATTATTAGTCGTAACTAACTCATATCCAAATATTTTCTTACTAGCATCATTAAACTTTAATAAAGCTCCCCATCCTCCCGGACCAGGATTACCTGAACATGCACCATCAGTATATATAACTACTTTGGAATCCATATTATCGATATTAACTAGGTTTAGGTTTAGAAGAGTTACGAAACTTATCTAACATTATAACATTTGGATTTGAAGATAATGAAGTTTTATAACTTTTATTATTACTTATTGCCTTTTCATATTGTTGCGGTTCTTGTATATTTAATGACTGATTAAAAGTTAAGCTATAATTATTATTGGAATCAACAAAGCTAATAAGTGCATCGAAAGGTATGTAAATTATTTCTTTAACACCGTCAAAACTCACCGTTAAAGAAAAACCATTATCTTTTACTATTAAATTTTCAAACTGATATTGCAATACTATTGTGATCTTCTTTGGGTATGCCTGTTTAACTTTTGAAGGTAAAATTACAGCAGGGTTATCAGTTCTGTACGATATGTATATTAATTGATCCCAATATAAATTTTCATACTGAATTTTTGTTAGAATTTTTTTCACAAATTCTAGCATATATTCATTCACAAATTTTTTATATTCAATATTCATAGTTAGTAAAAAAATAGGTAAACGAAGTTTAACAGTTTAGGTCATTGCGAACAAAAACTATAATTTGTGATTAAACAATTTCAAAAGCACTACCTTATGAGATTGCTATGTTCTATACGTTAGCTCACAATGACTATACCAAGAGTTTTTATGCAATATAATTTTTACACTGGTATACGCATGGGATTTTTCTGTTGCCCGGCAAATCCCAAGCCGCGTAGGATTAAGCTGCAGCTAAAGCGGCAACACCTACATAACGCTTATTATCGTTTGCGTTTCTTTGTTTTGACCCATATGGCAAAAGCCATCGGTGGGATCATACCGAGTAAAAGCAATTTTTTTATTAGGCACGTCGATCCTATTTCGCCCCCAAAAAATTCTACTTATCTTTACTTTATTTAATATTACTCTTTCATTTTATCAATTGTTCGTGATGCTCATAGCTCATATATTCATTTGTAAACTTCGCGCATTTCTCAAAATTAAATTCAATTTAAACCGAAAATCATACATATATAGATCAACTACAAAAAGCGTGAGCAGTTACTTAACACATAAAGACCACAGCACTTAATAAAATGACGCAGCAAATTTTTGGAGTTCATCGAATATTGGTGGAGGCGTCGGGTACTGCCCCCGAGTCCGCAACCTCTATTCTAAATTACGTTTATTACTATAGCTATATTAGCACCAAATATTATTACTGAATTTGATTAAAATGTAAAGGTAAAATAAGAATTCTAGATTTATATTAAAAATTAGCTTATAATAAATGTTTAGAATGCTAAATTTAAAACTTAATTATGCTACCAAATCTTGGAATGATCGCTGGCAGAGGTTCACTACCTCACTTAATAGCATATAACTATATAAAGCAAGGTGGCAAGTGTTATATAGCGGCCATTAAAGACGAAACTAATATAAAACAGATCAAAGATTTTGAATATAAAATTTTCAAAATTGGTATGGTTGGTGAAGCTATAAGATATTTTAAGGATCATAATGTAAAAAATATTATTTTTATAGGAGGAATTAATAGACCAAATTTTAAAAATTTAGCTGTAGATAAAATAGGTGGATTATTACTTTTTAAAATAGTTGGACAAACAATTCGAGGCGATGATAGTTTATTAAAAATAGTAGCAGAGTTTTTTGAAAGTTATGGTTTTAAAGTAATTTCAAGTAATGAAATATATCGAAATCAACAATGTAACTCAAATATTATAACCAATACCACACTTACAAGTTCAGATAAAAATGATATTGAGCTTGGAATAAAAGTATTAAATCATCTAAGTCTATTTGATATCGCCCAATCTGTTATAGTTAAAAATGGCTATATACTTGGTATAGAGGCTGCTGAAGGGACAGATAATTTAATAGTGAGATGTGCAGATTTACGTAACAAATCTCATGGGGAATCTCATGGTGGTGTATTAGTAAAAATACCAAAATTGGGTCAAGATAATAGATTAGATATGCCAACAATCGGTCCTAATACTATAAAGAATCTTGCTAAATATAATTATCAAGGCTTAGCAATTCAAAAAAACAAAGTAATTATAGTCGAAGAAGAATTAACTATAAAACTTGCTAATAAACATAAAATTTTTATAACAAAATGTTAGCAATAGGTATTACAGGTAGCTATGCATCAGGTAAAACTTTTATTTTAAATTATTTATCAGAAAAAGGATATAAAACTTTTTGTGCAGATAACTGTATAAAGGAACTATATAAAGATATAGTTTTGCAAACTCAGATTTTAAAATTACTCCCTGAACTTAAGTATTTCAATATTAGAAAAATCAGTAATTTAATTTATAACGATGACATAGCTAGAGAAAAACTACAAAATTTTATTTACCCATTACTAATAGATAAACTCATTTTATTTAAAAAAGAAAATACTAATTATAAATTTGTGTTCTCTGAAATACCTCTGCTGTATGAAGCTAAATTTGATCAATATTTTGATTTTGTAGTAACAATATATTGCTCTGAAGAAATAAGAATGCAGAGAGCCATAACAAGGGCTTCATTTGATATAAATATTTATAATAAAATAAAAGAAATCCAGCTCTCACAAGATAGTAAAATTGCAAAAGCAGATTTTGCTATAAATAGCGGCGTTGATATGTTAGATTTGGAAAAACAAATAACAAAGCTAATCAAGAATTTAGAATGTCAAGTTTAAGAGAAATAATTTTAGATACTGAAACTACGGGACTTGATCCGCAACAAGGTCATCGCATCATTGAGATCGGTGCAATTGAGATGGTGAATAAGGTATTAACAGGCAAGCATTTTCATTGTTATATTAATCCTGAACGCGATATGCCTTTCGAAGCTTATAAGATTCACGGTATCTCAGGAGAATTTTTAAAAGATAAACCTCTGTTTCATACAATAGCCAATGATTTTTTAAAGTTTATAGCAGATAGTACACTTATTATTCATAATGCTCCTTTCGATATTAAATTTCTAAATCATGAATTATCTTTATTAAAGAGAACCGAAATTAAATTTTTGGAACTAACGAATACTATAGATACTCTCGTTATGGCAAGGAGTATGTTTCCTGGAGCAAGATATAGTCTTGATGCATTATGTAAAAGATTTAAAGTTGATAATTCAGGTCGGCAACTTCATGGAGCTTTAAAAGATGCAGCATTACTTGCAGAAGTGTATGTGGCACTCACAGGAGGTAGACAATCTACTTTTAAGATGATTGATAAACCTAATGAAATAAACAACTTAACAGTTAAGTGTATAGAGGTTCAGAAAATAAAAAGAAGTATTGTGGTTAAGCCTACTAAAGAAGAATTACAAAAACATAAAGAGTTCATAGATAAGATTTTAATACAGGCTTAATATAAAATACAGCTTGCGACTAAAAAACGTTATTGTGACACTATAAAATGGCTATAACAAGTGTATCAATGTTGCACAATATGGTTTCGTAAATTACTTGTAATGCAATAACAATTACGATTTAGATTTTACTCTATGAAAATAAATTGCCTTATACTAATAACTTTTATAATACTCATCTCTTTAGGATTTTGGCAGCTTAGTCGTTTAAAAGAAAAAATTATTTTTGAACTCAATGCAATCGCGTATAATCTTACATGGAATTAATTCAGAAAAAATGCAATACAATTTACTTTATCATAAAATAAAAATCACAGATAAATTTTTACCTAATAAAGACATATACTTATATGGTATAAGATTAATGTCTATGAAAAAAGACGGATACTATTTAGTTACTCATTTTAAAACTATAGCAGATCAAGTTATAGTATGAGGTTGGTTTAGTAATCGCAATAAAAATATTATCATGAATGCTACAAATGATCAGCGAGATGAAATTATCGAAGTTATTATGCCATCTGAAAAAACACTCAACTACTTACCAGCTAATTGATATAAAAAATAATGTATTACTAACATTAGATCTAAAAGAAGTATCTAAAGCTTTAGAGTTAAATCTAGAGAATTTTTATATTATTGCAGAAGAAATCATTTAGCATCGATCAAAAATGACTATTTAGAATATGCAATAACTTTGTTTGGTCTAGCTATTACTTTAATCGTAATATATATGATTTATAGTAGTGATATGACTATGGCATGTTAATAAGTAACTTAAATCGCTAGATCAAAAAAACTGAACGAACTAATAAAATGGACTAAGCTAATAGTAAAAAATCAATACATAAATGAGTAATCTACAACAACAGGCATCCAATCCTAATACTTCTGTTTGGGTATCGGCATCAGCAGGTACTGGTAAAACAAAAATACTAATCGATCGATTCTTGCGTCTGTTAATAACAGGTACAGAACCTACAAATATTTTATGTCTTACTTTTACTAATGCTGCAGCAATAGAAATGCAAGCACGAATTAATAGCAAACTTAAACATCTAGCGCTTTGTGATACAGAAAAATTAGCAAATGAACTCTTTTTAATGAGCGGCAATAAACCGTTAGCACAAGAAATAGAAAACACAAAAACTTTATACTATAAATTATTAAATAGCCATGAACCTTTAAATATCTATACAATTCATGCTTTTTGTCAAAAAATTCTTAAAACTTTTCCATTAGAAGCAGGCATAACACCAGAATTTAAAATTCTTGAAGAAACTAAATTACAAGATATCTTCCTAAAGATCAAAAATGAAATCTACTTAAGCGATGAGCATAATAAATTAATTCAAATTTTGCTTAACCGATTTCATGAAATGACACTACAAGATATTTTTACTGAAATCATTGAGCAGAAAATTAAATTCAAAAAATTATTTATAAATAAGCAAATTCCTAAACAAATATCTAATAAAAGATTCGCGTTAAAGCAATTAAATAATATATATGCTAAAGTAGAAAGTTTATTTACAGCATATGACTTAGAAATAGAACCAAAAAAGCTATTTTTTACCAAAGATGGGGAAAAACGTAAAAGGCTTTTATCAAAAGAATTAACAAAAAAATATCCTCAATTATTGATAGAGCTAGAAAAAATTACCTTTAAAATTCATCATTTGGATGAGTTGCGTCGTATAGAGGAACTAGAATATCATACAAATTTACTGACTAAACTTGCGTATATTATTTTAAAAAAATATGATTCATATAAAGAAGAAAATAATTTACTCGATTACGATGATCTAATTTACTACACCGAAAAATTACTCAATAATAAAACTACGCATGAGTGGTTGTTTCACAAACTTGAGAATGAGATAAATCATATCCTTATTGATGAAGCGCAAGATACAAGCACGACACAGTGGAATATTATCACTACTTTAATAACAAAGTTTAATGCGGCAGAGAAACCAAATAATAGTATTTTTATAGTTGGTGATGAAAAACAGTCTATCTTTAGATTTCAAGGAGCTAATCTTCACAATTTCAACTTAATAAATGAGCAACTAAAAATAAACCTTACAAGCACTAATAAGAAATTCAAAAATATTACACTTGAATATTCATATAGATCATGTCCAGAGATTTTACAATTTACTCACAATGTTTTGAACAATATAAAATATAACTACCCGAATTTATTCCTTGCTGACAATCCTTTAATATCATCATTACGTATACATCAAGGTAGTGTAACAGTTTGGCCCTTAGTAACAAATAACAAACAAAAAGAGTTTTTTTGGATATTGCCTGAAGATGATAAAAATGCTAAATCTGCTGCCGATTTACTGATAGAAAAAATCGTGAATTTCATAAAAGAGAAAATAGAAAGTAAAAAAATATTGCCGTCTACTGCAAGCCAAATATCAGAAAAAGATTTTATGATATTAGTACGGAAACGAGACAAATTTAGTCAAAATCTAATTAAAGAGCTTAATAAAGCTAAGCTTAAAGTTGAGATAAGCGATAGAATTAATCTGAAAGAAAATCTACCTATACTAGATTTAATTGCAGCAGCCAAATTTGTGTTATTACCTGATGATGATTTAAATCTTGCTTGCTTACTCAAATCACCAATTATTGGAATAAGTGAGCAAAAATTATACACTCTTCTTGTAAATAAAAATGATCATACTTTATGGGAAGTACTTTCTACACATACAGATATCTATAATAAGTTAGATTCCATAATTAAAATTTATAAAATAGCATCTGCAGAAGACTTTTTTGATTTGGTTGTGAATAGATTAAATTTACGAGCGATTTACGGTAATAATAACGATGATATGATAAATGAGCTATTAACATTAAGTAAAGACTATGCAAATGCTATAGATAATTCACTCCAAGGTTTTATTGCTTGGTTTGAAAATAACGAGATCTATATAAAACGTGATATGGAACATTCAGATAAAATAAGAGTAATGACAGTCCACGGATCTAAAGGGCTTGAAGCACCATTTGTGATATTATGTGATTCTACTACTTTACCTATCAGAAACAATAAATTTATTTGGGATGATAATGGTCAAATGTTTTTCTCTCTGAATGCTGAAGATACTCCTGCATTTTTACAAGAACTAAAAGAATCTGAAAAACTGAAAGACTTACAGGAATATATGAGATTACTCTATGTTGCAATGACTAGAGCACAAGATCAACTTATTATATGCGGTTTTAGTAATAAAGATAACGTACCTGAAAATTGTTGGCATAAAATAGCTACACAAACTTTCAATCAATTGCTTAATTATTAGCTGCTATATCAAATAATAAAAAGAAAAACAAGAATTTAAGTATAGCACTTTTTAAAAAGTTATACAATTTCCTAACAATAATGAAAGATATTATTCTTAACTGAACAATGCAAAGCAATAAATTGAGCCGTAACTACTCTATGTAAAAATTATGCACTCCATATTATCAAATAACTGCACTAAAATATATAAATCAATACATCAATTTCTTAATCTATAATAGTATTAAATACGCTTTGTGTGGTCTTATTGCTTTATTTGTTTAGGTGCTAAAATATATCATTATATGTATCTTGAGGTATCTTGAGCTTAACACTTGAGCACTTCAGACGAAGCAGTGACTTTTTTTTGCATAACTTGTCTTGCAATAAACTACTTCATTCTTGATTACATCCCATCCTATAGAATAATTCTTAGTCAGTTTAATGACTTTTTAGGTTTTTATTTTAAAATGATGATGCAGAAATTTTTTTATCTAAAGAAAATTAGATAAAAATTTTTTTTGACTGTCTTTACATATTGAATTTTTTAGAAAAAATGATTTCCATAAGGAAGATAAAAATACTTAATTAACAAAGTATGTAAGATATATAATAGAGTTTTAGTATTTAATTTTATCTTAAAGAAGAAAGAAATTGTTATAATTAATAAGATTTTTATTGAAATAGCGATTTCTAAAATAGATAAAGTAATCATCCGATTTATGGATATCACACTATAATATATAAACAAAATAAGCTGGTATAAACATTATTGCTATAATATTTTAATAGTTTTAGTCTTTTTCTTTTAATTAATAACTTTTTATCCAAGCAAGCGAGCATTTTGTTCAATTCCAATAACATTATTAAAAATAACTAAATCTTTTTGATATAGCTTTTCATATCCTTAGTTGCTTGATATATTCAAGCTTCTAATTCCTCTTTAGCAAATAACTTTTTTATCAAGCAACAGATCACAAATTATACTTTCTAAGTTGTTAAAAATATTCTTTAACTTCACAACTATTTCCAGATTGATATTTTCTTAGTTTAATTTATAGTACTAGTTGAAAATAATTAAGTTATAAAGCTAAGAAAAATTAATACTTTTGTAAAAAAGTATATGTAGCGTCACAATAAAAAAATTTTTTAAATTCTTAAAATAGTTTGATATTAATAAACTTAAGTGATAATAAAAAATATGAAAACAGCTTTTATATTTCCAGGTCAAGGATCACAATTGATCGGCATGGGAAAAGATTTATACGATAATCTTAAACCAGCAAAAGAAACTTTTCAAATAATTGATACAGTATTAAACCGGAAACTCACTGATATAATTTTTAATGGACCTTCTGCAGAACTTACATTAACCACTAATGCACAACCAGCATTAATGGCAGTATCTATGGCAATAATAAATATTATCAAAGCTGAAACAGGTAAAAATTTGGATAGTCTTTGCGATTATGCTGCTGGTCATTCGCTAGGTGAATATAGTGCTTTATGTAGTACAGAAAGTATTAATCTTGAAACAGCAGCCACACTACTCAATGTACGTAGTACATCTATGCAAGCAGCATGCCCTGAAGGTGTAGGAGCTATGGCTGCTTGTATTAATATTCCACTTCAAAAAGTCGTAGCACTATTAGAAGATATAAAAAAAATAAATTCATGTCAAATAGCCAACGATAACATCGATGGACAAATAATTATTAGCGGTAAAGTAGGAGATATCGATCATGCTATCAGCATAATTAAAGATTTAGGTTACAAAGCAATCAAACTGAAAGTTAGCGCACCTTTTCATTGTAGTTTAATGAAACCAGCAGAAGAAAAAATGAGGATAGCTCTTGATAAAGCTGTAATTAATAAGCCTATAATACCGATAATCCAAAATTACACAGCAAAACTCACAATCAATCCACTAGAAATAAAACAAAATTTAATTCTGCAGATATGCGGACGAGTTAGATGGCGTGAAACTTTAAAGCTATTTAATCAGCTACATGTAACCCATATAGTAGAAATAGGAGCAGGAAACGTGCTAACAAATATGCTACGAAAAATTAATTATCCATATAAATTAAGTAATATTAGCAATTTAGCAGAACTAAAGAATTTTTTAGATAACATCAACAAATAATACATCTAATATCTAATATAAAGTTTAGAAATTAACTCCATAATATTATTTATAGCAATTAGTTTTAGCGTTTTGGAAGCAATTGTAAGAATTGTTCACTAACTATTGGCCTCACTATTTAATAATCGAATGTTATTGAAATTTAGTGTTTTAAAGAAAAAATGATACACTGACATTTTATCAAGTATGATTTTTCAGTAAAATTGCTACATCAAGATTAAGTATAGAAAAGTTTAATATTTATAATATTACTACTTTTATCTTATTACTTATATTCATATCAGTTTGATTATAAATATGCTAAGGGATAATTTTTAAATAATAATGAAATTTAATATTAATTAATGATTAAGCGCATCTCATGAAAACTAAAATTAATACCTTACAACTTTAAATATTTAAAAATCATGCTGATGATCAGTTTTAATATATAGAGCATATATATCCAATTTATCAATTTTATTTTGTAGATTCAAAATTTAGAGATAAACGAAACTTAGTATACTAATTTGACAACATATTATAAATTAGATTCAAGCATAAAGATTATAATAATTTCTATATTCAAGTAATAACTTGGAATATTTTTATTTAAAAATAAAAGATTATTTCAGAGAAGATTCAATTCTATTTGGTATTTTTAGTGATAATAATTATATTATAAGGAGCTATGAGATAAATATAACGGATACCAAATCTATTGCTTACATAACCGAACAAGTTTTGTAATATTTGTTACGATAACACAATTTACAAAATAATACATTTTTAGTTTAGATTGTTTATCTAGTTATTAGTACATCTACTTTCAATGATTCACATATTATTCTAAAAAAGCGTTTATTATCGAAGTTTCTATAAAACCGTAGAATGAGGCTATTTAGTTAGAAAAATTATTAAATAACTCTAGAAATTTTGCTTATTAGATGATATAAGACATAAGTAATAATAGGAGAGATGGCCGAGTGGCCGAAGGCGACGGTTTGCTAAACCGTTATACGGGTTATACCGTATCGAGGGTTCGAATCCCTCTCTCTCCGCCAACCTAAAAAGTGAATCAATTCTTTTTATCTCGCTAGAACTTTATCATCAAAGATATTTAACCTTTAACAAAGCTTAAAATGAAATATCAAGATTATTTTTAACTATGCTAATAACAACACATTTAATAATTTAGCTTTTGCATATTAAATTACTTGCATATTGATCAAGCAAATATGAAACTCTCATTTCATTAAAATTCAAATGTATATCCAAATTCTTGAATTATTTTACATTAAATAATGATATATAATCTTTATAAATTCTGTATAAATGTAATAATGTAAATTTGTCTGAGCAAGACATCTACATTTAGCTCTTTTATTTTTATAACCACAGTAATTTTCTAACACTTAGTAGCAAAAATAATTTATTACATATTTATATATCGTGTTTTTGTTCATAAACCAATAAATGAAAACAACTATCATTGCGCTTTATGATTCCAACTTGAATAATTACACTTTCACAGATTTTTAAAATCACAATAGTTTCGTATTGTTGAGTGATATGCACTGATGCATCAATAAATAATTTGATTTGGTAATAATAAACATTTAATCAGAGTGAGTTCTAGGTATCCACAGGTATAACAATAAAGAAATTGTGTCAAGCAATATTACACATATTAAAAACACACAAATCCCATATCAAAAAAATAATTTTCATATGAAGTTTTTATTAAAAAGCTAGTTAGTCAATCGCATCATTAATCTTTTGTATTGTATCGAATTTTCAATCTCTTAAAGTCTTAATATGCCCAATATTAATTTTTATATTGATTCTGCATATTTTAAAACTTAATTAAATCTCATTTGTACTCATAGCAAGAATTATATTTTAAAACAAAATTAATAATTGCATTATCTAATCAATTTCAAGTGTTTGAGAGCTTTTATTATAATTATTACTTTATCCTACTTTTTCTACATATATCACGTATAAAACCATTTCCTGGATTAATTCTCTTTACCTTTTACCGAATTTATAATCATATGAAATAATACAGTAACGCACATGTGTTTTATCTTGAAATTGATTATTAACTAACAGATTAAGAGATTGAATTATTTATGATTTGCATCATTCTTATCATTCTTTTTTTCCTCATCCAATAAAAATTGTTGAAAATAGTTTGAAGCCTTACGATATGGCGATATTTTTCTTGTATTGTGAATTGTGATTAGATTAGACAAATCATACAACAAGTTTATCATAATTAATGATAAAAAATTTGTGGTATATAAGTTAATTAAGATTGTTTATTTTGCACTTAGGCGCTTCTAAAACTGCTACATTTGAAGCACGAGCTAAATAGATATTTGCTATATAATCAAAAAAGTGATTTTACCTATTCCAAACGTTTAAGTGGAAAAGTCTTGTATAGTGGCAAGAAAATAATTAATGAACCATATCAACATACTGATTGCAGTATAAATGGCTATAATAGTGAATACCGACTTTTTATGCTTTAAAACATCTATATAATCAAACTTTTCTTCTTTAGCGAGCTATTTGGTAATTGCTTATTCAGACACAAATTGTTCCGTATTACTGCATACAACATCTCATGGTCTCAGAAAAAACTATAATAATTCTTCTTTAACATATTGCAGCACAGATATTTGTTATCACTTATTAAGTTTTGAACTAAAATATTAATCAAAAATCTAAAGTTTTAACTAAAATCTTGCTTTTGATAATATCATATTCTTCTGCTTCGTGAAATACTTACTCTATTAGAACATTATTATATATACTAAATTTTTCAATTTCTTGTCTTGTAAAATATCTCTCATTAATTATTGTACCGGAAAAGCGTAAACAACGTATACAAAATACAATAACACATTTTATTAGATTGTAGAGCAATTAAAAATCAGATATATTAGAACTGTAGCAAATAAAGTAATTAATTCATACATTCAATAGAACAATAATTAATATTTAAACTGCTTCAACACACATAGACATACCAAGACCACCACCGATACATAAAGTCACTAAGCCTTTTTTAGCCTTAGCTCTTCGTAAGTTGTGTATTAAAGTTATAAGAATACGTCCACCGCTTGCACCAATCGGATGACCAATTGCTATTGCTCCACCATTTATGTTAACCTTCTCTATATCCCATTTCATTTCACGGTTTACATAAATGCTTTGTGCTGCAAATGCCTCATTAACCTCGATAACTTCTAAATCATTAACGCTCCAACCTGCTTTACTTAAGGCTTTTTTAGATGCCGGCACAGGTGCAGTACCCATAATTCTTGGATCAACACCAGCTGAAGCACAAGAAACAATACGAGCTAATGGTGTTAAATTATGTTTTTTCAAAGCTTTTTCTGAAACAAGCAGGACACATGCTGCACCGTCATTAATAGAGGAAGCGTTACCAGCAGTAACTACACCATTTTTATCAAAAGCAGGGCGTAATTTACTAAGCATTTCAATGCTTGTATCATGTCTTACTGTTTCATCATGATCAAACAAACTAGTAGTTTTTTTTACTGTTACTTCTATAGGCAAGATTTCATCTTGTAAAATTCCTAATAACTGTGCTTTAGCAGCTTTCTTGTGAGAACTTAAGGCAAATTCGTCCTGTTCTTGTCGGCTAATATTAAACTGCTTCGCGATATTTTCGGCAGTGATACCCATAAATACTCCTGAAAATACATCTATTAAACCGTCATATTGCATGAGATCAACCATTTTGATATCACCGAATTTAGCTCCTGCTCTGATATAACTACCGTGCATACCGAGCGACATATTTTCCTGCCCACCTGCTATAACTATTTCATTATCACATGTCATAATTGAATTTGCTGCAAGTGCTATACTTTTAAGACCTGAGCCGCATACTTTATTAATCGTATAACCTGGCACTTCTTGCGGTATACCAGCATAAATCAGAGTTTGTCTTGCTGGATTCTGTCCACTACCACCTGTTATTACTTGCCCAAGTATTACCTCATTTACTAAAGCAGGTTCGATTTTACTATCTTGCAGTATATTATTGATTAAATGAGCAGCTAGCATTGGTGCTGGAGTTGTACTCAGACTACCCATAAATGATCCGAATGCAGTCCTTTTGGCATGTGTTATATAAACCTGTTGTGTCATAATGTATACTCCTGCAATAATTTATCTAATTTATCATTTATCAAATAACTAATATGTCCACCCTTTACTTCTATCATTTTAGAGTTTTTAAATAATTTTTGCAAAGTTAAAATGGAAGATTTAGGCACTATTTGATCATTTTCTGCTGATACTAGATATACAAAAGAATCAATTAAACTTGGATCAATAATAAAATTATTGATTTTCCATTTTAGATTTATAAACATATTTTCATACAAAATATTTTGTATAATTTGATTATAAACTCCTTTAGACATATTATGCCCTGACATCAGCCAATGCTCTATTCTAAATGCTAATTCTTGTTCTGTATCAGAAGTTATAGAGAAAAATTTTTTTAATTTAGCATTGAAGCAACCAGGAGATAAAAGAAAAAATAAAATTTGAATATGAATTTTAGGTACTATTGATAAATTTTCTATACAACTATCTAGCTTTAAATAACGATATAACATTCTTATATAAAAAAAATGAGAAAAATCCCATGGACAGGTAAGTAAAGTCAGAGTTTTTATAAATTGAGGCATAAGTACATTTGTAGCTATTGCAAGATTACCACCGATACAATGACCTATTAAATTAATATCTTTAATTTTCAAAAAATCTATCACTTCAATTATTTCATTCACATAGTCGTCCAGGCAATATTTAGATTCTTCAATCTCTAGCCAATCTATTAAATAAACTGCACCGTATCTTCTCAAATTATCAATAAAACTTTTGTCACGAGCTAAAAAAAATATTTCCGGTGAGTTAAAAATAGATGGGATGATTAGAAAAGTATTCGTGTGACATTGTAAATCTAGTTTTTTGTATTGTTCATTATTGGATCTTGTCAACAAGCCATATGAGGACATAGAGTAATACAACACTCTATAATGCTCTGCTTGAATCACTATTTCACCTGATTTTAAATATTTATTACCTAGATTATTTGTCTTTGTATAATTACTATAAAGGTCAAAATATTCCTGTAGTTTATTATGATCTAACATCTCGAGTATATCCTAATTAAATAAAGAATAGCATATGAAAATAAACTTTAAAAAGAGCTAAGAGTTCATAAGATAAGGTACAGAGCATATACATAAATTTGAGCACCGCAGTACTTGACTAATAAACAACTTTTTAAAACCCTATCTGAGTATACTAAATTCTTGACAAAAAGCTGAATATATTATATTAAATTCAGCACCTTCAGAATGTAATAACAGTATATATGCTCTAAAGTTTTAGAGAAAATATCTTTTCATAAAATCTTGAAGTGCTTAACTTTTTTTTTTGTCCTTAGGGATTTATAATGCTAAGTACCTCACAGTCACGATCATTTAAAAACAAATTTAGAGCGGCATTTTGGCCTGTGCATAATTACGAACTTGGGAAATTTATTCCGATCAGCGCATTAATGTTTTGTATTTTATTTAATCAAAATATTTTGCGAATCTTAAAAGATAGTATTCTAATCTCTGAGATTAGTGCAGAAATAGCAGGGTTTGCTAAAGTTTACTGTGTTACACCTGTAGCTGCTTTGTTTGTTATTATTTATGCTAAAATGATCAATCATTTAACATTTGAAAAAATCTTTTACTATTTAAGTGCATTTTTTATAAGCTGTTTTATTTTATTTGCCTTTGTTATTTATCCTAATATTCATATTTTTCATGTACATCCTGATACACTATCAGACTGGATGAACAAATATCCTCATTTTAAGTGGTATATCTCATTAGTAGGGAATTGGGGTTATATAGTATATTATAGCCTTGCTGAACTTTGGCCTAATATTTTTTACGTATTATTATTTTGGCAGTTTACTAATGAACTTACTACTACCGAAGAAGCAAAAAGATTTTATACTCTCTTTTCACTATTCGGCAACTCTTCTTTAATATTAGTCGGCTTTTTAATGATGAATTTATCATCGGAAGATACTATTATTAAGAAATTTGTAAGTATCTCAGATAGTAAAATCACTTTAGTTCAAGTATCAACGACTATTGTAGCAATTGTTGCAATCATTTGTTGTTTGTTAGTTAGGTTTATTAGCAAGTATATTTTTACTAATCCGTTATTTTATGCTAAAATAAAAAAAAGTAGATCAACTACACAACGAATGGGATTAATTAAAAGCTTTAAATATATTGCGAAATCAAAATATTTATGGTTACTTTTAATTTGTTCTGCAGCTTTCGGCTTTGCTATAAACTTAGTCGAAGCAGTATGGAAAGCAAAAATTAAGGAATTATACCCGACTGTAAATACATACGCTGAATTTAATAGTCTGTATATACTTTGGACAGGTGTTGCAATAATTGTTATGACAATCATCGGTAATAACGTCATGCGTATGCATAATTGGTTTGTAGCCGCAGTTATTTCCCCAGTTATAATAATGGTAACAGGAATTTTGTTCTTTGTACTAATCGTCTTTGATCAACAAATTTTATCATTATTTGATGGTGCGATTTTAATGTCCCCTCTTGCACTTGCTGTTTCTATTGGCGGTATTCAGAATATTTTAGCCAAAGGCACTAAATATTCTATATGGGATACTTCAAGAGAAATGTTATATATACCACTTGATGATGAATTAAAAACAAAGGGTAAAGCAGCAGTTGATGTTATAAGTGCAAAAATTGGCAAATCCTCTAGTGGTCTTGTGCAATCCATTATTTTTACTTTAGTTCCAAACGCCACATTTACTTCAATCTCACCGATCTTAATGGTAGTATTTACATTCGTATGCTTTGCTTGGATTTATGCAGTAAGAAAAATATATTTTGAATATCAAAAAATAACCTAAAATAACATCCTCATTAACTAGATAAAATAATTTTAGAGTCTATAAATAAGATGGATGACATTAAACGTATTTTTAACACATACCGGTAAAACACTTGTTATCTAAAAATAATATAACATAAAACTATCGATGTTAAATCTCTTCTAAAATTTTAGTATCTAAATTATCTAAAAAATCTTAAGATCATTGCAGATTATTTTCAACATCTTTTAAGACAGGATCAAATTAGTCTTTACTGTGAGAAAAAAGTAATGCAAATGAATTTAATGTAATTTTTACTCTTGATAAAACTATGCAACTGATCCTGAAGTGTAATAGAAACAACTATACCTATGAGAAGTGTATATATCTATACTCATCGATTTGGTATAGATACATAACTTTCTGCCTTATTCTTACTATGGCATACAAAACCTAAATAATGGCATTGGATTTACATTTATCACAATGAATATATTTAACAAGCATGATAGGCATAATAGTCAATAGTAAACTTGCATAAACTATTCTATCATTCTAGTAATAAAACGTTTTAACTCAATTTTGAATAATAAGAAAACCTAGACTATTGCAGTTCCAGCGGTACATTATTTTTTATAAAATTATCATTAACAACTATTTAAGTATCATTAATGCTAGATTCTTCTATAGCTTCCTTATAAGCTATATTACTATCTTCGTAAGAATAACAATCTAATTAAAGATATTGATTAAGCTTTTACATCAATAAAAATTGAGTTTTATTTTTAAAATAAAAAATCCAAAACAGAGTAAGTGTCTATTTGTGAACCTTTACTAAAAGTATTTTCATAATCATTTTACTCATTTAAAAATTCAAGCATTTTTATTTTTTTTTAACAATTTATTTAAATATGTTACTATAATTTTATTAAAATTTAATTCATTCATAATTACAAAATTAAATTTTCAAATCAATCTAAATAAATTTTATGTTAAATTAAAACTATCACGATTCAAACCGTTTTTTAATCTAATTTTGACTTGTTTTAAGGAACGAGGAGTTGCATCTATCACTTCAATTTCAATATTTTCTGAAATATCTATTCTAGTACCAATAGCTGGAACACTACTAACCCTAGTCAACACAAGTCCACCTATTGTATCAAACTCATCATCATCATTTTTTATCTTTTCTTTTATTATTTCTTCAAGCAATTCTACTTCAATACGCGCATTCGCAATAATTGTTGAATTATTAATAACTTTGAAATTAGTGCTATCTAACTGCTGATCATGTTCATCATCTATTCGCCCTACTATTTCTTCTATTAGATCTTCAATAGTAACTAAACCATCAGTACCACCATACTCATCTACAACTATTGCAATATGTGTTCTCTCACGACGCATTTTTGCTAACAAATCCAATAATTTCATAGAAGGAGCTGCAATTATATGTTTACGTATAAGTCTTTTTAAAGTACTATTTTGCTTTGTAGCTAATGCTTTAAATAAATCCTTTATATGAATGAACCCTACTACATTGTCCAAAGTGCCGTCATATATAAGTGTTCGTGTATGTGGGACTTCTATCTTAATAGACTCACTTAATTCTGCTAGATTCGTAGTTAATTTTATTGCGACAATATCAGAACGCGGTACCATTATATCTTCAACAGTTTTATTTTCCAACTGCAATAAATTAGCTAAAATATTACACTCATCTAAAGACATTTTTTTGCTATTAATTTTAAGACGCTTTATAATACCAAAAAAATTATCAGGCGTTTTTGTTTTGCTAAAAAGATGTTTTATCAGATAGAATAATTGTCGTACAATAAAAATTAATTTATTATCTTGATTTTTTTTACTACTAGAATCTTCTTTTTTTGAAGATTTTAACATAAATTTTTTTATTTAGTTAATAAGGAGAAGGAATACCGAAATATGATAATATTTCAATTTCTAGACTTTCCATAATATTTGCGTCTGTATCATTTTGATGATCAAATCCAATTAAGTGTAAAATACTATGTATTAACATATGAATAAAATGATTTTCAAAAGTTTTCTGTTGCTCGCACGATTCATTATATATTACCTCATAACAAAATGCTATATCACCTAAATGCATATAATCAGAGTAATATAAAAATTCAAGTTTAGAATATAAATTATGCCAATTTAATTCGTTATTTGGGAAAGAAAGAACGTTAGTAGCTTTTTCTATACTACGAAATTGCTGATTTAAGGTCAATATTTCTGCAGTATTTGTGAGTAAAATTGATAATTCAAATTGTTTTATTTTATCAAAATGATCAAATCGTACTAAAACATTTTGAGTTATTTTTTTGATTAAACCCTTATTTATTTTGCGATGCTCACGCCATTTATTGTAGTTTCTTACAATTTCTACGTTTATCATGATATAGTTTTTCATACCGCGACTCGATCGCGGTATTCAAAAAATAATTCAAATGATACCGAGATCGAGTCGCGGTATGTCAATTAACACATCAATCATATTACATTGATGCAAGCCTTATATTATAATTCTCTTTTAATTTTTGAAAATCCTTATCTGCATGGTATGAAGAACGTGTTAACGGAGTTGCAGACACCATTAAGAATCCTTTTGTTTTTGCTATTCGCTCTAAATATTTAAATTCTTCAGGAGTAACGTATTTTATGACCTCAGCATGACTTTTAGTAGGTTGAAGATACTGCCCAATAGTTAAAAAATCAACATTTGCTTCTCTTAAATCATCCATAACCTGCACTACTTCATTTATTTCTTCACCAAGCCCTACCATCATACCAGATTTTGTAAAAATTTCAGGAGATAATTTTTTAATATTGTGAAGTAAGCTTAAAGAATTATAATACCTAGCTCCAGGTCTAATCGTTTTATATAAAGATGGTACTGTTTCGACATTATGATTAAAAACATCAGGCTTTGAATTTGCTATTACTTCGACTGCTCCTGCTTTTCTTAAAAAATCAGGTGTAAGAATCTCTATAGTAGTATTTGGTGATGACCTTCTAATTTCATTAATACACTCAGCAAAATGTGAAGCTCCACCGTCTTCAAGATCATCACGATCAACAGAAGTAATTACTACATGATTCAAATTTAACTTTTGTACTGCTTCTGCTAACCTTCGCGGTTCGTGTGGATCAAGTAAATCCGGTCTACCCGTTTTGACATTACAAAATCTACAAGCTCTAGTACAAACTGAACCTAAAATCATCACGGTGGCATGTTTCCTCGACCAACACTCACCAATATTAGGACAAGCAGCTTCTTCACACACAGTATTTAATCTCAAATTCTTTATTAAATCTTTTGTATTATAATACTCTGCAGAATTAGGAGCTTTTACTTTTATCCAATCTGGTCTTCTGTTTACATTAGTCATAAAATGGAAATAACTTAATTAGCTTTTTTACTTCACTCAATACTTTCTGTTCAGTTTTACTATTATCTTCATTATTCTTTAAGCCGTCTAAAATCTCTGCTACCATATGACCAATTAATACAAAATCCTTTTCTTTAAAGCCTTTAGTAGTACATGCAGAAGTGCCAAAACGAATACCAGAAGTGACAAAAGGTGAAGTTGTATCAAACGGAATAGCATTCTTATTACAAGTAATTCCTGCTCTATCTAAAGAATTTGCAGCACACTTACCGGTGATCCCGTCTTTACGCAAATCTACTAAAACAATATGATTGTCAGTACCACCTGTTAATATATCATATCCTCTTTCTTGCAGGCTAATTGCTAAAGCTTTAGCGTTACTTATTACCTGCTTGATATAACATTTATATTCAGGCTGCAAATTTTCTAAAAATGCTACTGCTTTTGCAGCAATTACATGCATTAGTGGACCACCTTGTAACCCTGGGAATAATGCAGAATTTATTTTTTTACCTATCTCTTCATAATCAGATAAGATTAAACCTCCCCTTGGCCCTCTAAGGGTTTTATGAGTTGTAGAGGTAACTACGTGAGCATATGGAATAGGGCTTTGATGCTCTCCTGTAGCAACAAGCCCTGCAATATGTGCAATATCTGCCATAAGATATGCTCCAACTTTATCCGCTATTTCTCTAAATCTTGCAAAATCAATTTTACGAGGATAGGCAGAAAAACCTGCTATAAGCAATTTTGGATTATGTAACACAGCTAAGCGTTTAATCTCATCATAATCAATTAAATAAGTTTCTTTATCTACATTATATGCAACAGTGTTAAACCATTTACCAGATATATTAGGGGCTGCACCATGCGTTAGATGTCCACCACTATCTAAGGACATACCAAGAATTGTATCACACGGTTGTAATAAAGCAAGATACACAGCTTGGTTTGCTTGCGAGCCTGAATGAGGTTGCACATTTGCATATTTACAGTTAAATAATTTCTTTGCACGTTCTATAGCTAAAACTTCAGCTTTATCAACTTCATCACAACCATTATAAAAACGCTTGCTTGGGTACCCTTCCGCATATTTATTAGTCAGAATCGAGCCTTGAGCTTCAAGCACAGCAGAACTTACAAAATTCTCTGATGCAATAAGCTCAATTACGTTATTTTGACGAAGCTTCTCATTCTTGATTATTTCATAAATTTCTTTATCCATTCCATACAAATTATTATTTAAAATATTCATGTACCCTCATATGTTTTTATTATTTATCTGTATATGTGTTACTACAGTGCAAAGAAAAATACACGACTAGATATCGTAATCAAACCATGTTATGACATGTATTGATAAAATTAATCGCAATTTCAAGCCCTCGTCCATCTATTGAGTGAGCAAGAGAAGTCAATTTATGCACACTATGCTCTATATTTAACTTAGATAAATAGTTTGACGCATTATACATCTCACTAACATCGATAACCTGGTCTAATGCTCCATGAATCAAACATATAGGAGTAAGCTTATTATTAATTTTCATAGGTGGAATTAACGCACCAGCAAAACCTATAGTACAAAAAAACGGCGCTTGTTGAACCAGAGTTAAATATAAACCAATCATAGTACCTTGAGAAAAACCAATAATTACAGTATCTTTATTAGTAAGATTTAACTCTGTCTGTTTTTCTCTTATTATATCCTCAAGTTTAGAAATATTATTTGCGATGAGCGTTGCTATAATATGCGGACTACGATCTCGCAAACTAAACCATTGTCTACCATAAGGCATCATATCGTAATCCTCAATACCATGCGGAGAGATAAAATGACAATTTTGTAAATCATTTTTGATATAAGGCACAAGTCCTATTAAATCATGTCCATCTGAGCCGATACCGTGCAGTAATACTACTAGTTTCTGCGGTGGTGTCTCTTTACTTTCTACTTCCGGATATTCTAAATATTTGTTCATTGTTTACTTTATTTCATATGTTTATATACTTTAATATTAAGGTTAGGTATATTAAATGAATAGCAATCAGAAACAAAGAAAAGAGTCTATAAGATGTCAGGACATAAGTATTGTAGCACTTACTAAATTACTATGTCAATTTTTAATCAACTTAGTCTCATCTTTAAGCATCTTCTCAAGTTCACCATTTTGGTATAACTCTTTAACAATATCACACCCACCTACTAATTCACCATTGATATATAACTGTGGAAATGTCGGCCAATCGCTAAATTTTTTTAAATCTTCACGTAATGAAGTATCAAAAAGTACATTAATATCACTAAATTCTACACCTAATTTATTCAAAATAGCTACTACAGTACCTGAAAACCCGCATGCAGGCATTTCCTTAGTACCTTTCATGAACAATACTACTTTGTTCTTTTTTATTGCATTTTGTATAAATTTTAAATTTTTATTTTCCATCATTCAAAACCTGATATAAATATTATTCTCTAAAATACACTTTCTATAGCAATATATGCAAGCACAAATAGTGAATAAAATTTTTGAGATTTTTAGCAAAAATAATCCAAAGCCACAAACTGCATTAATATATAAGAATGACTTTACCTTATTGGTGGCAGTAATATTATCGGCTCGAGCTACTGATATATCAGTAAATTTAGTGACGAAACACTTATTTGAAACTTATAATACACCAGAAAAAATTTTAGCACTAGGTGAAGAAGGACTGAAAAAATATATAAAATCTATAGGGTTATTTAATAGCAAAGCAAAAAATATTATCGCATCATGTCAAATATTGATAAAAAATTATCAAGCTTCAATACCAAATGATTTTAAGGAATTAGTTAAACTACCAGGAGTTGGCAGAAAAACTGCAAACGTTGTACTAAATTGTCTTTTTGCTATGCCTACAATGGCAGTTGATACACATGTTTTTAGAGTATCAAAAAGGATTGGACTTGCGAAAGGCAATACTACTGTAATAGTAGAAAAAGAGCTATTACAAATTATCGATGAGAAATGGCTAACACATGCCCATCACTGGCTAGTTCTACATGGAAGATATATTTGTAAAGCGAGAAAACCAAGTTGTCGCATCTGCCATATTAAAGAATACTGTGAGTATTATATAAATACATTTGCAAGTTAACAACTTTTTGCTTACTGTAATAACTTAAAGTTGGTAATATCATCCTTAAGAAGAGCTTATAATAATGCAAGGTACTTATAGATATACAAGCAGAATGTAAAAACTTGAATATTCATCAAAAAAATAAACCTAAAAAGGTTACAGCTGTCCAGATACACTATATCATGGACAACCTTTTATTTTTATACCTTATCACTTTCTATTTTCCTTTTGCTTGTACCTTCTTCAATATTGTGAATTAAGATACTCTAAACGCTTTTTATATATTTCTTGCTTTCCACATCACTTTAATTTATCACCTCAAACACTTTTGATGTTTTGCTCTAAATTATCTTGTATTATTATAAATCATTACATGTTAAAAAGGCTAGCATATATCTCTCAAGTACTGTTATCTTTCTTGACTATGCAACAAAATCACTTATCCTAAGTTCTTAGCAACTCTAAATGTATATAACTCTATAACTTTACTTAGGCGTTTTCTTTTCTTTATTAACAAAATAATGATGATATAATCTGTATCTGTAATACTATAAAATCAAATATGTGTATTTTTTAAATTACTCAATAATACATTATTGAATAGACAAATCTTTTATCGTAACCCGCTGTATCAGTTACCAGGGTTTCAAAAATATATATTATGCCTTTTATGCCTTTCACCATTTGCACTTTTGATTTTTATATCAAATACAGATAGTATATCACCTTTAAAATTCTTTTTATAGAATAAAATTACTTCTACAAGTTGATCATTATAACTGAATATTTACAATTGAGAGTAATAAATCTTTATTCTCTTACATTCTAAACATTCTAAAAATTGCTTTAAACTCTCGGATTAATTTTTAAATTTATAACAAAAAAAATACTGATATTAAATTGCAAAGTAAGTTGAATAGAGTTATGTAGTGACAAAATTTTTAATATTTAAAGCTGTAAATTTTTGTGTACTACTACTCTATATATCTCTTTTTTACTATACACATCTTTGAATTTATCATAAGCAAGTTCGATAGTGGTTTTGCTACTTAAGTTTTTACTTAAGCAAAATTCTATAAATTTTTCTAAATTTATGTGTTTATATTGTTCTTGTACATTTCCTGAAATCAATAATACTATCTCACCTTTTAAAATATTTTTTTTATAAAACTCTATTATTGCATCTATATCACCTGTTTTTATTTCTTGATATATTTTAGTTAACTCACGAGCTACACATATTTCTCGCTTTCCAAATATTTCTTTAGCTAATGATAACGTGTTTATCAAACGAGAGGCTGTATCAAAGAAAATTAAAGTAGCCTTGAGATTTACTAGTTCAGAAAAAATCTTTTTCTTACTTTCTATAGTTTTAGGTAAAAACCCACAAAATAAAAATCGATCTGTAGGAAGTGAAGATAAAGTTAAGGCAGTAATCGGTGCTGATACTCCAGGTACTACTTCTATATAATAGTTAAGATTACGCAAATCTCTAACTAATTTATAACCAGGATCGGAAATTAAAGGAGTTCCTGCATCAGAAATTAAACTTACTACATGACCTGCTTTTATAAGACTTATAATATATTCCCTATCTTTATAATCACTATGATCATTATAAATTTGTAATTTAGTAATAATATCATGTTTTACTAGCAATTTTTGTGATATTCTAGTATCCTCGCATAAGATAATATCTGAATTTTTTAAAGTTGAGATAGCACGAAGTGTTATATCTTCAAAGTTACCTATTGGTGTTGAAACAATATATAATCCTGATTTTAAAATCATAATTTTTTTAAAAAAGTAATTTTATGGCTAATATAAAACATAAACTATTAATATTTCTATCATTTTTTTGTTTTTTATATTTAGCGTCCTGTCAAATACCTAAAGAAGGCGAGATCATTATTCCTAAAAAAGGACAAAAAGAAATTGAGATAGCAATTTTAATGCCAAATCAAGGTCCTGATGGTGTTATAGGTAAACAATATAAGGATCTTATTAAAATGGGACTTAACGATGCAGTGAAATCTTATATACATGTTACGTCTTATGACGGCTCGGATGAACAAAATGTTTTAGCTGCTATGGATAAAATAGTAACACGCAAAACCAAGATTATCCTAGGTCCTCTATACTCTAACTTTACGTCTTTAATCACTGAAAAAGCAAAAGCTAATGATATTATTATAATAACTATGTCAAATAATCCTGCTCTTGCGGAAGATAAACTATTTGTATTCGGTCATGCGCCTTTGAAACAACTTATACGTATAATCAATTATTATAGTGAAAACCATAAAGATTTTATGGCATTATTACCTCAAGGCAAGTATTCACAAACCATTAGTCAAGTAATGCAAAATATATTAATTCAAAAAAATTCATCATTATCACACACTGAATTTTATGAAGATAATCCTGAATCTATAGCAAAAGCTGTAAGAAATATTTCAGACAATACGGATATTATAAATGAACGGAGTGATACAATAAAACCAGTTATTTATTTATCCGATGATCCAAAAAATTTAAACCTACTAGCTGAGAGTATTCATAAATATAATTTAGATAAAAAAGCTATTTTAATAGGTGATAATCGTATTGATGTTGATTACTCTGAAAATATCGATATTAGCTTTACCGGTACTTTAAATTTATTCAATAGCAATATCCAAGATAGAGCAAAAGACTTAGGTATTAACCATATTGGTTTTATGCATCTTATTGCTTATGATTTAGGGCATATGACTGCAAACTATATAGGCAATGAATTTGTATCTGAAATATTTTTAAATAGAATGCACAGTAGACAACCTTATCTAGGGTTATCCGGTAATATTCATTTCATTGATGGAGTTGCGCAGAGACAATATGATATTATCAGAAAAGAGAATGGTGTATATTCTACTGTTTCAGAGCATTAGTGTGTTACCTGATATGTTATTCCAGAATCGACTAGACAATACATTCAGTATAATTAGTGCGTTATTAAGAGATACATTAAAAAATTAATTATTCGTTTTTATCGTTATCATTGCCATCATCTTTCATACCTTCTTTGAAGGCTTTAAGACCTTTTGCAAGATCAGACATAACTTGTGGTAATTTGCCGGCACCGAATAATACAAAAATAATTAATAAAACTATTAATAAATGACTAAAGCTCATTCCCATGATATATATTTTTGCTGTATAAGTTAAAATTATATTATATAAGATATTATAGCTCTAATCTAGAATAAAATAATTAAAGAAATGTTTACTAAAAAACAATTTTCAGAATTTTTTACTACTTTCTTTTACATAGGCAAAATAAAATATTGTCCAGGCACTTTTGCTTCGATTGCTTCCTTTCCTGTAACTTATTGTTTAATGTATTTTATTGTTCATCATAAAATAATTATTCCTTTCGCAAGCCTTACTCTTGCTGAAGCTCAACTTGTTAGTATATTTATTATAAACTTTATTATATGTTTGATATTGTTAATGCTTGGTATTTATTTTACTAAAATATATTTAAATTATACAAATTTAGAAGATCCTAAAGAAGTGGTAATTGATGAAGTAGTAGGACAAATGCTAACTATTGTTTTAGTATTCTTTTCCGCTTTATTTGCTAATGAATCACATTTAATTAAATATTATAGCCAATTAACAAGAAATATTATATTACTTTTCATATTACCTTTTTGTCTATTCCGATTTTTTGATATAGTAAAACCATGGCCTATTAATTGGTTTGATAAAAATATTAAGGGTAGTATTGGTGTTATGCTTGATGATTTACTTGCTGCAATATTTGCTGCGATAACTCAATACGCAATCATATTTGTGTTAATAGATATCGATAATAGACTTGAGATTTTGTGAATAATGCAATTAATAGAAGAGATTTCAGTACTACAAAACATGAACTCTTCATCAAATATCATCCTTATAAATTATTCAAGAAGTCTATTAAAAAGATCATTGACTAATTTCTAGTATAATAATATGATACGATAAATGTTTATAAATTTTTAAAGAGATAATTTTCATGTTCGCAGTTATAAAAGCAGGTGGAAAGCAATATAAAGTAGATAGAAATAGTGTTATTAAAATCGAAAAAATTGATGGAGAGCTTGGTTCTAAAGTGCAATTTGATCAAATTTTAATGATTGGAGAATACTCAAAGCCTTCTTTTATTGGTACTCCAATAGTTAAAGGTGCTATCGTTACGGCTGAAATTACTAACCAACTGAAAGATAATAAAATTATAGCCTTTAAGAAAAAGCGTAGAAAAAATTATCGTCGTAAGGCTGGGCACCGTCAAGAATTGACAGAATTAAAAATATTAGATATTACTAAACAATAATGATCACTTAAAAGGAATTATAAGATGGCAACCAAAAAAGCTGGTGGTAGTTCTAGGAATGGGAGAGATTCAGCTGGTCGAAGGCTGGGGATTAAGAAATCTGATGGACAATATGTAATACCTGGTAATATTATCGTTCGACAACGTGGTACAAAAGTTCACCCAGGCATAAATGTAGGACTTGGTAAGGATCATACAATATTTTCTTTAATAGAAGGTAGAGTAGAGTTTTTAACTAAGCAGAATCATAAAATAGTCAATGTTAAAGAAATTGCAAATGTTTAAGTATTGCGATTTAATCATATACTAATATTACATAAAACAAAATGCTTTTTATGGTATTATATTGTGGATTTTCATATTATTATGCATACTGCTATACGGTCGATAAAGATATTTGTTTGAAAAGCTAATCCAACATCTAAGTCATTGAATGGCAGTTGAACGCAATTCCACACAATAATGTCTGTTAAGTAAGCTAGATGAGAACAAAAAGCAATTAATGATATAATGTTCTATTAGGCTTACTATTATAAGATATGGCCTTAATAATTCAAAAGTTCGGTGGTACATCCGTTGCAAATATTGAGCGAATAAAAAAACTCGTTCCTATTATAAAAGCTGAAATAACTAAAAATAACCAAGTAATTGTAGTAGTTTCCGCTATGGCTGGAGTTACTAATCAACTTGTTACATTATGTAGTGAAGTATCAAGCCTGAACAAAATATCTCAATTTGCAGAATATGATGTAGCACTTTCTAGCGGAGAAATAGTCACTGCTGCATTACTAGCACTCGCTCTTCAAGAAGAAGAAATACAGGCTCAATCATTACTTGCCTGGCAATTACCAATTCTTACCAATAATAATCATAGTAAAGCTTTAGTGGAATTCATTACTACAGATTTACTAGAAAAATGTTTACAACTAAAGATCATACCTATAATAGCCGGTTTTCAAGGAATTAACAAATCAAATAGGATAACCACTTTTGGTAGGGGGGGATCCGATACTACTGCTGCCTTAATCGCTGCAGCTATGAAAGCTGATAGATGCGATATTTATACCGATGTAGATGGAATATTTACTGCAGACCCAAGAATTATCCCAAATGCAAAGAGAATAAAAGAAATAGATTTTTTAGAAATGTTAGAACTAGCATCGAGTGGAGCAAAAGTATTACACCCTAGAGCGGTAGAGTTAGTAATGCGGTATAAAATAGATATGCGTGTTCTTTCAACATTTTTACCAAATACAGAAGGTACTTTAATTACTTCAAAGGATACAACGCCTCTTGTAAAATCCACGTATATGGATATGGAAGAATCTGCAAAAAATATAAAACGTAGCACCAAAATAAATATACCTGATGATACTAGTGGATTAACATATAAATTACCAATAGAATTAGCATTACAAAATAGGTATAATATGGAAAATTGTATTATTCGCGGCATTACTTCTAATAAAAATTTATTAAAAGTATCTGTAAATACTATTACTTTAAGTTTTTTGCAAGTTGCCAATATGATTACATACAATAATAATTGTATTGAGTTTATGCAAGAGATAAAAAATAATATCGAATATAATTTTATTACAAATTTAACTGATAAAAATAATTTACAAACTTTACTTACTAATTGCAAAAATAATAAGCAGATACAAAATTTTACTTTTGATACCGAAATTGCCACAATCTCTCTTATTGGTTATGGCATTAAAAATGATTGCAAATTACTTGAAATGATATTATCACAGTTAACACAAGATAATATCAATGTTAACATGATGCAGTTATCAGAAGTTAAAATTACATTATTAATAAATGATAAAGATGTAGAAAAAACAATTTCTAATTTATATAATCTTTTTAAAATATCTTAGGTTTTGTACATTTTTAATGAATGATTATTTAATGTTAGAATTATAAAGATTTTGAAAAGACATATAATCTACTTCAGAAAATTTTATAACTTATAATAAATGCAATATATAAACCTAAATACTTAATTTTATTATATATTTTATCTTCTATTTAATATTGATTCGTTATATATTAATAAATCTGATAGGGTATCTATAAAGTTTTTTAAAGCTAATTAAATTCTTTTGATTATTATACGATAATGGCAAGACATTCTTGCAATAGAAGTGTATAATCTTATTCATTTTTGCTATACAAACTCTTTAATTATAAAAAATAATTTCTTAAAAAGAGTAAATTTCATCATTAAAAAATTCTTTTTACTATCAATTTTAGGAGTAAATTTTACAGGGGGAAATAATGCGTGAAGAGATGAGGTCAACAGAAACAAATAAAGATAATCCAGAAGAAATGAGAAATAATTTTAAAAAATTTGTACTTAATATATTAGAAACAGATAATATAACCCCGTATCAGTTAAGTGAAAAAACAGGCACACATGAAACAGCATGGAAAAATTTTCTAGATGGGCGTACAAAAATGCCTGATATGGGAGCGATTGTCGCGCTTGCCGATTATAAAAATGTGCCACTGGATGAATTAATAGGCAGGGAGATAAATAAAGAACACAAGATGACTTTAGCAATAAAACAAACTTCAAAAATATCTGCATCTAAGATACCAAAAGATATTCTTCAAGAAGCGATGTTAATAGGAGAAAAAACTAAACACTTTATAAATAAACCAGAAACTAAAGAAACAAAATCTTATAATGAACAGATTAAACGATCTAATAAATCAGAGGGGAGGTCTATCTAAATAACATATAGAATAACATAAAAATTAAAACCTGACTTAATAAAATAGAAAATAATTGCAAAATGACTAAAATAGCCGTCACACTTACTATTGATTACTTCAAATGATATTTAATTACACAAGATCACAGCGCATAATGTCTTGCTCTAAGCTTAGAGTTATATACGACTACATGTAACATTCTTAATGCGAACAAATAGTTTAAATTAAACGATCCAGTATGTTAGAGCATGTTAGATTGTGATGGCAAAACCAAAAAACTCATAAAGCCTGATATTAATTTTATCGTTTTATCTAAAATAGATATTAATACCACTTAGATACAATTAAAGATTTATTGGTATGAGATAAGCATATAAAGAAATATATCTACGAACACTTCATAACAAAATGAATACAATCATGAGTAATAGTACAGCAATACGCGAAAAAAGGCTTAGCACGCACAATATTCTTGTATCAAATGATGCTATACAATTTTATTTAGAGCCCAACAAACATTCATTATCTAGAAGAATATTTGTGAATATTATAGAGATTTTGTTTATAGTTATTCGAATTACCACTATACTCTTTTGAACAGCAAAAACATTATTTATCTGATAGATACTTTACAAATGCATCATAAAGAAGATGTATTGACTCATTTAGGTTTATTCTCAAATATTCTATAACTAATTGTGATATGTATTGCAATTAGCTAATGTAGTTTAGCACTATGACAAACTATAAAAAACAATAATATATCCATGGAATAATGAATTTTATCTTATTTGATTTAAATTTTTTATAATTTAAATCAAAATACTGAAATATTTTTAAGAAGTGAATATCATTTTGAAGCAACATTGTTATCTAATATCAACACATCATTGAAAATGATAATGCAAATTTAACAAAACAATCTAGTTAAAAATTCTAATTTGCAGATTTTTTATTATTTTTTTGATTGCATAACGTGCTCTAAACAATTCAAATAACTTGTTAAAAACAAAACGTTTTTCTCAATCATTCTTACTAAATAATATATTTATAGCATAAGCAAGTACCGTAAACATACAAAGATATAAAATTGGGAATAGATTAAAATCAAACGATTTTATTACCTTTGCACAAATATAATTAGCAGTACCAGACATTAACATTGAACCGATATTATGTCCTAAACTTATAACACGATAGCGTTCTTTAACTACAAAAGACTTAATAACGATACTATGTGCAAGAGCATTAAAAGGCGCGACTGATCCAGCTAACATTAAACTAACTGCAAGACCTAAATTAGTCATTTGATATTTGACTGCTATCACAAAAAATACACTTGCTGTAATAGTACATATAAATGCAATTTTTAATACTAAATGCACTCCTAATCTGTCAGCAATAAGGCCAGAAATCGGCATGCAAACAGCAAAACATATTACTATTAACACTGAAAAAGAACTCATAATAATAGAAACTGAAGGTAATACGATCGGTAAATATTGCTTCATAAAAATGATCGCAATTTGATATGTTGCTCCAAAACCTCCTGCTAAAAATATTAACCGTACAATATTTGTCCATTGCTTTTTAATTATAGCGCTCATTTTTTCAATAGAATCATGACTATAATTTGCTTGTTTAAACTCTGGTGTTTCATCAAATTTCCTACGATAATAAAGAGTGATTAATGCAAGTGGTACACTTAGCAAAAATGGAATACGCCAACTCCACTCCGGAAAAATATGGGAATTAAAGAAATTAGTTGCAGCGATGCCACATAATAATCCCATTACTCCAGTACATCTAGTTATTGCTGAGGCAGTAAATCTATATTTTGCTCCCAAATGTTCAATAACATAAATCGCTGCACCATCATATTCCCCTCCAATAAAAATACCTTGCATGAAGCGACATAAAACTAAAATTATTGTACTCCAAACTCCTATCGAAGAATAATCAGGCAATAAACCAATTATTAAAGTAGGAATCACAATACCGACCACAGTACAACTTAAGGCTTTTTTACGACCGTATATATCACCTATATGTCCAAAAACATAAGAACCCATAGGCTTGGATAAATATGCTGCTGCATAAACAGCAAAAACATTTACAAGTTTTGTTAACGGATCAGTACAAGCTGAAAAGAATTTATTGGCGATAATTGCTGCTGAAAAGCCATATAAACTATAGTCATAATATTCAATGATAGTGCCTAAAAACGCACCGAGAACTTTATTTCTTGATTTTGTTTGTTTCATTTTAAATATATTGTGAGTAAAAACGAAAAGTAGATAGACAATAGTTGCATTTGGAAAAGAGTAAGGCGTCTTGAAGCTTATAATCCCAACGCACTAGTATTTACGCTTCTATTATAAGCTGCAAGACGCCTTACTCTTTTCCAAATGCAACGAGTATACATGACCGCTTTGGCCGTTACTTAAAATCCTTCAAAGACCTTGATGTAAAGGTGGACTTCATATATCTAAACTGAATTAGTGTTAGACAGAGATGATGTCCTAAAAGTTAGTGGTAGTCCTAGGTTAATATTAAGCTCACGCACCAAGCAGCCAAGAGCTAATATATCACTTTTCCATTTTACGTGCAAGATTTTCTAGATAACTTGCTATAGTTGTTAGGGTTTCTGTAAATTTTTCTTCTTCGTAATGATTTTTTTGAAAACCATTTTTATAAAGCTTTTCTGTGAGGATAGCTATTTCAGCTTGAGCATTAAGAGAGGCCATAACTAATAATAGATCAAAAGAGGCTGTTGGACTATTAAGTTTAATTTCTGCTATTTTATCATTCAATTGATCTGCTAAAGATAGTAATTCTTCTTCATCACCATTATTACAATATAATTGAAAACTCTTATTATTTAATGTTACCGTAACAATTGGCATAATTATTTTTGCTGTTTTTTTATTTCTTCAAGTTCATTAATATAAATTTTAATTTGATCTAAGATTTTGATATAATTATCTTTTAATTTTTTATTTTCGTTTTGTAGTTTTTTCACTTCATTATGATTATGCGTTTGCGCCTGCAATAACTCATCAAGTTTATACTCAACTTCTTCCATTAATCTCTTTAATATTTTATTATCCATTTTTGATTAAGCATTAATTAGTTACGTTAATTATGAATTGATGACTTACAATAATAATTGATAACATCATAATCGATATAAGTACTAATTGTTTTTTACGTTTATAATTGATCAATGCTGTAGCTCTTTTATTAATTAATAATTTTTCAGTTTCATTCTGTTTTGTCGCCTCTATCTGCGCTGCATTTCGATCTTTCACATTAAGATAATCTAAATATAATTTTAAGTAACCTCTTACATATACTTCGCCAGGTAAAACATCAAAATTCCCCTCTTCTAAAGCTACTAAATATTTTTTTCTAATCTTTAAATCACTAGAGACCTGATTTAAAGTTTTACCTGAATCTAATCTAATTTGCTTAAGCATTGATGACATAATTCACTCAAGTTTTTGTAAGAATATTTCAAATTTCTTATTTGCTAAAATAATTATATTTAAGTCTATAGTTTCTTGAGCTTTAATTTCTTTAATAAAATCAAGAAAATTTCTAACTAAGTTATTATTATTAACAATCCATAAATCTAAATCAATAGTTGTTTTAGATTTATTAATTATTTTTATTAATAATCTACGTTGTTTGTCATATAAATCATCTTTTAGCGATTGAAGACCGAGGCGTCGCCAAAATGAATCGTTTAATTGCTTATCACAAACTTTACGTAACCAATCAAGACTAAACATATCGCTTATATCAAAATACGCTTTTGCTATCTCATTATTATTGCCTTCAGTCTCTTTTGCTACATATATAATGTCAAACACTGAAATTAAATTGTCAAATGTAGCAATAGTAGCAGCAAACGATGCCTCTACCCCGCTAGTTGTATAATAATTTAATTTTTCTGCAAATCTTACTTTATTTTCTCCGACTAATAAAGTACTGATCATTTTTCTTAAGTTTTGTGCATGTCCTCTAAACTCTTCTATAGTTTCACTAATATTAATAGGATGTTTCGAATTTTTAATAAACCATGAAATACCCCTACGCATTAATTTTGTTACTTCAGTAAACATATCAATTTTTACATTGTAATCTATATGAGTAGATAGATTACTGATAGTTTCCCATATATCATCGAGCGCAAAAATTTCACAAATAATTGTATATGATCTTATTATATCACAAAGAGGAGCACCAATCTCAAGTTTTATAATACTAATAAGCGGACCTCCAAGCTGATTAATTATTTTATTTATAGTAACGGTTTTAATAATCTCATATTTAAGAGGATGAGATAAAATTTCATTACGAAACTTTTCTTGCATCATTTTTGGGAAATAATCTATAAGATATGTATCAAAATATTTATCATGAAAAAAAGTAGAATTAATTAACTCATGATAAGCAGCTCTCTTACTGTACGAGAGCAATACACAAAGCTCAGGACGAGTCAATACTTCATCATTAATAGCTCTTCTATTCAATTCTTCTACACTAGGCAAGAATTCATTGTCGCGCTCTAATACTTTTTCTTCTTCTAAAATATCTATAAATTGACTAAGTATATTAACAGTTAAAGTAGGCGATAGTTGCATAATAGTTATTGCTTCAGTTTGCTTATAATTATCAAGTAATACTAACTCTTCAACTTGCTTTGTCATATCAATTAAAAGTTTATTACGTTCTTCTAAGGTAATTTTTCCTGATGTGACAGCGCTACTTAAAGCAATTTTGATATTTACCTCATGATCTGAACAATCAACGCCTGCTGAATTATCAATAAAATCAGCATTTATGCGTCCACCTTTTTTAGCATATTCAACTCTACCTCTCTGTGATACACCAACATTACCACCTTCTGCTATAACCTTTGCTCTAATTTCCTCACCATTACATCTAAGATTATCATTTGCTTTATCACCAATTTCCAAATTATTTTCCGTTTTAGCCTTAATATAAGTACCTATACCTCCATTCCACAGTAAATCAACATCGGCTTTTAAAATAGCTCTAATTAATTCCTCTGGTGACATCTCATTAGCATTTATATCAAGTAACTTTTTAATTTCTGGTGATAACTTTAGCGATTTACTACTGCGTTCAAATATATTTCCACCTTTAGAAATAAGCGTAGAATCATAATCAGACCAATTAGAACCCTTTAAATTAAATAAACGTAAACGCTCTTTAAAACTTAATAAAGGATTAGGATTAGGATCAATAAATATATGTTTATGATTAAAGGCCGCAACTAACTTAATAGCCTTTGATCTTAGCATACCATTACCAAATACATCGCCTGACATATCTCCTATACCTACGACAGTAATATTGTCTTTTTGGACATCTAAACCTAAGGTTTTAAAGTGATTAGTTACAGAAATCCAAGCTCCTTTAGAAGTAATAGCCATTTTTTTATGATCGTAACCTGCAGAACCACCAGAAGCAAAAGCATCATCAAGCCAATAATTATATTCTTTTGCGACACTATTAGCATAATCCGAAAATGATGCTGTACCTTTATCAGCAGCAACGACTAAATAAGGATCTTTTGTATCATAAATAATCATATCTTTAGGATGCACTACTTTACCGTCAATGATATTATCAGTTATATCTAATAAACCTCTAAGAAAATTCTTATAACATTCTATAACTTTTTCCATATATTCATCACGAGTCAGTCCTTCCTCAGTAAAATTAACATAAAAACCGCCTTTAGACCCAACAGGTACAATAACTGAATTCTTAGTCATTTGTGCTTTCATCAGCCCAAGAATCTCAAATCTATAATCTTCAGCTCTATCTGACCATCGCAGTCCTCCACGCGATACTGGACCACCTCTTAAATGAACAGCTTCAAAATTTCTAGAATAAACAAATACTTCAGCAAATGGAATTGGCTTAGGTAAATTCGGTACTTTTGAAGAATCAAATTTAAATGAAAAAATATGTTTATGCGCTTGATAATAATTTGTGCGAGTAATAGCATTCACTATACCGAGCATACTACGTAGTACTTTATCTTCACTACTCATCTCAACGGTTACTAAGTAAGTATTTAGGTTATCTTGAACTACATCATAATTGTTATCTGGATGTTGAGGATTAAATTTTATATCAAATAGATTTACCAACATTTTTGTATATTCTGGATGTTTAAGTAATGTTAACTGTACATAACCTTTACCGTAACTAAATCCTGTTTGATGTAAATATCTTGTTAAAGCTTTAATAAGTTTAACTTGCTTCCAATTAAAACCTGCAAGCACTATTAATTTACTTAAAGAATCATTAGCAAGCATACCAAGTGCCATTTGGTCTAAAGCTTCTTCAACATTTATTTTTAATGCGGGAATATTATTTTTGACAGGTACAATAGAAGTTAAAATAAAATTATATATCCAACTTTCTTTGATTTCCATTGCATCTTTAATTGCAAAAGTTTGTTCATCAATTGCCTTAAAACCTAAATTCTCTATTGACGGCAATATATTAGAAAGTGCAAGTTTTACTTTTGGACTATATATTTTTAAATAAAATTCTGTTTCATTGACAGAAACTAAATTAAACATACATTTTTGTAACTCGCTTGCTTTCTTTAAATATTCAATATCTATTAAAGCTATTTCTGGAGAAAATTTTTGTCTATAATCTGCTGGAAAAACATTATCAAAAATCTTTAAATTAATACCTGCTTGATATTCGCCAAATTTTTTAGAAAACTTAAAATAAAAATCTTCACTCCAACGTGTAGAGATACGATCTAAATCTTGCTGTATTATCTCTGCTTCAAAATTTATTTTATGTACCCCCTGCGCTTCAAGTGTTACAAAAAGATAAGAAAAATTACCAGCTACTTCTGTGATATAATTGGATAAAATTTTACTACCAAATTTTTCTGATAAATAACAATCTATCATATTGTGTATTTCGGCAGTTAAACGTTCTCGTGGTAGAAAAATGATAATGTTAAGAAAAGAATTAGACCAATCATATTGAATAAATAGTTTAAGTTTCTTACTCATCATGCTTGAGAGCATATGTAAGCACATACAATATAAATCACTTTGATCAATCTGTATTAAAGCTGCTCTTGGTAACGATTCAATTAAAATTCTTAATTTATCGGCATTATAACCAGATAATGAAAAACCAGCTTTCTCAATTACAAAATTGAATTTTTGTCGTAAGATTGGAATATTACTTATTGAATAGTAATACATATTTACATTATATATACCAAAAATTATACTTCCTGAAATATATTTACCTGAAGAGTCAAATTTTTTCACTAGAATATAGTCAATCAAATTATCTGAATGGATAAGTGATATACTATTTACTTTACCGAGTATTATTAATTGATTTTGATATAAAGTATTAGCAGAACATTTTATAATGTCATCAATTTCATCTCTTACTTCTTGCCATATTTTTGCGACTCCTATTTCATTGCTTAATTTTAAAGATTTTACATCAAAATCAAAAGTCCCTAATAAAACCAAATTATCATTTTGTAACCAATTTAAGAATTCTTTTGCCTCTTCAAAATTGAATTTGTCATTATCAATTATATTGTTAGATAAATCTTGTAATTTTGTAAGCAATTGTGGTAAATGTGTATAGCTCTGTTGTAACTCTTCTAATCTTTCATTGATAGCCTCAGTTAAAAATTTAGTAGTTTTATCGTCGAAATTTCCTAAAATTGTTAAATGTAATATCAATTCTGATTGTTCATCTAACACAGAGTTTTTAAATATTTTTTCTAATACTCCTTGACTATTGCGCATACAGTTTATTACCGGATGTAGTAAAAACTTAGCTTGTAAATTCATATTTTGAAGCAAACATATAATCACATCAACAATATGTGGCTTATTATCAAGTAATATCAAGACATTTATTGCTGGATCATTTTCGATCACTGACTTTGTTATTGATATTTTTCTTGCTCTGTCTACCCTTTGCTGAAAAAATTTAAATGCTTCATCTGCAAAATTTTGGAATAACTTTTCCCTATTCTCAAAATCATAATCTATAGGAATATAATTTAAAAACTTTTGAATAAAATCTATATATATTGGACTTGACTCACGTTCCTTGCTTAGTTCTAGAATTTTAGTTTGATAATTCGGAATTTGACAATTTAAACGTCTAAAGTTTAATGTTTTTGATACCATGATTTTCTCTAGAATAATAATAAAGTTATTATATTTTATTATATTATAATATATAACTTAAGCAAGAGGCATAGAAAATAAGTGGAAACGATATTTGCGCAAAGCTCTGCATTCGGTAAAGCAGGAGTAGCTGTTTTTAGGATTTCAGGCCCTAAAAGCCTAGAGGTTTTGCAATTACTTACAGGTCGGAAAGACTTTAAGCCAAGATTAATGTATTATCAACAAATTATTTCCCCTGAAACCAATGAGCTAATTGACAATGCTATGGTTGTTTATTTTAAGCTCCCTAATAGTTTTACTGGTGAAGATGTAGTCGAGATTCATACGCACGGCAGTAAAGCTATTTCTATAATGCTGATTAATACATTGTTAAACATAGATGATATTCGTTTAGCAGAAGCAGGCGAGTTTACAAAAAGAGCTTTTTTAAACAATAAATTTGATTTAACGGCAGCAGAGGGAATAGCAGATTTAATTAATGCCGAAACTATTATGCAGCATAGGCAAGCCGTAAGACAAGCAAACGGCGGTCTTGAAGAATTATATAATAATTGGCGTAATCAGCTTTTAAAGATTATCGCTCTACTTGAAGCTTATCTTGATTTCCCTGATGAAGATATACCAGATAGCATACTTAATGACGTTAACAACACTCATAAAAACATTGTAAATGAAATATCTAATTATCTTAATGATAACAGACGAGGAGAATTACTAAATAATGGTCTTAAACTTGCAATCATTGGTCCACCAAATACAGGTAAGTCTAGTTTATTAAACTTCTTGATGCAACGAAATATAGCAATTGTCTCAAATATTGCAGGAACTACTAGAGATATAATAGAGGGACATTTAGACATTGGAGGCTACCCTATTATTTTGCAAGATACAGCAGGTATAAGAGCAGAAAGTACAGACATTATAGAGCGAGAAGGTATAAAAAGAGCTATTAATTCTGCTAAAACAGCAAATATTAAAATTATTATGTTTGATGCCGAAAAATTAGATTTATCTATAAATAATGATATTATAGATTTAATTGATGAGAATACTATCGTAATCATTAATAAAATTGATTTAATTGAACCAAGTCAAATCTTTCCTATTGAAAAGAAATATAAATGCTTAAGAGTTTCAGTAAAAAATAATATTGCTCTTTCAAGTATTTTAAAAAATATTGAAAATATTGCTGAAAATATTGCAGGTTTTACCGAAACTCCTTATATAACAAATCAGCGTCATCGTCATTATTTAAAACAAGCTCTTTCGCATTTAATGGCTTTTAACTTAGACAATGATTTAGTACTCGCAACTGAAGATATGAGAATGACAGCACGATGCATTGGTCTTATTACAGGCGTTATTAACGTAGAAGAAATACTAAATGAAATCTTTAAAAATTTCTGCATAGGTAAATGAATGTGATTCTGAACAGGCATTTGTGTTATTGCATGGCGAAAAACTAACTTAGTTCATACTGCAGTCTTTGCTACAAAATCAAGCTAAAAATTTCACATTAAAATAATAAACTAGACACATTAGCAAGTTATGTTGTGGCTCATAATAAAAAATTATTCTAAATACTATTTTTATCTTGACAAAATCATTAATCTACTCTAGACACAGCATCTTAATTTTATTAAATAAATTATGGCTAAATATTATGGCACCGATAAATGTAAACTTAAAATGCGTTATACCTAATATTTGAAAATGAAATTATAAGTGATTTACCTTATAATATAAGACACATCATACATAAATTAAGCAGTACTATATTTTCATCAGTATATAGTACTGTTGAAGGAGCTTTTAGAAAAGGTTATATAGTGAATAATGCAGATTGTAATTGGAAAAATATTGCACAATCTTTCGCTGAGTCACCAAATGATTTTTCAATATTACACCAAGAGTGTAACAGTGGTTTAAATATTCCAATAAATAATATTTTTACCGATGCAGAAAATAATAAGCATATACTTTTAGATCAAACTGTAATACATAATCAAAACGGTACAGCTAATATTCTTGGCGCGATTTATAAAGTAACAAATAATTATATGTTTTCACAAGGTGATATTACATCAACTAATGGAGCTAATTTCTTAGGTTTAAATAAATGTACTGAAGAAGAAGCTATTAGTGTTTTACAAAATTATCATTCTTATAAAGCAACTTTAATACCTCGTGAATCGTTTCTCGATACTCTTGAAAAGACTCTAAATCACTTAGGACTATATTTAGATAATATCTCTCCTATGGAAATGGGTAAATATATTTTAGATCAATTCGGCAAAACGTATGATGAACCTACTACAGAAAAACCTAGCAAGGATACAAATTATGATGAATATGGCAACTATTATTATTATGTAGTAGCATTAGGAACATTAGCTATAGGCAGTATCTTAGGATATACAGCTAAATATGTATGGGATCATTATAATGGAGATATAAAAAACAAAAATATAGAATTAGTAAGAGAAAATAAACAATTAAAATATGATAATAAACAATTAAAATTTTCAACACTACTATACGAAAATTTTAAGAACAATGCATGTATATTCGATGAACTTATAAAAATAAATAATTTAGATGATCTTATAAGACTAGCAAAATCTATACCGGAATTTGAGTACTCAATATTATCACTAACTAATTTAAATAATGAAATTATAAAATTAAGTTCACCATCCGCTATAGCAATAAACTTACCTTCTGCAAGCAAAATATTGCATGAAATATGTGATAATCTTAAAGGTAATGATAGCTTTACTACAATTAACAGCTTTGCAAGGTTAATAACAATTATACGAATAGCAAATTCAGACTCTGAAGAATATAAAGCAAGCATCAAAGAAATATTTGATATATTTATCTCTCATTACGAAGAGATTGAAGATCTAAATTACGACACACCATTATTAGCTGTTTCAGCATATAGCTCCTCAGAAATAGTATGATAGGATTATTACATAACAATTTTTTAAAAATTAAATATCACGTGGAGTTAAAATGCGATATGTTATTTTATTGTGTTAAATCCTTTACCAAAAATTAGAGTATTGCTTATAAAACTTATGCAATCCTCAATTTCTAAATCTTGTAAACATTCAGTATGTTCAAAATTTAAGTCACTGTCAGCTTTAAATCTAGTGTTGCTGTCTTTTTGACAGTTTTGGACATACGCTCACTACTAAAATTATGCTAATTTAGAATACACTAAGTGCAGTCTAGGATAGGTATCATCAATTTCTATTTCTTCCCATTGATATAGACACACTATGATATGTTACTAATAATATTCACAATACAATAGTAGCTTACCAAGTGTTTCAGTGCCACTGCATATTTACAGATCTTTCTTACAACATTACATTCATTATAACTGTTACGGTAAGAGATACATAAATTATTGCTTATACTAATCAGTCCAAAATACTTAGAATCTCTATAGTCTAACTATACTAGGTAAAATCATAGTACTAAAATAAGCTACCTAAATATTACTAACAGTGTGATAAATAGTGTAAAAATATCACTTAACTAAAGATTCCATTAAAGTAAAAACTGCTACAAGCAACAAACATATTAAGTCTTCATATATGAATATTAAGACTTCACACTTTGATAAACTGTAATATTAAAATATAAGAGATATTATAAACCCTAAGATATAAGTAATTAGCAAAAATATTACTAACCATACTAAAATCTAATATATCCACTAATAGATCGTCACTTTTAAGTTAAAATAATGTCAATACAATACTAATTAAGAGAATTACGCGCATACTATATTCGTAATACTGTATTGAGATAACATTTTTTATTCATGGGACTAAAAAATGATTTTAATCACATGATTCATTACTAGAATTAGATCATGCAGGAATTTAAACTATAAAAAAGCAATAATTAGTAACGTAATATGCACGTTTATAAAAAATGCAAATTACTAGCTTAAAAGCTTAACAAATACTTTTCCTAATTAAATGTACTATCGTTACTATGATTATCATTATAATCTATACTAAAAACCTCAACAAGTAACTCTATCTCATAATGTACCTGTAGTAATTAGAAAATACAATAATATTTGCATATGCATTAATTATCGATAACTGTTGTAAATTATATGGTTATTAAATCAAAGCGTATATGACAGCATGTACGACTTATGTATGCATAAACCGATATTCAAAGTAAGCAAATGCTTAAAAATATAGGATGTAAATTAAGATAATTGATTACCTTTAGTAAGATATTCAGTGTGTAGAAATTGCGATACCATATTATTAAAATAAAACTATACTTTCGTAAATATAATTAATAGAAAAGCGATGAGTAAAATCAATAATAAATAACATAACTAATTTTCTCCTAGTAAAGAAGTGAAGATTTAATCTTACAAGCACAATAAATAAAATTTGATTTTTCTTTCTCAAACTTATATCTTAATTGATAAGTTTATAATATAGAAATTTATGTCAAATACAGACAAGGAACGAGCCATTGCTGCAGCACTCGCACAAATAGAAAAAAGCTACGGTAAAGGTTCCGTAATGAAACTAGGGCAACGTCCAAATATTGATATAGAAGCAATATCAACAGGCTCACTTGGACTAGATATAGCACTTGGAATAGGAGGTGTCCCTAAAGGCAGAATAATTGAGATTTTTGGACCTGAAAGCTCAGGTAAAACTACTTTGACACTACATTTAATTGCGGAATCTCAAAAAAATGGTGGTACATGTGCGTTTATTGATGCAGAGCATGCCTTAGACCCAGCTTATGCAAAGAAATTAGGCGTAAATATTGATGAGCTTATCATTTCACAACCAGATACAGGTGAACAAGCGCTAGAAATTGCTGATACGTTAATTCGCTCAGGTGGTATTGATATGATAATAATAGATAGTGTTGCTGCTTTAGTACCAAAATCAGAAATTGAAGGTGAAATGGGTGATGCCCAAATGGCTTCTCAAGCAAGATTAATGAGCCAGGCACTCCGTAAACTTACTGCATCAATTAATCGTACAAATTGTATTACTGTTTTTATCAACCAAATCAGAATGAAAATAGGTGTTATGTTCGGTAGTCCTGAAACTACAACAGGCGGTAATGCTTTAAAATTCTATGCTTCTGTTAGAATTGATATAAGAAGAATTGGCTCCATTAAAGATAAAGAAGAAGTAATAGGTAGCCAAACTAAAGTAAAAGTAGTCAAAAACAAAGTATCTCCACCATTTAAAACTGCAGATTTTGATATAATGTATGGTTCAGGTATTTCCAAAGAAGGTGAGATAATTGATCTTGGTGTTAAGCTTGAGATTATTGAGAAATCAGGCTCGTGGTTTGCTTACAATAAAGTACGCATAGGTCAAGGACGTGAAAACGTCAAACAATATTTAAAAGAACATCCACAAATTGCCAACGAAATTGAGAAAATAATACGAGAAAAATCGTCAGCAATTACTAATATAAATCTTGATCAAACGGAGGAATAAAATGATTGATTTTACAGGTAAAACTTCCTTAATTACAGGTGCTTCAGGCGGCATAGGAAGTGCAATAGCGCGGTTGCTACATAAACTCGGAAGCAAGGTAATTATTAGTGGGAGTAATGAGAAAAAATTAAAATTACTTGGAAATACTTTAAAAGATAATTATATCATAGAAGTATGCAATCTTGCAAATAAGGAAGAATGTAATAATTTAATATCTAAAATATCAAATTTAGATATTTTAGTATGTAATGCCGGTATTACTAGTGATACACTCGCAATTAGAATGAAAGATCAAGATTTTGACAAAGTTATTGATATCAATTTGAAAGCAAATTTTATTTTAAATCGTGAAGCAATAAAAAAAATGATACAAAAAAGGTATGGACGCATTATTAACATATCTTCAATAGTAGGAATTGCAGGTAATCCAGGACAGGCTAATTATTGTGCTTCTAAAGCAGGTTTAATAGGTATGACAAAATCGCTCTCTTACGAAGTTGCGACTAGAGGTATTACGGTTAATGCAGTAGCGCCAGGATTTATAAAATCAGATATGACAGATAAACTCAACGAAAAACAAAGAGAAGCAATAGTACAAAAAATTCCACTAGGCACTTATGGTATACCGGAAGACGTTGCATATGCAGTCGCATTTTTAGCAAGCAATCATGCATCATATATTACCGGTCAAACTCTACATGTAAACGGCGGTATGTTAATGGTATAAAATTTTGTGCTAGCAAAAAATAATTTTTTGTGCTAGAAGTTCTTTTAAAGGTAAAATGCTTATGAATATTTAAAAGATTCATAGCAATTAAAATACAATCTAATAGATGAATAATTGCTATTATATAATATATAAATAAATGATTTATGGAGTTCAAAATTATGAGTACAACGGACAAGATCGAACAGAAAGTTATTGAAATGGTTGCTGAGAAGCTAAATAAAGATAAAGCGATAATAACTACAGATTCAAGATTTATAGAAGATTTGAAAGCTGATAGCCTTGATACCGTAGAATTAATGATGGCAATAGAAGTTGAATACGGTATTGATATCCCTGATGATGAAGCCACTAAAATTAAAACCGTATCCGATGTCATAAAATATATCAAAGAACGCCAATCTTAATCTGCATAAATTAAATCCCTAAGATAATTAAAAATGTCAAATCAAAACATAAATAAAAGAGTAGTTATTACTGGGCTTGGACTTGTTACTCCTGTTGGGCTTAATGTTAACTCATCTTGGAAAAATATTGTAGATGGAGTAAGTGGTATAAAAACTATTACAGAATTTGACACTTCTAAACTTGCGTGTAAAATTGCTGGAGTTATAGATATTTCTGAGCACGATGGATTTAAACTAGAAAATTTTACACAAGCAGATGATATTAATAGACTAAGTAAAATGGATAAATTTATCCATTATGGGATAGCAGCTGCAACCGAAGCAGTTGAAGATAGCGGATGGTTACCTGAAGATGAAAAATCTCGTGATAGAACAGGCCTGATATTAGGTTCAGGAATCGGTGGGCTTAAAATGATTGAAGATACCTCTATTAAACTTTATAAAGAAAATAACGGCAAAGTTAGTCCTTTCTTTATTCCAGCATCATTAATTAACCTTTTATCAGGTCTTGTTTCTATAAAATACGGTTTTAGTGGCCCGAATCAAGCAGCAGTAACAGCGTGCTCTACAGGTGCACATGCTATAGGTGATGCGATGCGTATGATAAAGCATGGTTATGCCGATGTTATGATCGCAGGTGGTGCAGAAGCTCCAGTTACACCTGTCGGAGTTGCAGGTTTCGTTGCTGCTAGAGCATTATGTACTAAATATAACGATAATCCTGAAAAAGCCTCAAGACCTTGGGATAAAGGTCGAAGTGGTTTTGTGATGGGTGAAGGAGCAGGCATTGTAGTCTTAGAAGAATATGAACATGCAGTAAATCGTGGAGCTAAAATTTATTGTGAAGTTATAGGGTACGGCTCTACAGGTGATGCATACCATATGACCGCTCCACATCCTCAAGGTAGAGGAGCTTATAGAGCAATGAGTGAAGCGTTACAAGATGCTGGTATCAATCCTAGTATGATTGATTATATTAATGCACACGGTACTTCTACTACTCTTGGAGACATGATCGAATTAGAAGCTACACAAAAATTATTTTTAGAATCGAATCCCAAAATTCTAATGTCTTCTACTAAATCATCAATAGGACATTTGCTTGGTGCAGCAGGAAGTGTTGAATTTATATTTTCAGTTCTTACAATTCGAGATCAGATTGCACCACCAACCTTAAACTTAGAAAACCCTATGGATGATGTTAAAATAGATTTAGTAAAATTAAAAGCTAGAGAAACTGTGGTAGATTACGTATTATCTAATTCTTTTGGCTTCGGTGGTACCAATGCTAGCTTAGTCATTAAGAGGATTTAATATAAATTATTATCATTATCACAGTATAATACCATTATGAGCGTAATTCATTAAATACAGGGTTTCATTAAGCGTTAATGATAAAGTCATGTTATTTGATTTAGCGCTTTATCTGTATCAGAACTATAAAAATTTGTCTGATATGTTGTAGCTGCTGAGGAAAATCAAGTTTAATAGAATATTAGATGATTATAAGCTAGATGACTGTAAATTATTGCAAGATCCTTGAATAACAACCAGCTATAAAAGTATAGGAAAACTAATTTGACCGTCTATTATTTTGACTTACAACAAGAGTATAAAAGAAATAAATTCTAAAATTACAATACAAACTATTAAACTAAGCAATTAAGCAATCTGAAGATTCAAAGCACAAACCTTGCTAAAGGTTCAATATTAAAATCGGAAATATCTACGCCTTGATACACAACAGAATAACCATACATAATATTAGAACAATTAAGTTTTGAGGACAATAAAAAATATTATAGAAAAATCAAACAATACTCTAAATTCATAAATATTAAGAATTTAAACATTAGTATTGTTGATAACAAATATTAAGATATGTATAAAATGTAACGCAATTAATAATCAATGTAGATTCAGTATTATCAAATATTCTTTAAATAATCCTAGAGCTACAAATAAGAGTAATGAAGTTTGACGAAGTAATCAAGTGCAACAAACAGTAACATCATAATGTATAAAATATAATATGCACAAACAAAGTAATGAGAATGATAAAACAACAACTTTATCAAATAATATAAAATCTACACATATAATAGTTGATCGGATCATTCATGCTCAACAAAAAAATAAAATTGGCAAACAAAGATGTAAAAAAGATTATGTGAAATAATTTAAGGTATTTATATTAAAAAAATGAGTATAGTCACGCTAATGTGCATGGTAAGAAAAATTCTTTGCTCTTTCTGCAACTATAATCTCATGTATTTTTTTAAGCGTTTGGCCGAAATCATCGTTGATAACTACATAATCATACTCATTAGCGTATGATATTTCATGTTGTGCCGACTGCATACGTAATTTGATTGTTTCTTCATTATCTGTAGCTCTATTTCTTAAGCGTTGTTCCAGTATTTCAAGACTAGGCGGCAATACAAATATAGTAACAACATTATTAGTATTTTTCTTAATACTCCTTACTCCTTGCCAATCAATATCAAATAAAACATCTAATCCTTGCTTTAATAACATTTTAACATATTCTTTAGGCGTACCATAATAATCATTGTATATTTTAGCATATTCAAGGAATTTATTCTGTTTAACTAATGTTTTAAACTCTAGATCAGTCTTAAAGTAATAGTTTATACCATCTACTTCTCCTAAACGTGGTTTCCTTGTAGTGACCGAAATAGATAAACGTAAATTATTATCTATCTTCAATAATTCTTTAGCTAAACTTGACTTACCAGTACCTGAAGGAGAAGATAAAATTATAATCAGTCCTTTATGTTTAAATTGCATATTTTATGTTTTATTTCATAGATACAGCAGATTAAGATAAGATGAATTTCAATGCAAAGCTCTAAAAGTAGTAGGTAAAATACATTAACAATTCATACAAAATTCATTTGTATAAAGCTTTATGAATTATTATGTACTTTTCTTTTTATTACCTCATCCATAGTACAATTAAAATATTTTGCTATTTTTAAAATAGTATCTATTTCAGGATTAAATTCACGATTAGCTTCCGCTCTCATAATTCTACTAACAGTCGTATAAGGGATATTAGTCACCTTAGAAAGATATTTACGATCTATCTTTTCTTGTTTTAATTTTTCTTCTAAAAATTCTTTTACCTTAGTAGCAAGTGCCATATTAATAACCTCTGAATAAATAAATGATATATAAAGTTTGTTGAGTACTACCAATCTTGTGACATGAGTTAAAAAATGTACTTGGTATCATACCACAACTTATCAACAGTATATAATAACTAAAAATATATTGATCTTACAAGATAACAGTAGCAAAAATCAAGCGATGAAACAACATGGATAATACAAAATTTTTATCATTATAGATAATTTATAATAAATTATAGTACCAAATCCAACTTGACAATATATGATATAGAATTGCTATTTAAAAATATTCAAGATACAGTTACCATAGTCATTCTTCTTATTGTGATTAAAAGATACCAATCTAACTTTAAAGTTTCTTATTTTGATTTTAATAAAATAATTACTTTATTAAATAATTGTAGTGATGTTTGCTATGATGCAGTTTTGATAAAATTTTAATTTATCGATTATTATACTATATGCGGTTATAATGCCGTAACCATTTTGTTCATACTCTTATAATTTCATCCGTTACAGCAGTAATGTAGCATAAATAACTTAATGTCACAGTGATAAATATTATTTACAAAAATATTTATAAAATAATTTAGGTTTTTGTCTGTGTGGGAATTATAAAAATGTTTCATGAAACAAAGACATACTTTTAAAGTAATTATGTAGAATACAACATTTAAAAAACATTACTGCTTCGGCAATAATATTTGTACAAATTCCATTTTAGATAAATCAGCTGCTAAGTTTACTATTACATCATTTTCTGTAACTCTAGACACATAGCCCACTAAAATACCTGCAGGATAAATATTACCATGTCCAGAGGTAACTATTTCCTCATCTTTTTGTACTAAGTGATTGTTAGGCAAGTATAAAATTTTACTATTATTATTATTACCTGCTAAAATACCTTGTTCTCTTGAAGAATTAGCTTTAATAGGTATTCTAGAATTAACATCACTAATCAACATTACTTTAGAGTAATTATTACTAACTTCTATTATTTTGCCTACTAATTTACCTGAATTAACAACGATTTGATCAGGTTCAATACCTTGCTTTTTACCTGCGGAAATCAAAGCAGTTCTAGAAAATGGATTAAAAGAAACACTAAGTAATTTAGTAGTCAAATATTCAAATTCTTCTTCCTCAGCAATCATTAATAAATCTTTTAATGCAATATTTTCGGCTTTGACAGATTCTACTTCGCTTTGCAAATGTTGTAATCTTGCTATCTCAAGCTGAAGTTCTATATTTTTGCGCTCTAGATCTTGAAAATAAATAAATTTATGTGTTACTAAATTTATATATTCAAATATATCTTTATACACAGCCAAACCTATAGATACTATACTACCAGTTACTTCAAGTGATATACTAGATATTTTTTTAGGTGTAATCAAAAATAAATATATAGACAATCCAAATCCAAATATAACACAAACACGCTTCAGAGTATTTAATATTATGCGTATTAATTCTAATGAACTTGGAGAATTTTTTACTCTATTTGCAAGTATTGCCATTTTTAATCCTGTTTAAATAGTACATGTTTTAGCTTTGTAAAATCTTCAAGTACTTTGCCTGTTCCAAGTGCAACACAAGAAAGAGCATCATCAGCAACTATAACAGGCAATTTAGTTGCTTCACTAAGAACAAAATCAAGATTTCGTAATAACGAGCCACCGCCTGTTAAAACAATTCCCTTATCAACTATATCTGAAGATAATTCAGGAGGCGTTGCTTCTAATGCTACTTTTACTGCTTCAACAATTTGACTGACTGGTTCAATGAGACTATCAGCAATTTGTCTTTCATTCAACATCATTTCTTTAGGAATACCGTAAATTAAATCACGTCCTTTAATTTCCATCTTTCTCGGCTCAGTATTTTCATTTACATAAGCTGTACCTATTTCTTGTTTGATCTTTTCGGCAGTAGCCTCACCTATAAGTAAGTTATAGTGCCTTCTGATATATGAGATAATAGCTTCATCCATCTTATCACCACCAACTCTTACAGACCTCGCATATACTATCCCACCTAGTGACAAAACTGCAACTTCTGTAGTGCCGCCTCCAATATCAACAATCATTGAACCAGTTGCTTCCGTTACAGGCAACCCTGCTCCAATCGCCGCTGCCATAGGCTCTTCAATTAAATAAACATCTCTACCACCTGCACTTTCTGCTGCTTCTTGGATAGCACGACGCTCAACAGGCGTAGAACCTGAAGGCACACAAATAACAATTGTTGGACCAAAAAAAGAGCGACGATTATGCACCATTCTAATAAAATACTTTATCATTTCCTCTGCACCCTTAAAATCAGCAATAACACCATCTTTTAAAGGTCTTTTTGCTTCAATATCTGTAGGAGTACGCCCAAGCATCATTTTTGCCTCATGACCATAAGCATATGGGACAAAAGCACCATCTTTTTTTATTAATGCAATAACAGAAGGTTCTCTTAGAACAATTCCACGACTTTTTTGATAGACAATAGTATTAGCAGTACCAAGATCTATTGCCATACCTGAAGAAAAACCTTCCAAAAATTTCATTATCATTGTATTTTTCTCTCTAAATTCTCAAAACACTTCTATAAAACTGTGAATAAAAAACAGTGTAGGATACTTTGTGAGGAGCAAAAATTATACACTACACAACACATTTTTTATTTTTTAAAAATTAAATGAAAATATATATTAAATTTCCTTATAATGTAAAATAATAAAGTTACTAATAAAAAATATTAGTAAACTAGGTAATAAAATAGCAGCGATTAAAGATAAATTATTATAAGTAAGTATTTTTAATAAAATTTCTGATAACGAATATGCTATAAAACCTGAGAATAAACCTAATATAAGTATTTTTTCTTGTGCATTACAACGCTGTTTAAGACTAATAAAACAGCTAGCTAAAATTACGGTTGCCATCATCATTATAGGTTTAAATAATTGCTTATAATAATAAATTTGATAATTGATAGCAGATAAACCTGAATTTAATAATTCATTAATTAATTTAGGTAAAGCCCAAATAGACACCATCTCAGGACGCATAAATTTATTTACTAAACTATTAATTGATAAATTTGTCTGTATAGTTAAATTGTTGTAAGACTTAGTTTCATCTTTCATGGAAACCTTGACTCTATTTAGATATAACTTTTTATTTTTAATAATACCATATAATGCGTCAATTCTCTTTAAAAAAGAATTATTATTATCAATAAATAAAATTGTAATATTATTTAATTTTTGTTCAGCAACATCAATAAATTGTGTTTGAATAATTTGATTATGCTCATTTAAAGATTCAAAAAACAATAAACCTGATTCAGATATTAGACCCCCACTCAAGGCTTTTTTAGTTAATTTTGCTTCCAATATCGCATATTTTTGTAATCCTATAGTACTTATAGGATTCAACAAAGTCGTACAAATGATACCTAAAATTAAAGTTACAATACATGGTATAATAAGTACTTGCCAAATATGAATACCACTAGATAATATCGCAATTAATTCATTACTTTTTGTTAGATTTCTAAGAAAAAATAACATAGAAGTAAAACTTATTAACGAAGACACTTGAGTGAGTAAATAAGGAATCTTATATAAGATAAATCTCCAAAAAAAACTAAAAGGAACATAAATATTTTTGAACTTTTGTAAAAGATCAAAAATATTAGAGATAATTAATAGCACAATTAAAAGGAACAATATAATAAAGAAACACTTAGAATATAATTTAGTAAGGTACAAAGATAGTGTTTTTAGATTAATCATTATAAATTCAGTTCTAATACGAATTTAAATAAGAATGTGTGTGGTGGGGCTGGTAGGACTTGAACCTACGACCACACCGTTATGAGCGGCGTGCTCTAACCAACTGAGCTACAGCCCCTTTTTATGTGAAATTTATATAATTATTATCAAGTCAAGTCTAGTAAAATTTTTATATTTTTGATTTATCACATAAAAATGATGTATAAGTTTTTGATCTATAAAATACAGCCACAATAAAGTAGTTAACAAAGACATCTTAAAAATTTTCTAGATTGCGCACTCAGATGAATGATTCAGCGCAATGCAGTAACTTCTTGACCATGTGGCACAGTCTAAAATATTTAAATTATACCGTGTATTTACCAATAGGAGCAAAATACTTCTTAAGAACATAAGTACTCTGTATTCAGAAATCAATGCTTACATAATTTAGATAATGAAATAATAAATAAAAAGTCGAGTAATAAAACTCGACCTTTTAAAATAATAATTAAATTAGTAAATAATTTTATTGATGCACAACTGTTACAGCTCTACGATTATAAGAAAAAGCTTCCTCAGTATTGCCCATCATAGCAGGTTTATCTTTACCATAAGAGATGGTATTTAATCTATTATGAGCTATTCCTTTATTTGCTAAGAATTGTTTCGCAGCTGCTGCCCTTCTTTCGCCTAAAGCTATATTATAGTCTCTAGTACCTCTTTCATCACAATGTCCTTCAACAGTAACTTTAACTTCAGGGTGTTTTGATAACCAGCAAGCTTGTCTTTCTAGGTCTTCTTTAGCTTTTGGAGATAACGAAGCACTATCAAAAGCAAACCATACAGCATTACCTGCATATTTCTCGAAATCTTTCATTAATGATGTTTCTTCACATTGATTCACCATACCGGCCATTTGTGTGGTTTTTTTTGTTGTATTACACCCTACAAGCATAAATAATGCAAGAAAAGCTAATGTAATTTTTGTTTTCATAATTAAACTCCTTGAGATTATAATTTATAATATATGCATCATTTTAGCTAGTTATAACTAACTAAAGCTATGTGAGTTAGTATATATCATTATTTTATGAGTTTAAAGGCTAAAATATTATAAAATGCAATTACTCATGTATAAATGTGGTAAAAATATCATTTTTACAATTCAGATACTTTGGATTAAAGATATATGAAGACTATATTAATATAGGAAAATAGATCAATTTACAGTTTATAACAGCAGCATACATATTGAGTACTTTTTAGCACTTAAAAAGTATGCAATAACATAAAAATTTTAAAATACAAGTAACATATTCACCATCTTATTAATGCACTACCCCAAGTTAAACCTGCACCAATAGCCGAAAATAGTAAAATATCACCTTTTTTTATTTTACCTGATTCTTTAAGAGTACTCAAAGCAAGTGGTATAGAAGCTGCAGAGCAATTAGCATGTTTTTCTACTGTTTTTACTACTTTGTGCTCTTCTATATTTAATAGTTCAGCAAGTTTATTGATAATGCGGATATTGGCTTGATGCGGTATAAAATAATCAATATCACTTACACTGAATTGATTGGCATGGAGTAAATCTTCTATAGATTGAAGCATTTTTGCTATTGCATGACGAAATAATTTTTGACCCTGCATCACTATTTTACCGCTAGTACCATTCATACTTGTACCACCACTTGTATATAATATTTCATAATCAGTGCCGCTTGAGAAGATATTACTATCTATCAAACCAGATTCATCATTACTACGCTGTAATATTACACTACCTGCTCCATCACCAAATAACACACAAGTAGACCTGTCATTCCAATCTAAAAGTGATGTCATTTTCTCAGCTCCTATAAGCAAAATAGTTTTATATTTACCAGATACAATCAGAGAATTTGTCAATTGCAAACCATAAATAAAGCCAGCACATACTGCTTGTAAATCAAAAGATGGTATATTAGTTAAACCAAGATATCCATGCAGTTTAGTAGCAACAGAAGGAAAACTATTATCTGGTGTGGTAGTACATGTAATAATTAAATCGATATCATCCACTGATATCATAGCATCTTCTATAGCTTTCTGTGCTGATTTTAAAGCTAGATGAGACGTATACTCTGTATCACCCGCTATATGACGTTGAAAGATCCCTGTTCTTGTCCTAATCCATTTATCATTAGTATCAACAAATTTTGTTAGCTCATCATTACTAATTATTTTTTGAGGAAGATAGCCTCCAGAGCCGATAATTTTACAGGTCATAAATTTTAAGTACTTAAGCTACTTCTTCAGTGTCAATTTTTTTCATTACTACTTGACGATTATTATAAGTGCCATCTACTAAAGAAATGTGGTGTGGAAGCTTATATTCACCAGTTTGTGCGTCAACTACTACATTAACTTTACCAAGTGCTAAATGAGAACGTCTCATATTACGTTTTGACTTCGATGTTTTTTTCTTTGGAACTGCCATTATTAGCCTCGCTAAATAAATTAAAAAGTATTTGTCAAATTAGTGAAGAAGTATATTATAATCTTTGAATAAAATCTAGATAAAATTAAACTTATGAATATGAAAACTTTTATAACGTGTATTTTTAGTATATTAGCATTTTTTGCCTTAAATAGCTGCAAAACTATAGAAAATAGAGGGGCCTCAATAGATGATACGGAACTTGTAAAATTAGAATCTAAAAAACTAAATAAAATGGAAATCATAGAGTTAATAGGTACACCTACTATGGTACCGGAATATTCCCAAAATACTTGGTATTATGTTGAGAGAGTAATGTCTCAAAGAGCTTGGCTTAATCCAAAAATTCAAAAACAAAAGATAATAAAAATTACGTTTGATTCTAATAATTTGATGAAGGAATTAATAGTAATAGATGATTCTCATAGAGAAGATATAGAAATAGTGCGTGAATATACTAAGACACACGGAACAGAACTGAACGGACTACAAAAATTTGTGCAAAATTTAGGTAGATTCAATAATACCACTCATAAAAATAAGAATAAGAAGCAGAGACAAAGACCTTAATTATTTGCATCTCACAATATTGTATCGGGATCAAAAAATACTAATGTTATAGTTTAATCAGCAACCTACGTAGTGTTACAGTAAATTTTTTTGTTCTACACAACAATAACTGTATGATGGAATGACAACGAAGTAAAAAGTAACACCAACATACATAAAATAAAAAACTAGCTAATATGATTACAATATTTAATAAATTAAAACAAAGTTTGTCTAAAACTTCTAATACAATCTCTACAGGTATCGACAAAATATTTTACAAGAAAAAATTAGATCAAACAACTCTCAACGAACTTGAAGAACTGCTTATCTCAAGTGATATTAGTATTACAGTAGTAACACATATCATTGAAAAATTTAAAAATGTAAAATTTGATAAAACAATAGATAGTGATACAGTAAAAGAAGCAATTGCTAAATTAATAGAACAGCAACTATCAAAATCAGAAATTCCTTTTACTTTAAGTGAAAATAAGTTAAATATAATTTTAATTTGTGGTGTTAATGGAGTAGGAAAAACTACAACTATAGGTAAGCTTTCTGCACTCTATTCAGCACAAGGTAAAAAAGTAGCAGTCGCAGCATGTGATACCTTTAGAGCAGCTGCTATCAATCAACTAAGCAGTTGGGTAGATAGAGCAAATGCACTACTTATCACCGGCGAAGTATCAGCTGACCCTGCGAGTGTTGCTTACCGTGCTATTCAAGAATCGATAAAACAAAATATCGATATACTGTTTATTGATACCGCAGGCAGACTTCATAATAATAAAAATTTGATGGATGAACTTTCGAAAATTGTAAAAGTTATAAAAAAGCTAGACGAAAATGCACCAACTCATAGTATTTTAATAATTGATGCTGTTACAGGACAAAATACGTATAACCAAATAGAATATTTTAATGATGTTACTAATTTGACTGGACTTATCATAACGAAACTAGATGGTAGTGCTAAAGCTGGAGTACTTGTTGGAGCAGTACAAAAATTCAATTTACCAATATATTTTATTGGTATAGGCGAGCAGATAGAAGACTTAAAAATATTTAACAGACATGATTTTTCTAGAAGTCTAGTAGGATTGTGAGCTTTTACTGTGTGGGACAGGAAACATACTAGATGTCATCTAGCATCTTGAACACGTGATTCAACCAATAACATTGGTGTACATTATCAAGATACAAGATAATAGCCGAAATCTGCAATTCAAATTATATGACCTAATTGTATGACCTATATAAATAAAATCTAAAATGACTAAAAAAAATACCTTATTGCTCATAGACGGATACGGATTCGTTTTTAGAGCATATTATGCACAACAGTCTTTAAGTTCAGCAAAAGGTGAGCCTGTTGGAGCTCTTTATGGTTTTACCTCAATGCTACTGAAATTACTGAGCGACTTTAAACCTCAATATGGTGCGATAGTGTTTGACAGTGGTGGAAAAAATTTTCGCCATAAGATTTATCAAAATTATAAAGCTAACCGCCCCACACCTCCTGAGGATTTAATTGGACAATTACCTTTAATTCGTGATGTTGCAAGTCACTTAAACTTTGCTATTCTAGAAAAAAACGGTTATGAAGCCGATGATATTATTGCAACCTTTGCTACTAAAACAATTACACTTGGCAAAGAAGTAATAATTATCTCGTCAGATAAAGATTTATTACAGTTAATGAGTAAAAACATCAAAATATATGATCCGATAAAATGTAAATATATTACAGAGGATGACGTTATTATAAAATTTGGTACTACTCCTGATAAATTACGTGAAGTCATGGCTTTAATCGGTGACAGATCAGATAACATTCCAGGTGTCCCATCTATTGGACCAAAAACGGCAAGTAGCCTTATAACACAATTCGGTTCTGTAGAAAATATATTCAACTCTTTAGACCAAATCTCAAGCATAAAACAACGTAAAACTTTACAAAATTCAAGAGAAGCTGCATTAATTTCATGGAGGTTAATTGGTCTTGATTCTAACGTTGATCTAGATTTCAATTTAAATAATTTAGAATGGTCACATCCAAATAGTGAAAAATTAATAGGATTTTTACAAAAATATGGTTTTAAATCTTTATACAAAAGAGTAGAAAATTTATTCTATATTAAAATTAATGATCATGAAGAGATAGTAGATAATAAAGTCACTGAAGCAAAAGAAATTAGTAATGCTAGTGAATTAGAAAATTTCGCTAAAGAAGCTGAGAAAATAGGGATATTTGGAATATATTTACTACAACAGAAAGGAAATAATTGTGCATTGATTCTATCACTGCAAAACCAAAGCTATATTATTAAAATTACAAACAACAATCTTTTTCCATATAATGATAATATCAAAAATAATAACGACTGGTTTTCGTATATAATTTTAAATTTACTCACCAATAAATCCATTAAAAAAATTACTTACTCTCTGAAACATTTACTGAAGTTTTATGCAAACCAATCTCATAAAATTACAGCTATAGAAGATTTAGAACTAATGCAATATACTTTATCAGCAGGTTTAGTACAGAAAAATCTATTTGCAGAAACTTTAACAAAGGACAATATAATCAATGAATCAGCAAAAATAGTAATAAACTTTATCTCACTTTATAAACAAACTTTATTGGCACTGCAAAAGAACAAAGCTTTTAGACTATATCGTGAAATTGACTTACCAACATGTTTTATTTTAGACAAAATGGAGAAAATAGGGATTAAAGTAGATGCTAATTACTTACATCAGTTATCTGATGAATTTGGAACAGAAATTCTAAAAATTGAAGAAGAAATTTTTGCTCTTAGCGGCACTAAATTTAATATCGCTTCACAAAAACAACTAAGTGAGATTTTATTTAAAAAAATGCAATTACCTTCCGGTAATACTTTAGCTAAAACAAGCTCTTACTCAACAAAAGCTGGAATACTCAAAAAACTTAGTGAAGACGGATATCATATTGCAACTTTATTACTAAGATGGAGGCAACTTACAAAATTAAAAAATACTTATACTGATAGTTTACCGAAACAAATAAATAATATAACTAAGAGAATACATACAACATTTTTACAAACTTCTACCACGACAGGAAGACTTAGCTCACAAGAACCTAATCTGCAAAACATACCTACTCGGTCTAGTGATGGCAATAAAATCAGACAAGCATTTATTGCAGAAGATGGTTATAAATTAATATCTGCCGATTATTCTCAAATTGAGCTTAGAATATTAAGCCATATCGCAAATGTAGATGTACTAAAACAAGCATTTATTAATAAAGAGGATATTCATACTCAAACTGCTTGTCAGATTTTTAATTTACAAAAACATGAATTGACTAGCGAACATAGACGTAAAGCAAAGGCGATAAATTTTGGTATTATTTATGGTATCAGTGCTTTTGGCCTTGCTAAGCAATTAAACGTTAGTAACGGAACAGCTGCCGAATATATCAAACAATATTTTGCTGAATATAAAGGAATGCAAGAATATATGGTACAAACGAAAGCTTACGCAAATAGAAATGGCTATGTCACGAATTTCTTTGGCAGGAAATGTTTTATACCTCTAATTCATGATAAAAAGCTAAAACAATTTGCAGAGCGTGCAGCTATTAATGCTCCAATTCAAGGAACTAGTGCCGATATAATTAAAATTGCTATGATCAAGCTAGCCCAAGAGATAGAAAAACGTAAACTCAAAACAAGACTAATACTACAAATTCATGATGAATTATTATTTGAAGTTCCTGAGATTGAATTAGAACTCGTAATTCCTATTATTAAAAAAATCATGGAATATTCTACTAATATTGATGTACCGATTATAACCGAAATTAGAGCAGGTAATAACTGGAAAGAAATACACTAAATGTATAATAATCTCTATAAAAACATAGTTGCTAGGTTGTATACTATTTCATTTACGTAATACATTACAATATGTAGTTTAGTTGTTCACTCATTACATTGAGCATTACACATGAATTCTATTAAGTGCACAATTTAATTTATAGATTTTTAAATGATTGCGTTGTAGTTAAACTCCTCAAAATAGCAGTTTTAGTATCAACGTGTGCAACACACAATAAAGCATCAAATAAAAATTATTATATACTATTTTACTATTTGAAGAATTTTAAAAAGGAGCATAATATATGGAAAATTTTGTATTCACTTCTGAATCGGTTTCCGAAGGACATCCAGACAAAATTGCTGATCAAATTTCAGATGCAGTACTGGACGAAATTTTAAAGCATGATCCTAATGGACGTGTTGCTTGTGAAACCTTTGTTACAACCGGTTTAGTTTTAGTAGGCGGCGAAATTACGACTAATACCTATGTCGATATTGAACAAGTAGTACGAAATAAAATACACGAAATAGGCTATAATAATCCAAGTTATGGATTTGATGGTAGTTGTTGTGCTGTAATTTCGTCTATCGTCAAACAATCACCTGATATTGCTATGGGTATTGATAATGCAAATGAAGAGGAAATAGGAGCAGGTGATCAAGAAATGGTTTTCGGTTATGCATGCAATGAAACGAAAAGTTTAATGCCTGCACCTATTTACTATGCTCATCTATTAATGAAAAGACAAGCATATTTACGTAAACAAAATATACTTTCTTGGCTCAGACCTGATGCAAAGTCACAAGTCACGCTACGATACGAAAATAACAAACCTATTGTTATTGATTCAGTAGTTTTATCAACTCAGCATCATCCAGAAATACAGCAAAAAGATCTAATTGAAGCAGTAATAGAAGAAATCATTAAGCCTACCTTACCAACGCATTTACTTCATAAAGACACTAAATACCTAATTAACCCAACAGGTAGGTTTGTTATAGGAGGTCCTGTTGCCGATTGTGGTTTAACTGGTAGAAAAATTATTGTGGACAGCTATGGAGGAATGGCAAAACACGGTGGTGGTTGCTTTTCTGGAAAAGATCCAACAAAAATAGATAGGTCTGCTGCTTACATGGCACGTTATATCGCTAAAAATATAGTAGGCTCAGGACTAGCAGATCGCTGTGAAATACAAATATCATATGCGATAGGTGTGGCTTCTCCTGTATCTGTTTATGCTGAAACTTTCGGTACTAGCAAATTAAGTAATGAACAAACTACTAAGCTCATAACAGAGCATTTTGATATGCGTCCCGGCAAAATCATTAAAAATCTTAAGCTTCATACTCAATGTTATCAAAAAACAGCTTCTTACGGTCATTTTGGTCGCGAAGACGAAAATTTCACATGGGAACAATTAGATAAAGTCGATATATTTAAGTCAATATAACTCGGAGTGCAATACAGAGTAGTATACACAGATCAACTTTTAAAAAAACAAGGAGTTTATAAGCTCATAAGCTAAGGAGTAGAGTGTATAAAAGTAGATGTTGATCATAGCTCTTACAAATACTATAAAGTCAATTTCTCAGTTCATAATTTATGCATTATTTTTTTGTAATACATTATATTATTGAAAAACTAAGCACACAAAGTTAAGCCTTAGAAGCATACGTAAATGTTAGTATGCAATGAAAGCAACTCAGTATACACAATACTTGACAATACATAGTGACTATGACACCTCTACAACAGGTTACACAATTTTAGACGCATACTATCTATAGGGCTAGCTGTTATAAAGCATTACTTGAAACTTATAACGCTTTGAATCGGGATTGGTTAATTGCTTAAAATTAGCTTTATAAGCAATCGTTTTTTAATTTAACTTGCTTAACTGTATTAGCACAAGAGAATAGTTTTAAAAATTGTAAAACTACAGGCAGGAATATAATGAACTTCAAAAAACTTGATAATGATACTTTATCATATTCCACTCATACTACTACTATGTTATAAATTGCTCAAGAAAAAGTAAAAATATTTTATAAAATGCTATTGGTATGCAAAAAGAAAATCAACAAAAAGATGAATTATCTAAAAAATAAATGCAACAATAGGACACACACAGTAAAGCAAAATTCAGATTGATCAGATATGGACTCAAGATATAATAACGTTGCTAAAAATCTCATTTAAAATATATTACAAAATTGCTATGCGTGTTTCCATATAATGGCAATGATTTAACTATATATCAGCGATCTAAAACATAATAATAAACGTCAACTTATTTTAAAGATTACAGAAAAACTCAAACAAAAAAAGTTTTAGTATTAATTAAATCAGAAAATAACACAAAACAATACTGAATAATAAAGAGCTCAAGCTATCTCCGAAGTAAATAAGAAATTGAATGCTTGTATAAAAGATATGAAACAAAAGCATCAGAAGAAATCAATGAAGTTGTTAATAATAAATTAACAAGAGAATAGATTAATATACAAACTTTCACACCGAGCAAACCGAGCATATTAATATAAAACTCCTAAACATTGAAAAACAAAAAACACTACAACAATAACTTGGATACAATATACTCAAAATTCGCTTGTATCCAACTTTCCGCAGGACACTAATTAAAGTAGCAAAATAAAATTTATTAAATAATTGAAATTAATAAAAATCTACTAAATATTATAGTATAGGAAAACATCAATAATATTTTCAATAACCACTGAGAACTTAACAAACAAAATATCAAAAATACATTTTATAAGTATAAAAGTAATTAAAGAACAAATTGTATTACAATCCATAATTAATGATTGTAAAGCATTAATTCAAGATCCAAATCTTGTGCAAAATATCAATTTATAAAAAGAAACATCGACTAATATATTGAGTTTAGAAAAAAAATAGTTTTAAAATAAATATTAATCAATAATGGAAATAAAATTGGAATATATAAAATTCATCGAATATATTGACTTAATATCTCAAAATCTTGCACTTGAAGAAAAAACGTTTCAGATAATGTAATTTTTGCAACAAAATGCTTTACATCTTTGCTTTGTAAATAGATTGTAGCTTTAGCATTACTTTGATATCCGTGACCAGTACGAGATACAAGCAATGTTATTATCTGCTCTAATTCTGCATAATTTTGTGGATAAAGTTGTAGTTCAAATTGTCTATTATTAATTGCATCTTCAATGGATAAAAAGCTTTTGGCCGTGAGTTTTATTCCACCTTCATCTTTAACTATATCACAATTAACGACTACTAAACTTTTAACATCAAGTAAATGTACATAATCTTTTAACACTTCCTCACTAAAAATAGTAAGTTCAAAGATATTTTCAGGATCAGAAAGAACAAGAGTTACGAATCTACCTCTTGCCGACATGCGAGAATCCTTTTTTTGTATTACACCAGCAAGCGTTACTTGGTTAGTACCGTTAGGTAATTTATTATATAAATCCCTAGTATTTAGGATATTTAAACGACTAAATATTTCTTGATATTCCGTAAGAGGATGATTAGAGATAAATAAACCCATAGACTCAAATTCATAAAAAGCTAAAGTATTTTTATCTGCATAATTGCTTGATACTAAAATAGTTGGACTTAAACTAGAAACTTTAATTAAGCTAAATTGATTAGATTCCTGCTCTTGATGATATGAAGTTGAATAAGCAATTAATTTTGGAACACTTAAAAATAACTGCAATCTATTATCATGCAACTCATCAAAACAACCTGCCTTGATTAAATTTTCCAACAATTTACTGTTAATAGATTTTGGGGGTAATCTTTCAATAAAATCAGTAATTGATTTAAATGCTCCCCTTGCTTTTCGTTCATCTGTTACTAACTTACCAAAATTTGGTGTCACGCCCTTAATAGCACCTAAAGCAAAAATTATTGTACTTTCATCTTTATAATACAACGACTTAACCGCAGTATCTTTTATATCAATCTCATTGTTCAATCGAGGTATTAAAGGTTTTGTGTTATGCGTAATAACAGTGTCCGAAGACTTTACACTAAAATACCCTTCAGAAATATTAATATTAGGTGCAATAATTTTGATACCATTATCTTTTGCTTCTTGCAGGAATAAATTAATTTTATCATGATTATTTAATTCAAGGTTTAAACATGCTACTAAAAATTCAGCAGGATAATTAGCTTTTAGATAAGCAGTTTGGTATGAAATAACACCATAAGCTGCAGCATGAGCCTTATTAAAACCATATCCAGCAAATTTAGCAACAGTCGCAAAAATAGATTTAGCTTGCGACTGTGAAATATTATTAGCAATTGCTCCTTTTACAAAAATCTCTTCCTGCTCTTCCATTTCTTTTTTGATCTTCTTACCCATTGCCCTACGAAGCAAATCAGCAGCACCAAGTGTATACCCTGCGAGCACTTGTGCTATTCTTTGTACTTGCTCTTGATATATTACTACTCCATATGTTTCTTCCAATATCGGCTTTAATAATTTATGTAAATAATCAGGTTGCTGTAATTTATGTTTACAAGCTATATATGTAGGAATATTTTCCATAGGACCTGGACGATATAATGCACCAAGGGCTATCAAATCATGTATAGAATCAGGTTTAAGACGTCTAAGCGCATCTTTCATACCAATACTTTCAAATTGGAAAACCCCGACTCCTTTACCTTTACACAACATTTGATAAGTCTTATTATCATCAAACGTCATATCGTCAAAATCTATTTCTATACCTTGCTCTTTAAGTAATTTTTTACAATTAGTAATAACTGTTAAAGTTTGGAGTCCTAAAAAATCAAATTTGATTAAACCAGCAATCTCGGAATATTTCATAGAATAACCGACGATCAACATATCGGAGTTAGCATCTTTATATACAGGTACTATATCAACTAAATCAGTCCCTGCTATTACGATTCCTGCGGCATGGGTTGATGAATGTCTATGTAATCCCTCAAGAATTAACGAAGTATCAAGCACTAACTTAATTAACTCTGCGTCACCCTCTAAATTGTACAATCCCTTACCTTTAGCAGCATTTGCAAGCTCTGGGACTTCACGTATTGCCTGTTCTAGGCTTACTGGATTAACTGCACTAAAAGGAACAAGCTCAGTGAGATAATCAGCACATTTATAAGGTAGGCTAAGCACACGAGCGACATCCTTAATTACGGCTTTTGCCTGCATCTTACCAAAAGTTATAATTTGTCCTACTCTATTATTACCATATTTAGAACATACATAATTAATTACTTCCTCTCTCCTTTCTTGACAAAAATCAATATCAAAATCAGGCATTGAAATACGTTCAGGATTTAAAAATCTTTCAAATAATAAACCAAATTTAATCGGATCGAGGTCAGTAATAAGCAAGCTCCAAGCAACAACTGATCCAGCTCCAGAGCCTCTACCAGGTCCCACTAAAATACCATGTTTTTTGCTCCATTTAATAAAATCTGATACAATCAAAAAATAACCAGCAAAATTCATATTACAGATAATATCTAGCTCATAATTAAGACGAGTAAAATATTCAGTTTTTAATTTTTCTTGATGCTCTCGAGAAATATTTTCAGCTTTAAACTTTGTAACCAGCCGTGCAAGCAACCCCTCTTTTGCATATTTTCTAATTAAATATGTTTCACTAATGTCTTGGGTTGAAAAATTAGGCAGCATTGGTGGATTTGGATGTGCCGCGAAATAACAACGCTCTCTTAAATTAACAGTATTTTGGATTGCATTAGGTAGATCAGAAAACAACTTTTTCATTTCAGCAGGAGATTTAAAATAACAATTTTCACTAACTGTTTTACGATCAGGATATTCTTTAGTAACACCTTCTGATATACATAACAATACATCATGTGCATAATGCATGCTTTTTTCACTAAATAACACTTTATTAGTAGCAACAATCGGAATAGATAATTCAGAAGCTATCTGAATATAACTATTCTCAATAAACTGTTCTTCTGGTAAATCATGTCTCATAATCTCAAAGTAAAAACGATCTCCTAAAATTGCCTGTAATCTACGAGCAAACATAATCGCGTGTTCCTGCTTGCGGGCTAGCAAGCATTTGCCAACAATACCATCAGTATAACAACATAACGCTATTAATCCCTCCTGATATTTGATTAAATCTTCAAAATTAATGTGATCACATATCTTACGATCATTCTTAGTAAAAGTCAGGCTTGACAGTTTGAGTAAATTTTTATAACCAGTTTCATCTTTAGCGATCAACAAAATTTGTGCAAAAACGTTTATATCATATTGTATATTAAGAATAACACCGTGAATTGGCTGCAGCTTTTTTTTTACAGCGTATAATGCAAACTCTAGTGAGCCAAATAAGTTACCTCTGTCTGACAAACAAAGAGCAGGCATTTTATGCAATAAAGCAAGTTCTACAACTTTTTCTATCGTTAAGGCACTTTCTAAGAAAGAATAGGAGCTTTGTGTTCTTAAATGTATAAATTCAGATTGCATTTTAAATTAATTATAATAAAGTATTATTGTGCAAAGTGTAAAAACGTAGAGCACCTCAAAATCTAATTAAACAGTATAAAACCTGAGATTACTAAATCAATCCTACACATCTCATTATGACTTTGCTTATTTAGTTAAATTTTACTTCCAACTGCATAATATCTAAAACCGATTTTTTTCATTACTTCATTATCTAGTATATTCCTAAGGTCAATAATCATCGGTGATTTTACTAAATCATAAATTTCTTGCCAATTAAGTTCTTTAAATTCTGACCACTCAGTCGCAATAACTATAATATCCACTGATTCACATGCTTCAACGGCTGAAGCAAAATATAATAAATTTTTATGTTCCAAATTCTTTTTAGCATTTTCAAGACCAATAGGATCAAATGCTTTAACATACACATCTTTATTTAATAAGATAGTTATAATTTCGATTGCAGGACTGGCTCTAACATCATCTGTTCCGGCTTTATACGTTAATCCTAAAATTGCTATATTTCTACCTTTTAAATCTCCATCTAACAAAGTAGCTATTTTAGCTACCATATTACCTGGCCGTAGCTTATTACTCTTTATCACTGACTTAAGAATCTTACAATCGATCTTATAATTTTCAACAAGATTATTTAATGCTAGAATATCTTTTGGGAAACACGAGCCACCAAAACCAGGTCCTGCATTTAAAAAATTTCGACCGATTCTTTGATCAAGCCCTACACCTTGAGACAAATCTTTAATATTAGCACCTATTTTTTCACATAAATCAGCCATTTCATTAATAAAAGCAATTTTGGTTGCTAAAAAACTATTTGAAGCATATTTAATAAGCTCACTCGTGACTAAATTTGTTACTAAAAACTTTACACCTTGTTCTATTAAAGGAGCATAAATTGTCCTCAATAGCGCCTCTGATTCTTGATTATTCACACCGACAACTATACGATCAGGATATAAAAAATCTTCTACCGCACTCCCTTCTCTTAAAAACTCAGGATTAGAAGCAACATTAAACGAAAAGCCTTTTGCTTTTAAATAAGCTATAATATTATTGCAACTACCTGGCGGGACAGTAGATTTTATGACAATTAAACAATCCTTATTTATATGTTTTGATACTTTATCAACAGCATCATAAACATACTTTAAATCTGCTTCTCCCAACTCTTTTGAAGGTGTACCTACCGTAATAAATACGGCATCAACATTTCTAAAGTCATTGCTATAAATATTTGTAAATTTTAACCTATCAGATTCCAAAGCTTGCTTAAGATATTCATCAAGTTTAGCTTCATAAATCGGTAATATTTTCTTATTTAATTTTGATATCTTAACATCATCATTATCAAAACAAGTCACATTATGACCTAAATAACCCATAATAATACCTGAGACTAATCCAACATATCCACTACCGATAAATGTAATATTCATAATTTTTTGTGATTTTTATATTAAATTTTTAAATTATACGTTATATTCCAAGTGTATACCTCAAATAAATGAAGAGTAGTATAAGAATCGACTTCAGAAAGAACCAAGAATCCATATTACAAAGAGCTGAAGCTGTTAATTCAGGTTTAGTACTGCAGTACTTTTAGGATGACTTAGCAAATTTTTGGAGTTCTATCTGAGTATAGAAAGCTTTTATCATATTTCAATAGATTTACAAGCTCAAATGAATTTTATTAAAAAAACCTTTTTTAGTATTTTGATAATACTGATTTCATTATCTTTTGCTATAACTCTAACTGTGTATAGTGTAAATAAAGGACATTTAAATGCACCTTTGAAAAAAATAATTGAATTTTATTTAAGTAAAAATGATATAAAAGCTATACTACATAATTTAGAATTTAAAGAAAACCGATTATCAATCGGGTACATTTCCTTAAGTCTTATAGATAACGCTAGAGGCGAAATTAAAGATTTTAATCTTTTTTTGAATTTCAAAAATTTCTTTTCTCATGCGTTAATAGAGGCTAATTTTAATATTGATAACATTTCTGTAATCTCCAATAACAATGAAGAGATTATCAATACTTCAACTACTGGTCATTATTCATTAAATATAATGAAAAAAGCTTCTCTAACTGACATACAAGTAACTTCAATCAAAAGTGATATTTTAACTGATGAGCAAGGAGCAAACTTACCTCTAGGCAATGCTTTATGCTCATATAAAATAGCCTATTCTAAAGGACATACAAAAACAGTTAATTGCAAGCTCACCTTTGGGGATAAAGCTTATTTATTACTAAATGGTATAATAACTAATAAAACTATCAACACAAGTGCAGCGGCTGCAAATATGCCTTTAATAATTTATCAAACCGTTGAAAAAATTATTCCGGATAATCCTATAATCGCATATTTACGAGAACATATAAAACAAGGTTTTATACAAAATGGAGAATTAAATATTAAATTAGATAAAAAATTATTTAAAAAAAATATTTTAGTTGAAGATAATTTAAAAGCAAATTTACATATCTCGAATTTTGAGTATAAATATCATAAAGATTTACCGCCTTTGACTAAAATTGATACTAATATAATAATTTCAGGGCCAGAAATAAAATTTCTAATTAATGAAGCATATAGTGGTAAAAGTCTCATTGCAGATGGTATTATGACTTTCAAATGGGAAGGACCGGATAAATCACAATTTATTTTTAATGCTACTGCTAAAGGTGAAATTAACGACTTAATTGCTTTTATTCCAAGTGATACATATAAAAAGATTAAAGCTCAAAATATTGATCTTAGCAAAATCAAAGGAACAGCAAATTCAATAATAGAGCTAATAATTCCTATTAGCTCAGATGTCCCTAATAGCTATAATGTTGTATCAACATTAACAAATATCTCTTTTAACACCTTAGACAATAATATCCTATTACAACACGGTGAAGCAAAAGGTAGTTTAAAAGATAATAAACTAAATATTAGCGGCAAAGGTAACATTAATAATTATGAAAGTAGTTTTATTTATGATCATGATATATCAGATAAACATAATGAGTGCTTATTTAAAATAAAAAGTAATATTACAGCAAAGAATCAAAGATTTGGGGTGTTAAAATTAATTTCAGGCGCCACCATTTTAAATTTTGAGTATAAAAAACAACATAATAATGAGAGTTTTATTACAGTGCATTCTAATCTTGATAATTTAGAATTTTATATAGATAAAGTATCTATTCATAAAAAATTATATAAAAGAGCGAATTTATATTTAAATACTAAATTAAATGATAAAAATGCTGATAGAGATATTGAATTTAACCTTTCAGGACAGGATAATTTAAAAATTCACGGTAATGCATTAATTAAAGAAAATATTTATAATATTAATCTAGCCGCTGTGAAACATAATTATACAGACTTAAAAGGAAAAATAATTATAGATAACCATAATCTTAATACAGAACTTTATGGAAGCGTATTAGATTTATCAAATGCTAATATGATGCAGTTTCTAGAAAAAGAGGGAGATTCGACACATAATATTAATTTTAAAACTAATATATCAAAAATAATTTTGAAAAATAATATAATGCTAACTAATCTTGATTTAGAAATTAAATGTGATAAAGTACGGTGTTTTTATGGTTTTCTCAATGCTAATCTTGAGAATAAAAAAGTTAATATGTCTCTTACTGCTAAGGACACTTTTGAACAATGGCTAATTGAATCAGATAATGCAGGAGCATTGCTTAATGGACTTGGAATGTATACCACTATGCAAAACGGCAAGATTAACATCAAGTTAAATACAAAAAGATATGAAGTAAAAAAAGGTGAAATAGTACCGATATTATACGGTAAATTTTCTATAAAACATTTTAAGGTAGTCGATACTCCTTTTTTAACACGTCTTGTGTCCTTTGTTTCATTGCCTGGTTTTCTTAGTTCAATAACTAATAATAAAAATATTTTATTTGAAGACATGACTGGTAAATTTAATTATAGAGAGAATATAATTACAATTTTCGATACAGAAGCGCATGGACCATTCTTTGATTTTACTATGAAAGGTAATATTGATACCAAGCAGCAATTAATTACGGTTACAGGCAATGTTATTCCTTCCTTTTTCCTAATTAGCACTATTGTAACTAAAATACCAGTAGTCGGTAAAATATTTTCTAAAGTAGCACTTTACTCATTAAGAATGCACTATAAATAGCTATATTACGTGTACAAAAAATTATATTTAATTGGTATTTTACTTTTAGGCTTAATTTCTGGTCTTACGTTCAATTTAATTTTTTTTACTGTCCCATATCAATTATCCGAAGCGAAATACACAACTGATATAGTGGGCTCAATATCTCTAGCCGCTTTCCCATATTGCTTAAAAGTTATATGGTCGCCTTTTATAGATAAATACTCTATACCTTTTTTAGGTGTTAAATTCGGTCACAGGCGTGGCTGGGCCTTGGTATCACAAATATTTTTAATACTCACGATGATGTGGTTCTTAAAAAGAAGTCCTTGTAATAACTTATGTATTACTGCAATTATCTTATTTATTATTGCATTTTGCAGTTCTACACAAGATATTGTACTGGATGCATATAGGATTGAGCGGACAACATCTAAAAAAGAACTTTCAATAGCTTTTACTTTTAGTAGCATAGGGTTTCGTTTAGGTATGTTACTTGGAAGCGTTGGTGCTTTATATTCATCAATTATTTTCGGCTGGAATACAGTATATAAATTTGCTTTATTCATTACTATGGTTGGACCTATAGTAATATTATGTATCAAAGAACCTGAACTTAAAACAAAACGTAATACAACTAATAATTTAATAGATTTACAACAATATTTTGAAGTTATTAAAAAAAGTATTATATCATTTAAAAATGAACAAAAATATTTATTACTAATTATATTGTTTGTCTTTTTATATAAAGCGGCAGATTCCATACCAATGGCTATGAGTATACCGTTATTTCTAGATTTAAGTTTTACTACTCATGAAATTGCCGTTATTTACAAAGCTTATGGATTACTAATCATGATAGTCGGAGGGACCTTAGGCGGTATTTTAGCTGCAAAAATAGGGATATTTCATAGTGTCTTAATTGGAGGAGTGATTCAATTATTGTCACCTATTATGTTTATGATTCTTGCGACCATCGGTTATGATATCAAGACATTTATAATAACCATTACAATACAAAATTTTTGTTCAGGCTTTGCAGGCACTATTATCTCGATTTATTTTGCTAGTCTTTGTAATAGTGAATTTGTTGCTACACAATATTCTATTAGTTCCTCTTTTAGTTCTCTGAGTCGTATTATTTTAGCTAGCCTTGGCGGTATTTGCGCAAAACATCTTACTTGGCCTGTATTCTTTTTATGTAATACTCTATTTAGCATGTTATTTATACCTATCTTTTATATATATAGAAAAAAACTACACTTTATAAATTATTCTAAAAAGATATGACAATTATTAAAAAAGGTTTATAATATTGAGATATACTTGTTTAATCTGCAAAATTGATATAAAGTCCTATAAGTACTGCTAACATATTAATACACACTCTACTCCTCATCTTATAGACTGATCACTATTTTCCAAATTAAACTTCATCTATTTACTTTTCATTATTTACTTATTATGAAGTTATATAGTTTTCAAGAACATTTATTAGAATTTAAAATAAGACTTCTTAGAATATTGACTGCTTTTATAATTATATTTGCTATTTGCTATTATTTTAGCGATTATATTTATAGCTTTTTATTACAACCACTTACTAAACTAAGCGGTGATACGGTGCGAAATATAATTTATACAGGACTTACAGAAGCATTTTTTACTTATATAAAACTTGCAGCTTTTACTGCTTTTACTATTATTATACCTATGATTGCTTTAGAGTGTTATTTATTTATCAGTCCAGGGTTATACAGTCATGAAAAAAAAATTGTTGCTTGCATTCTTTTTATGTCGCCTATTTTATTTTGGTGCGGTAGTATTTTTGTTTTTTATTTTGTAATGCCGAAAGCTTGGAATTTTTTTCTTAGTTTTGAAAAACGTGATATGATAGTACCGATAATTTTAGAAGCAAGAATTAGTGAATATCTACATTTAGTTATTCATTTAATTATCGCTTTTGGCATTGCTTTTCAACTACCAATTGTGATCATAATATTAAATATACTAAAAATAGTTAAGACACAAACACTTAAACAAAAAAGACGCATTGCTATAGTAATTAACTTTATTATTGCAGGAATATTAACACCTCCTGACATTTTAAGCCAGTTTGCTCTTGCAATACCACTACTTTTATTATATGAAATTTCAATAATTATGTGTAATTTTATAGAAACACCGAGGACTTTAAATGTTAAATATCAAATGGATTAGAGAAAATCAAGAATTATTCGATGAAAAATTGAGCCAAAGATTTATTGAACCTATGTCTAGTAAAATTGCTATGCTAGACCGAGAAAAAAGAAAAATTACGAGTTTAATTCAGGAATTTCAGCATGCACGTAAGGTAAAATCAAAGATTTTAGGTAATATGGTCTCTAAAAGTGGCGAAGAGTTTGAAGAATTACAAAGAGATGTTAACCATATAAATGAGAAGTTAGAAGAACTTGAACAAACTCTAGATAATAATAACGAATTAAATGAACTATTAAATATGCTTCCTAATATTCCGGACGAGGAAGTACCTTACGGGATCGATGAAAGTATGAATAAATTAGTGCGTTCTTACGGCAACACAAATAAAAATGCTTTGAATAAACAGCATTTTGAATTAGGTACAAAATTAAATTTAATGGATTTTGAACAAACAGCTAAAATTTCTGGATCTAGATTTGTAACGTTAAAAGGTGATTTAGCAAAGTTAGAACGTGCTTTAATTAATTTTATGGTTGACATTCATACTAAAGAGTTTGACTTCTTTGAGATATCACCTCCATTATTAGTTCGAGATAGTGCTATGTATAATGCAGGACAACTACCTAAGTTTTCTGAAGAATCTTTTATAACAACAAATGGTTATAGACTAATTCCAACCGCAGAAGTATCTTTAGTAAATATAGTAGCCGATACTATTATACAAAGAGAAAAATTACCTATGCGTTACGTTGCTTACACCACGTGTTTTAGATCAGAAGCAGGTAGTAGTGGTAGAGATACAAGAGGCATGATTAGATTACATCAGTTTGGTAAAGTTGAACTCGTATCTATTACTACCCCTGAAGAATCAAAAAATGAGCATGAATATATCACTAATGCATCAGAGACGATTTTAAAAAAACTCGATCTCCCGTATCGTGTTATGCTACTTTGTACTGGCGATATGGGATTTGCAGCGAAAAAAACTTATGATATAGAAGTATGGCTTCCTGGACAAAATCAATATCGTGAAATTGCAAGCTGTTCTAATTGTGGTGATTTTCAAGCACGTAGAATGAAAGCAAGATATAAGGAATTCGGTAGTAATGAAACTACATTAGTACATACTTTAAATGCTTCAGGATTACCTATTGGTAGAACTATAGTTGCAATACTTGAGAATTATCAGAATAACGATGGATCAATAACTATACCTGATGTCTTAATAAATTACATGGGAGGATTAAAAAAAATCACTACATATAGTGAATAATTGTTTATTAAATAAAAATAATAAGGTAAAGTTTTATATAATAGTTTAATGTAACATTAGCGATGTAGTAGCAATCAGCGATCTAAATCATCATTGCACACAATCGTATACTACGTTTTGTAATCCAGAAAAATAATAAAAATGCTGTAAATTAGAATTTTTTACTGGATTACTGCATCAAAACTGATAATTTTTAATTACAAGGTATCGATGTGCCAATATTCATTAGTAAAAAATCTATAATTTAAATCAGGTTATTTGTGTTTAGTGATTTACGGAAATTTGACAAAGATATATATAATTATAATGCGCCTAATTTTATACCTATAGCATGTCATTATAATGAAAATACTTTACTTACCAAAGACGGTAAATTACTACAAATTGTAAAAATACACGGTATTAACTCAGAGAAAATAAGCGACAATATACAAAATTTACGTGAAATGGTTAGACTTGCTATAAAAAAGCATATAACCGATTATGATTTTGCTTTTTGGCTACACACAATACGAGAAAAACAAAACTTAGACGATACCACGCCTTATAAAAAATTATTACCAGCCAATATACATACACTATGGCAAAGAAAAAACCATTGGAATGATAAATTCGTTAATACTTTATATATATCTATAATACATGATTCTGCTAAAATTCAGATCAAAAATTTTAGTTCTTTAATAAATTCATTATCTTATAAATTAATTACTAATTTTGAAAATACATACTTAGATTCAGCTTTTAAAAAACTAGAAAATATCACCAATAATATTTTGGACGATTTAAATGAATTTGGGGCTGAAAAACTTGGGATAATATTTGAAAATGATAATGTTTTTTCTAATACTTTATTTCTATATAATCGCATAGCTAATCTTAACGATAATGATTGTTTGGTGCCTATAATAGATTTATCCAATGCATTAGGTAGAAGCATTTATACAATTAGCGGCGATAAAATAGTAGTTACAGATCATGCAAAAAATAACAAATTTGTTTCTTTATTATCTATCAAAGAATATCAAGAAACTCCTTCTAATACACTGGATAAATTTTTGCAATTACCGATTGAATTAATAATAACTGAAATATTTTACTTTGTTAGCAAAAAACAAATAATATCCAAATTGCATGGTCAAGATCATATTCTTAAAATTACTAACGACTCAATTTTACTTAATCACAAAGGAATTAATAAATTTGATGAAGCTAACGTAGATTTTCAATTTTGTAACCAGCAAATTTCGATTGCAGTTATAGAAGAAGATGAAAATAAACTAGCCAAAGCTGTAGCAAAAGCATCAACAGAACTCTTTAAGCTTGGTATTATTCATGTAAAAGAAGATATTAATATCGAGCAAATATTTTGGTCACAATTACCTGCTAACTTTGCTTTTATACGCAGAATATCACCACTATCTGTTGAACATATTGCGTCTTTTACTGCTCTACATAATACTACACTCGGTAATCAATATAATCCCTGGGGCAGGGCTATAACTTTACTGCGAACTGAAAAAGGTACACCATATTTCATGAATTTTCATGATAAAACAAATAAAGGTAATACTTGCATCTTTGGTACAGAAAAAACTGGCAAAACCGTATTATTGAACTTTTTAATATCAGAATCAACCAAATATGAACCAACAATAATTTATATTTCTAATAATAATGATTCTAAAATTTTTATTGAGGCAATAGAAGGCAAATGGTTAGAACCGGACAAACAAATTATCAATCCATTTTTAGTAGATGATACAGAACAATCACAAGCTTTCATTTTAGAATTTTTAAAATTAATCAGTGGTCATTATATTTCACCACTTAGTGAAATCGAGATATCTTTTCTAGAAAAATTGAAAAATAAAATTTTATCAATTGAAAAAGAAAAACGTATTTTTTCTAACATTTTAAAATTAGCAAATTTTAAAGAGGAAGGAGGAATACAAATATTTGATAAACTTAAAGTTTTTACTGAAGGACAATTATATTACGGATTATTTGATGGGCCATCTCTTAACATTAAAGAAGGCGAAGTGATAGGGTTTAACTTATATACACTTTCTGATGAGCCGTTTTCTAAACAATTCTATCCAATGGAGAGAAAATTTTTAGAACAATTTAATCATAATTTAAAAAAACACCAAAGTATTAGTGCAGCAGTAATTTATGCTTTGAGTTATAATTTAAGCATACTTGGCACAAAACCTAAAATATTTGCTGCTGATAATTTTGATCAACTTTACAGACCTGAATCTTATTATGATAATATAAATTTAATCTATAATAATTTATCAGAAAATAATGGTATTTTTGTCAGTAATTTCAATTTTATTTATCTTAAATCATATCCAAAATATACTATAAAACCTTGGCTTGATTTAATTAATACTAAAATTATACTGCCCTCTGACGTTAAAATAGAAGATTTAGATAAAATTTTAGGTTTAAGTGAATTGGAAATACGAAAATTATCACAGCTAATACTTTCTGCAAGAATGTTCTTAATTAATAAAGATAATGAATCAATTGCTTCTGAATTAAGTATTGCAGCTTTAATAGGTATTGTACGTATTTTATCAAGCAGACAAGAGGAAATGGATATTTATAAAAAAATACTTCAAGAACATAACGGTCCTCCAGATAATTGGATTAATTATCTATATAATGCGTTAAATATATACTAAACTCTTTCGTCTCATAACTTATCATGTAAAAAATTTTCACTGCTATAAATTTACGAGATGATTGTAGTTTATTATAAATTATAAAAACAACGAGCATCAAGAATACTCAAAGTGTTAAAAAAATATTTACTATTTTGTTTATTTGTACCTTTCTCATTTAATGTATATGCATCTATTTGGGATGATATAGTCACGTGCCTTAGCGATCCATGTAACTGCGGACAAAGCGATAGAACAGAAATTTGGAATAAAGGCAGCAAACATGAAGTAAAAAGAGGACCTTTTAAACCAGGCACATTATGTCCTCCTTGGAATAAAAGCGATGGTCGCAATAATGATACTTGTTTATTACAGTTTGATTATCCAGGTACATTTATCGGTTTCTTACTAAATAGATGTGCAGAAGAAGCACCTGATAGTAGCTACTTTACTCCAAAAATTCGTATTAGAGTACAAAGCTGCAACGCAATAGCTTGTTGGCACCAAAACTCTACTTTAAATTGGGATGGGGAATGTGTATTATGGCCTACAGGTTACGGTTTACCTCTCACTAGAGTATGTGCTAGAGTTGCCATACCTGATATGGATTCACCTTCCGTAATAAATGCATCACATTCCTATGCAGATCCAGGTTATACTGAAGGAGTACATCTTAATAAAGTCGGTTATACGGAAAGTGATAATAAGATAATCGGTGTAGATGGGCAAATAATTACTTTAAAATCTCCTAAACTTTGTGCTTATAGCGATCCTGGTCTTGTGAACCTTATCTCAGATTCCGGTATACATCTCGATCCAATGGACTGGAATCCTAATCGTCAACCTCTTCATCAAACTAATGAACTTAGCCCTATTGCAAAAGTATTAAAATTTTTAGTTGAAACTGTAAAAGGATTTAGTTTACCAAGTTTATTAGGACAGCTTCTTGGCATGATCGATCCAAATTCAGAATTTATAAAAGTACTACAATCTATACTTAATGCCATAGGAGAGGTTTTTAATTTTTTTCCTGATTTAATAATAAAAGTGATTGAAAAACTTGGAGCCTTAAACAGTGCTGTAGATAGCTATTCTTTTGGTTGCGTTCAATTACCTTTAGGACCATTTCCACCGCCATATTGCCAAAATTTAAATGCTATTAGCATTAATCCTAATGTGAATAATGTATGTAGCAAAAAAAATGCTAGTGGCACATTTGACCAATCTTCTACTAGTCCTTCTTGTGTAGTACCTTCGAATATTAATGTCAGAAATAATATAGTGAATAATACAATACGTGTTAGTTTCAGCAATCTTGTACCGCTTTGTACAGGAGTAAATCCTGATCTAAAAACATGTATAGAGCTACGTAATATAGATTTTTCTTCAGCAAAAATTACTCATACTAATACGGCTTTTAAAGATTTAATTAAATCGTGTAAGAACACTTCAGGTAACGCTGCATGTATTAATACAGAAATTCCTACACCATGTAGCGTTACGGCTAACGGTTGTAATGAGGGTTTTAGAATAGTATATTCACAGAAAATTGGAAATATAGAAACACCGCACGATTATTACAGAGACGATATACCAGACTGTCCAAGTGCTAATGCCACTACATGTCAAAAAGTATGGGGAGTTAATATAGGCGAATTTCAGGATGTAAGCATAAAATTTCCTAAGGTACAAAAACAAGATACAAATAGCTTAATCCCGATAAAGACAGATATCACATTAAAAGACAATAACGGTAAGGATAGAAAACTTTATGTATCTATTAGTAATACAGAAGACGATAAGCAAAATCCTAATAATATTTGCTTATTTGAGTCTGGTAATTTAATAGATTGTGTACCGAGGGTTAATCATTCTTACAGTTTAGCTGCATATGAATGTGCGAAACAATATGCAGGAATTACTTGTACTAATAATAGTAATCCTAACGATGCTTATTATAAGCCACAATTCATTGCTTCATTACAAGTAAGAGAAGGTAGCAATATAATAGATGAGACAAGCACTCTTGTAACACCGTTATCATACGCCGGCCCTCCACCTCCAAACCCAACTGATACAGAAAGTATAGTAATGCTTGCAGGTTATCAGTATAGCTCTTCTGTTGCATTTATACCTAAAAATCCTACAGAAGATAAATATATTGCTATGCCATTTTCAGGAGCTAATGCTCTAAATCAATTGACTATTCACGGTAAATATAAAGACGATAAAGAACCTTATGATAGTAATGGCAATCCTGACTTAAGTGCTGTATATTTAAAATATTTAGAGTATATAAACGGTAAGTATATACAAGGTGGAACACATGCATGCTTAATGCCAAAAAATTTTCAACATTGTAATCCTATGCCACATCCTACTTTATCCGATGGAGCTCCTATCCCAGGTTACAATAATGAATCTGAAAATTGTGTACTTGCTAAAGTAAACAACAATGATACTATCAATTGTAAAGATTTTAAAAATAAATATAACGCTAAATATCCAAATCTTGGCTTATGTAAAAAAGATATAGATCTAACTCGCTGCTCTATAGAAGAAACAGTATCAGGTCCAAAAAAAGGTATTACAATTTATACTTGCAATATAAACAAGATTCCGAGTAAATGCTATACCAATAACGATAATGCTAATACTCCAATATGTGTTTTAAGTAGGGATTATACAGATAGAATCAAGCCAGAACCTAGCATAGGACCAATACTAGTACCTGTAGATCCTTCAAAATATTATACAGTAACATATACAAAAGGAAATGAAAATACTCCGCCTGAGCCGACATATAATGCTGAGACTGAGGATGTAAGAGATAAAACTTGGCAAGAATTAAATCTTTGCGCCCCTATATTAGTACCTACTTGTACTAAAATTCCTAGCACAGCTGAAGCTCCGTCAGGTAAAAGTCACGGTAATGCAGAATGGCCTAAAAGCGATATAGGTGAACTTGTCAAAGGAAAATGTCCAACGAATTGGATACTGATTGATCCTAATAAACCTTTAGAACGTCATTGCTTATCATATTTTGATAGAAAAGTTGTAGAGTTTGAACCTTTAGGTCACAATGTTGGCTGTAGAAAATCTACAGGGTTACCTATACAAGTTGTGTATAACGATTTTCCATCAAATCAATTACCTGATACACCTTATAATCCTGTTACTAAAATAGGTGACTATTTCTTAAATAAAAAACCAGTACGATATGGGAGCATTATGGCATTTCCAAAGGATGGAGCATTTATAAGTGCTGGACATGAACCGGACAATACAATATTACATACTGTAATATTCAAAGTAACTTTAGATGCAATAATGGATGATATTGAGTATTTTATAGTAGAAGATTTATGGTACGATGATTGCACATTAATATACGTTAATGGCACAAAGCTACTTAGCTTACCTACTGACGTTGATTCTCTAGATGAGAAGAGGTATTGCAACAATGGAAAAGATCAAGGTAAAGCATTACAAGCTAAAGTTAATAATAAACTTATTAGTGCAAAAAATCCTATTGATATTAAACCTTATTTAAAACAAGGGGAAAATTTTATTAAATTCCAGCTAAGAGTTATGTTTGGTGGAGGACTATATTTCCACATGCAATATAAAATGAAAAGATAAATAAATGAGTTGGATTATTTTTTATACGATAATCGCTGCTTTACTAATTCTTGATTTAGGAATAGTACATAAGAAGAATACAGTAATAGCCTTTAAAAGCAGTGTATTTTTGAGCCTTTTTTATTTTATAATATCTTGCTTATTTGGGATCTATATTTACCATAATATGGGCTTAGATCATGCTCGTGAATATTATACTTGTTTTCTCATTGAGAAAGCTATGGCCCTTGATAATATTTTTATTATCTCTATTATTTTTCAATTTTTTAAAATTCCTACTACATATCAACATCGTGTTTTATTTTTCGGTATAATAGGAGTAATAATCTTTAAAGCGATCATAATCTACGGTGGTATTATGCTTATACACAAATTTTCTTGGTTATTATATATTTTTGCTGTAATACTTATTGCTACAGGTATAAAGACTTTTAATGTATCACATAAAACTTATGATATACAAAATTCTTATATTTATAAATCAATAATAAAAAATCTAAATATTACCCATAATCTGGAAGGGCATAAATTTGTTATTAAACGTAATAACAAATTATATTTTAGCCCCCTTTTTGTATCATTAATACTGATAGAAACAATAGATGTAGTTTTTGCTATAGATAGCATAGCCGCAATATTCGCAATTACTAATGATGTTTATATAATTTATACTTCAAATATTTTTGCTATTCTAGGACTAAGATCATTATTCTTTTGTTTATCAGAAATTGTAGAACGTTTCAGCTATATAAAATATTCTTTGGCTTTAATTTTAATATTTATCGGTTTTAAAATATTTATGCATCATTATATAGCGATTCCGGCATATATATCACTCACTGTAACTATTACTTCATTACTATTGGGCATAATTGCTTCCATAATGAGGAAAAATATGATTGACCATAAATAAAGGGGATATATAATGTTTTTTTATTTTATAAACAACAATAATGAATAAACTATTAAAGTTATTTTTTATTACTATAATCATTTATAATAACATTACTTTTGCAAAAGAAATAGGTTCCTATATAGGAGCAGCAATAGGAATAGTTGAACCGGTAGTTCGTAAATTTCGACATAAACACTCAAATACCGAAATAATTTTAAAACAATCAAATATGTATAGCGGGAAAATAGGCTATATAATATATCCACAGATATCTATGGAATTTTCAGCAACTTATCAACCTAAATATCGTCTGCATTACTTATTGCCACATAAAAATTTAATCAATAGTATTACTATACCTAAAGCCATAGGTACTACTACCATAGTATCAAATATATATATGCTAAATCTTATTTATGATTTGAAAAAAATAAAAACTTTCATCCCTTTTATAATACTCGGAGGAGGGATAGCACAAATAAAAGTTAAGTCTACTTCTTCTAGGTGGAGTGTTATAAATAACGATTATTTTAAAGTACGTAGAACGCGTAAAAATTGTCTTGCTTGGCAAGCAGGTCTTGGAGTTACACAAGATATTACTTCAGATTTAAGTATAGATGCAACTGCAAAATTACAAACTGCATATAGAGTAAGAATTAATTATGATACACTTGATATAAAAACAGTTCAATTAATGAATGCAAATTCTATCAAAAAAACTATAGCGGTTGGAGAATTTGGTATAGGATTTACTTATAGATTGCCATTCTAACAATTCTGTGAAATATTATGAAATCTCAGGTATCATCCTAATGATTAATATGATGATAAAAATAATACAATGATTATAAGGAATATAAGGAAAAAATATGTCACTAAAATCTAGTACTACTAACGATCATGATAAAACAACAAAAATAAATTCTATACAATCCTTGGTGAACTGTACTGATACGGTTGCAGATCATAACACTTATGATGAAATACCATATGAAAGCTACCCATATGCTATTACCAATCCTTATCACTTAAGTACACTTGCAACTCTTTTCGGTATCAATGCTCCTGAAGTTGAAAATTCAAAAATATTAGAGCTTGGTTGTGCGGCAGGAGGTAATTTAATACCACATGCAGTTCTTTATCCAAAAGCTCATTTTGTTGGAGTCGATTTATCTAAGGTACAAATTGATGAAGCAAATAAAAATGTTAGAGCGTTAGGACTCAAAAATATAGAATTTCATCACTGTTCGATAACAGATATTAACGATTCTTTCGGTAAATTTGATTATATAATTTGCCATGGTGTAATTTCTTGGGTGCCAAAAATCGTTAGAGATAAAATTTTTAAAGTGTGTAATAGTAATCTTAGCACGAATGGAATAGCATATATTAGCTATAATACGCTACCTGGTTGGAATATGGTGCGCACTATCCGAGATATGATGCTTTATCATTCTAGTTCATTTACAAATGTGCGTGATAGGATTGCTCAATCTAGATTGTTGTTAGAATTTGTTAAGGATAGCTTAGAGAACTCTAAAACACCTTATGCAGAAGTATTAAAAACTGAGGCAGGTCTACTTGCTAAACAAACTGATCATTATTTACGTCATGATCATCTAGAAGAAGAAAATGCTCAGTTCTATTTTCATGAATTTATGAATGAGGCAAGAAAGTATAATTTACAATATTTAGCTGATTGTAATATATCAACTATGTATCTTGGTAATATGCCGCCAAAAGTAGTAGAGCAGTTAAAAGCAGTAAATGATATAGTTAGAACTGAACAATATATGGATTTTATTACGAATCGTCGTTTTAGAACAACTTTACTATGTCATAATGATCTAAAAATTAATAGAAATATTAATAATGAGGATATAAAAAAATTTAATATAATCTTTAATGTAGTTCCTGAAAAACCACTTCAAGAAGTAGATCTTGATAATGCTGCCGAAAATTTACAATTCTTCTTAAACGGTAATAAAGAGTGTAATTTATCAACAACTTCACCTTATATGAAGGCTATTTTATACACTTTTAGTGAGAATCTAAATAATCCATTAAGTTTTAAGCAAGTAACGTCTGAAGCTAATAAAAAACTAAATAATAATAAATTAAACGAAATCAAAAATGAGCTTTTAAATAACGCAATGAAGCTAGTACTCCAAGGTTATATTAGTATTACAAATCAGAAGCATAGGAATAAACCAGTGCTTGATAAGCCTAAAACAACACAAATGGTGCTATATCAAGCAAAACATACACCTTCTATGTGGGTTACAAATTTAAAACATGAACCAATAGGCGTTAATTTCTTTGAGAAGTTTGCACTTAGATATATGGATGGTAAAAATGATAAAAAAGCAATAATTGAAGCTATACTTGGTCATGTAGAAAAAGGTGAATTAACTTTAAGTAAAGAAGGGCAAAAAATAGAAAATAAAGAAGAAATACGCAAAGAACTAGAAAGCTTATTTACGCCAATGATCGAGAAATTTGCTTCTAATGCGTTATTAGTATAGCAAATTTGAACTTTCTACTTACAAAAAGATGACGTAGCAAATTTTTTAAATTTCACGAGTATACCATGCCAATATTTTTTTATTTATTTACAACATTAATAATTATTAGCAGTTTATGCGTTGTTTTAAGCAAAAATTCCGTATATTCAGTATTATGGTTAATTTTTACATTTATCAATGCTGCAGGTCTGATGATTTTGCTTGGAGCAGAATTTTTAGCTATGCTACTTATAGTAATTTATGTTGGAGCTGTAGCTGTATTATTTCTGTTTGTTATAATGATGTTGGATATAAATTTTAATCAGGCGATAACAAAGTTAAGAGAAAATCTATCTTTAAGTATTTTTATAACTTTAATTATGTTTGTAGATTTAGTAATAACTGTTATACTTAGTACTAAAAACATTAATCACAGTTCCAATATATCATTTGCTATAGCAAATAATATATCAAATACTAAAGCAATAGGAAGTGTACTTTATACAGATTTTATGCTACCATTTCAAATGGCAGGACTTATATTATTTGTTGCTATGATTTCATGCATTACGTTAACATTAAAAAAACGTGAGAGAGTAAAATATCAAGATATTAGAAAGCAACTATCTCATAATAAAGGTAATGTTATATTAATGACAAAACCTATTTTAAATAAAGGTGTTGAAAATATTAAATATGAATGAATATATTTCGCTTAATCATTATTTAATTTTAAGCAGCTTAGTTTTTACTATTGGGATGTTTGGATTATTTATGCATCGCAAAAATATTATCAATATACTAATGTCTATTGAGTTAATGTTACTTGCTGTTAACATAAATTTTGTTGCGTTTTCTGTATATATGCAAGAATTATCGGGACAAATTTTTAGTATTATAATCTTAACCGTCGCAGCTGCAGAAACCGCAATAGGACTTGCAATATTACTAATATATTTTCGCAATAAAGGCTCAATTAAAATTACCGACATTAATAAGATGAGGGGATAATGATTCATCAAAATCTTGCTATAATGATCATTATATTACCTCTTGTATCTAGTGTAATAAACGGACTATTCTTAAACAGAATAGATAAAAAATTAGCCAAAATAATTGCAATTAGTTTTTTATTGTTATCTGCATTATTCTCTTTAATAATATTTTGTGATGCGACTTTAGTCGGGAAGATAATTCATATTAAATTATTACCATGGATTGAGTTTAGAAACTTTAAAGTAAATTGGTCGATTTATATTGATCAACTAACTAGTATAATGTTTATAGTTGTAACATTTGTGTCAAGCGTTGTGCATATCTATTCACTAGGGTATATGGCGAACGATAAGGGAATTATACGTTTCTTGTCTTTTCTTTCTTTATTTACGTTCTTTATGTTAATGCTCGTATCAGCTGATAATTTCTTACAATTATTTTGCGGCTGGGAAGGCGTCGGCGTTTGCTCATATTTACTAATTGGATTTTGGTATTCAAAAGAATCAGCCAATAAAGCAGCAATGAAAGCTTTTATAACAAACAGAGTAAGCGATTTTGCCTTTATCTTAGGTATAATCACGATTATTATTTATAATGGTTCAGCAAATTACAAAGATGTATTTTTATCTGCAAAATTATTATCTAATACAAAAATATTAGTACATTTTTCCATTCTAGACATTATTTGTTTATTATTATCCATAGGTTGCATTGGTAAATCTGCACAAATTGGTTTACATGTGTGGCTTCCTGATGCGATGGAAGGACCAACTCCGGTATCAGCACTGATTCACGCAGCAACTATGGTAACAGCAGGTATATTCTTAGTAGCGCGGTGCTCGTATTTATTTGAATATAGCCCTATAGTACTACAGTTTATTACAATAATAGGCGGTATTACGTGTCTTTTTGCAGCAAGCATTGCAATTATGCAAAGTGATATCAAGAAGATTATTGCTTACTCTACATGTAGCCAACTTGGTTATATGTTTATGGCGTGCGGAGTATCTTCATATAATAGCGCAATATTTCACTTAGTCACTCATGCTTTTTTCAAAGCATTATTATTTTTATCAGCCGGTAGCGTAATACACTCAGTTAATGAACATAACATTTTTAAAATGGGTAATTTAATAAATAAAATGCCTATTACTTATGGAAATTTTTTAATTGGTTCACTTGCATTAATAGGAATTTATCCTTTATCAGGATTTTATTCTAAAGATTTAATTTTAGAAGCAGCGTATAGTAGCGGGTCGTTTATGTTTATTTTTGGGATAACTGCAGCAATGCTTACCGCTATTTATTCAATGAAGATTATTATATTGGTATTCCATGGCAAAACTAAACTAGAAAAAGATGTTTTTGAGCATGCTCATGAACCTACTAAAACAATGAATAATCCACTTATATTACTCGTTGCAGGCAGCTTTTTTAGTGGTATGCTAGGTTATTATTTGCTCTCTATGAATAAACCAAATGGCTATTTCCATGAAAGCTTATTTAATTTACATATTTATAAGCTACTCATTAACCATACTCCTTTATATATAAAATTACTTCCTATGGCAGTAGGCATTGTTGGAATTGTTATTGGTATTTGTTTATATAAGGACTCTCTGCCATATCATGATGCATTAACCAATAAATCTAATAAAAGTAAAAAAGACTGGATTCCACAGTCAAACTATAAAATGATATTATTCATTCCCAATATATTGCGTAATAAATATTACTTTGATGAAATATATAATTACTTAATTATTAAACCTATTCACTGCCTAGCCTATTTATTTTATCTTGGTGACCAAAAAATAATTGATCGTTTTGGACCTAATGGTTTTGCACGAGTTATTAATTACTTTTGTGCTCTTACCTGCAAAATACAAACAGGATATATTTTTAATTATGCTTTATATATAGTATCATTTATTGTTATAACAATTAGTTATTTTGTATGGAAAAGTATTTACTGATTTAAAACTAAAACTCTCAGTGTGAGATCACTACATAGTAATGTAATTAAACAAGCACATAAAAATGCGCATTTATAGCGTTTTTTATTATTACTACACTCTTGCAAAACATAATGCAATGAGGAAAGCAATTTACAAAATTTTTAATAAAATGTTAGAATTACCTATTATATCTATCACTATTTTTTTGCCGCTAATAAGTGTGCTATATATTTTGCTGTTTATTAATCAAAGTAAAAAAGCTAATAAACTAAATATATATGTGGCGATGGTGGCGATGCTTAGCTCGGTTCTAACATTCATCTTAACTATCTATATTTTAATAGAGTTTGACGCCTCAAACCATACTTATCAATTTGTTGAACGCTACACTTGGCTTGATAAGATCGGACTTGAATTTCATGTTGGTATTGACGGTATTGCAATATTTTTTGTAGTTCTAACTTCTTTTCTTACTCTTATTTGTATAATAGGAAGCATATTTACTATTAAAAAATATATTAAAGAATATTTAGTATGCTTTTTATTAATGGAATCTTTCTGTATAGGGGCATTTACTGCAGTAAATTTACTATTGTTTTATCTCTTTTTTGAAGCAATATTAGTGCCAATGTATATTATTATCGGCGTATGGGGAGGTGATAATAGAATATATGCGGCTCTAAAATTCTTCTTATATACTTTCTTCGGCTCAGTATTTTTCCTACTTGCATTAATTTATATTTATAGCAAAATTCATAGCTTTGATTTAACATATATTCTTGCACTGACAGAGAATATTCCATTATTTGCTCAGAAAATTTTATGGTGGACTATTTTTATTGCTTTTGCTGTTAAAATCCCGATGATTCCATTCCATACTTGGCTACCTGATGCACACGTGCAAGCTCCGACTAGTGGTTCAGTTATTCTTGCTGGTATTTTACTAAAACTCGGCAGTTACGGGTTTTTAAGAGTATTACTACCGCTTTTGCCTAATGTTTCACAAGAATTCGCAATTTACGTAATTTACCTTAGCGTTATTGCAATAATATATTCATCCCTCGTTGCACTTGCTCAAAAAGATATTAAGCAAATGATAGCTTATTCATCTATTGCACATATGGGATATGTTACAATTGGCATTTTTAGCTTTACCGAAACTGGAATTAGCGGAGCAATATTTCAGATGCTTAGTCATGGTGTAGTTTCTTCATCCTTATTCTTAATAGTTGGCACCTTATATGAAAGATTACATACAAAAGAAATAGCTAAATATGGTGGTGTCGCAAGTAAAATGCCTGTACTTGCTACATTTTTTATGATTACAATGCTAAGCTCTATCGGATTACCTAGTACCAGCGGATTTATTGGAGAATTTTTAAGCTTACTTGGGATTTATAAGGTAAATGTAGTCGCGGCCTGTATAGCAGCACTTGGTATAATACTTGGAGCAGTTTACATGCTAAAATTATATAAAGAAGTCATGCTTGGTGAAATTACCAATACAGAAATTAAGCATTTCAAAGATTTATATAGATATGAAATACTCTCTATAGCGCCATTAATACTAATTATTATTTATTTCGGTCTAATGCCAAATTCGATTTTAAATGTATTTCATTTATCAGTAGAAAATTTACTGATAAAATTTTAACTACTGACAAAATATCACAGATACTATCATTGAATATAAAAGTTAGAGATATAATGGCAAAAAGAATAAAAAAATGCTAGCAAAGTATTAATACGTATTAGAAATTGCCTAAAAGTTAAGTCAAGCAGCTAATAAGAGAAAAAACATTTTGTAAGTCCTACATAATCAAACTTTAATAGATACTCATGAGAAATTTTGGATTTGATATTAATAGAGAGATAATAAAAAAATTAACTAGTATTACACTAGATGAACATCATGAAAATTAAACTCAATGAAAAGCAATAGATCACACAACATATCCATAAAAGTCATTTCTAATAATTTTATGAGATATCTTGGAGTGTACACAGTATGACATGAGTATGTTATCACTTCATCAATTACAATTAAACATAGAAAAAAGAAATTTATTTGATCTATGTATCACATTTCTTCCTTCTGCTATCACTTATATAAAAGGCGCTAATGGTTCTGGAAAAAGTTCGCTATTGCGTATGATAGCCGGGATTATGCAACCAAGTAGCGGTAATATCTACTATAAAAATAGTCATATCAACAATTGCCAAAAACCTTACTGCACGTATATAGGTCATAATTTAGGTATAAAACTCGAAATGACTGTTTTTGAAAATCTTAAATTTTGGTCAGAAATTTATAATTCTACTGAAACCGTACAAGCTGCCATTCATTACTTCAAACTAGACTATTTACTAGATAAAAAATGCTATAACTTATCTAGCGGGATACAGAAAGTTGTAGCTATAGCCAGGCTGATTGTTTGCAAATCAGATTTATGGTTACTTGATGAAGTTGAAACTAACTTAAGCAAAGAAAATAGAGATTTACTAAATAATTTAATTATCATGAAAGCAAATAGCGGTGGTATTATTCTTCTATCATCACATCAAGAAAGTGTTATAAAATCTGCACAGATATTACAGCTTAAGTAATTACTATTATTTTTCTAATATAAAAAAATATAAGATTTACTTCAAGCCAAATCGAACAATTGATTATTGTAACTTCTATAATATTATCACTAATTTTAGTACTTTTAGATTCAAAACTTTTAACTCCTCATTATAAACCCTTATCATATAATTGTAACTTTTCATAGTTCTCATTAGTATTGTACTATCTTCTTATTAGTCAGATAAATCATATCTAGCATAGTGAATAGAATAAAAATAAACAAGTTAATACTTACTCTCAGAGAAAATTAACTTTAGAGATAATTTATAAAATTTCTTATACAAATGCAAAATCACACATATAATCTTCTCAAAGAGAAAAATTATAATTTTTACAACACAATTTGTAAGTAAAATTGTAGTTTTGTACTACAAAGATAACATTGGAAATTACTGTAACGTGTCAATTTACTAAAGAACAAAAAGAAGTACTTATTTGCTTTAACAATAAAGGATTTAGCTTCTCTTAGAAAATACATTATATTATAGTACTTGAAGATAATCACTATTGAGGAAAGATGACAAGATTGTTTCAGACTTTAATGCTAAACAATAAATACACAACATAGAGTTTTTTAACATGAGTAATACCTAAAGAAATTGAATGTAAAAATTATCAAAAACACTTGCATCTAATAATGACAAGATACATCATTTCTCCTTTTGTTAAAAGTATAATATATTCAGTTAATTTGAAAAACTGCTTAAAACTTTGCCTAAAACAGATTTTTACTTATTAGAACAATATATTAGAATCTAGCACTAGATATTCTAAATGTTCTAATCTTTATGCAATGTACAAGTCTTTAGAAGCAAAATAAGTTAGTACATAAAATTTATCTAGATATTTCATCATACACTGTTATGGTACGCCAATTATATCATTGGTTTTTAAAAAAATGTTCTTAATTATTAACATAAGCAATTATTTAAGACATCTGAAACTAAGGAGTAAATTTTGAAAGGTTTGCGCTAGAGCAAATAATAAGATATTGTGACAGTGATGCTTATTACTGTGTGATAAATCAAAATTAAGAGGAATACTTAATTTATTTATAAGACATACATAACCTCTATACATAAAGCCATATACTATTAAAAATTGGATGTATTTTTTTATCTAGGTAAAAAAATATTAATTAGAAAACAATATTTTGTTACACTGTTATAGATTAAACATCAGGTAATAATTCATATTAGCCGTAGGATTAAGAACTACTAAAAGTGTTATAGCTTTTTGTATGAAGTTATTTATCGGATCAATTATCTAGCAAAATAAGAAAAATTGGAGATTAAATTTGAATTTTTGTACATGTACATGATAAAAATTTACAAAGTTTCTATATACTTAGATTGCTTTATATCCTCCAATATTCAATAAAATCTAAAAACAAACTTAAAGGACTATTACCACTAGTTATTGGATTTGTTGAGCAATAATTAAGAGTATTAGAATAAAACGTTTATAGTGAGACATATTTCAATGCAAAACATAGATCAATAATAATGCTCAGAAGTTTAAGTGATTGAAGAATATCTATAATAATGCTAATCGCTTACACAGGTGTAATAAATCCTTACTCTTAAAACACTTTCTTTAACTTTTTTATATCTGTATCTTTTATCATGATAATTTTACCTATATTGATAATCCTTATGAAGTTTATTAGTGAGTTCCTGCTCCCATTTATCACCGTTATACAGTAATCTTTCTTTATCATAAATAAGTGCAGTATGTGTTAAGCTTGCAAACTCAAAATTAGGTCCCTCAACTATTGCATCTACAGGGCAAGCTTCTTGACACAACCCACAATAAATACATTTTGTCATGTCTATATCATAGCGTGTTGTACGCCTACTACCATCATCACGCTCATCTGATTCAATTACTATAGCTTGTGCAGGGCAAACGGCTTCACAGAGCTTACAAGCAATACAACGTTCTTCACCGTTCTCATAGCGTCTAAGCGCATGTTCTCCCTTAAATCTAGGGCTAACAGGACTTTTTTCATAAGGATAATTTATAGTAACTTTTGGCTTAAAGAAATACTTTAAAGTCAAAGTCAGCCCTCGTACTATTTCATATAGAAAAAATGATTTTAAATAGTTTATCATAAAATTTTAAACACTTGGTAAATTATCAGTGTAAAAAAGAACACTCGATACTAATACAACACCAAATAATGTAAGCGGCAAGAATACTTTCCACCCTAAACGCATTAACTGATCATAACGATATCTTGGCAGTGTTGCTCTAATCCATAAAAAACAGAACAATAATAACATAACCTTCAATACAAACCAAAAGAATCCGGGAATACAATCTAAGAAAGGTAGATTAAACGGTGGTAGGTAACCTCCTAAAAAGAAAGTAGTAGTCATTGCACTAACTAATATCATATTAGCATATTCACCTAGAAAAAATAATGCAAAACCCATAGAGGAATATTCAACATTATAACCAGCAACCAGCTCTGATTCCGCTTCAGGTAAATCAAAAGGTAATCTATTTGTTTCAGCAAGCACAGAGATAAAAAACACGATACTCATAGGTAGTAGCATTAAATCAATCCACCATGGCAGAGTTTTTTGTGCTTCAATAATTCTACTTAAATTAAGTGTACCAGTTGTAAGTAAAACGGTAACAATAACAAGACCAATTGATACTTCATAAGAAATCATTTGTGCGGATGAGCGTATTGCTCCTAAAAAAGCATATTTTGAATTACTAGCCCAGCCAGCAATAATAATACCGTACACACTTAAAGACGATATCGCAAGAATATACAAAACACCGACATTAATATCTGCAAGGACTACACCTTTGGCAAATGGTATGACGGCCCAACCGATTAAACTTAATACAAAAGTTATAATCGGTGCTAAAATAAATAATATTTTATCTGCATTGGTTGGAATAATAGGCTCTTTGAATAAGAGCTTCACTGCATCTGCGATAGGTTGTAAAAGCCCAAATGGTCCAACAACGTTAGGGCCTCGTCTTAGCTGCATTAATCCAATAACACGACGCTCTGCATATGTTAAATATGCAACGCATAAAATTAAAGGAATAGTGATTGCAACTACCTTTAGGGCGATAACAGTTAATGGGAACATATATTCATAAAAGAGTTCTATCATAATATTATTTGATTTTCAATTAATCATCATTGCAATTAAACATTCCATAAGTAGATATAAAGTCTTCATTGCAAAAAGGAACATTGCAATCTAAAAAAATAAACAAAATTCTAACTTATAAAATCTTTAACTGTATTGCTTAGACAATGACTTATATAATGTTCTTGCTTAATAAAAGACCTTTGCTACATCACGTTTTCTTTCTTCCTTAGCTTCAACGCACTTAGCCATAGTAACTGAGTTTTTGCTAATTACATCAGTCATGTAATAATTAATAGGTCTTGCCGCTATAGGCTCTTGCGATAACTTATCTATAGAGATAAATTGAGTAAATCTATTTGCTGTAATTTTGTCAATATTAGCAAATATATTATATTCTTTAGCTAGTCTTATTCTTACTTCTTGCAAATTATCCATCCCTATATCGATTTTTAGATAACCAGCAATCTCTTTAATAATTTCTATATCTTCTTTAGCTCTACCTACAGGTGATACTGCTTTTTGCGCTATTTGCGGTCTACCTTCTAAATTTACGTAAATCCCACTCTGCTCAGTATAAGCAGCCGAAGGTAAAATTACGTCAGCACTCATAGCACCTACATCACCGTGATGTCCTTGATATATTATAAAAGCTGATTTGAGCTTGTCAAACGGTATAGCATCTGCTCCAAGTAGATAAGCAAGTTTTACCCCTTCAAACTTAATAGCAGTATTAAAGCCTATATCAAGACCTCCAACTATAGAAGCATGATTATGCAATATATTAAAGCCTTGCCAATCATCACGCATCATATTATATTTATCTACTACCTTATGAATCAGGGACAATAGAGCATATCCATCATCTCGTCCATATACACCATCACCTACTATAATCATTGGGTATTTAGCTTCTTTAAATGCTTTTGTATATTCATGAGTACCAACAGCTAAATCCTCAATAATCTTAATATCATTCCCTAAATCATGAATTTTATAAGTTTGGTTATGCCCTATACCTATTCTTACTACTTTTAATGCACCAATACGCACCCTTCGCCCTATTCTGCTATTTAATATAGGTGCTATTTGTCTTATATTTGCACCGATTAACAAACATAAATCAGCCTTTTCTACACCGACAATAGTTGTATTAAATAAGTAATTACCGCGCTCACTTGTATCTATTTTATAGTTAAACTGATTAACAGTGTAATTATTAGAGCCGAGTTTTTGCAATAAAATTTTTAGCATAAACATAGCTTCAACAGAAACAATAGAGCCAGCGATAGCAGCAATTTTCTCTGGTTTTACGGATTTGATTTTATCCATTATCGTCTTTAAAGCTTCACTCCAGCTAACTTCTACTAACTTACCGTTTTTTCTGATATAAGGATGATCTAAACGCTGATATTTCAAACCGTCATAACAAAAGCGATTTTTATCAGAAATCCATGCTTCATTTATTGCTTCATTAACACTAGGTAATATTCTCATTATCTCATCAGCTCTACTATCAATACGAATATTAGAACCTTCAGCATCATGCACACCGATACTAGCAGTATGTTTTAGTTCCCATTTACGTGCTTTAAAAGCATACGGCTTAGAGTTTAAAGCCCCAACAGGACAAATATCGATCATATTCCCAGATATTTCCGAGTCTAAAGTTTGTTCTAAATATGAAGTTACCTCCATATGCTCCCCACGATTTATAGCTCCTATTTCTTCTATTCCCGCTATATCATTTGCGAATCTAATACATCTTGTGCACTGTATGCATCTTGTCATCGCTGTTTTAATCAGGGGTCCCATATATTTATCTTTGATAGATCTCTTATTTTCATGAAATCTATTAGTGCCTTTGCCATATCTAAAAGCCTGATCCTGCAAATCACACTCACCACCTTGATCACAAATAGGACAATCTAAAGGATGGTTAATAAGTAAAAACTCCATAACCCCTTCACGTGCTTTTTTTACCATAGACGTATCGGTGTGAATAACCATACCGTTACTTACAGGCATAGCACACGAAGCTACAGGCTTTTGTGACTTTTCGATTTCAACTAAACACATACGGCAATTACCGGCAATTTTTAGACGTGCATGATAACAAAAATGAGGGATTTGTTTGCCTGCTTGTATACAGGCCTGATAAACGGTACTACCTTCTGATATTTCTATTTCAGAACCGTCTATAATAAGTTTTATCATGCTTATTTTATCCAATAAGTAATAGGGTTTGGGTATGCCTGATCCTCAATCATGTACTTAAAACCAATAGCGACACGAAGTATATACCAAACAGCAAGTGCAAAATACAGTAATACTCCAATAATAATAAATGTAAATATCGAACATATAATCCATCCAAGTACCACAAAGCAAAAAGTACGAAATAAAAATACATAATGACTAACAGCAAAACTGTCACCTTTATCTTTGTTAAGATATGCAAAAAATACACCAACTAACGGCAATATTGGAGCTACAACCCCACATAAATATAATATATATACTACAATTAAATTTTTCTTACCGCTTTCTGTATATTCTTTAAGATGCTTGTCCATATTCTTTCCTCTTACCTCTTTATTTATACAGCATTTTATATCACTCCTGCGAAAGGATAAATCTAGTAAAATAAATATTTACTTCCTATATCAATATTAAAGTTATTTTTTTATTTGTCTGAATTCCAACGCCCATGTAATCAATAAGGTTGATATAGACACACAGATACCACTATCCCTTCAAACTCTCTACAACAAACTGCATAATGCTACCATGCTTTATATAATTTATCTCATTCTCCGTAAATATTTGCAATATTAAATCGATTGTACTTATTTCATTAGTTTGTTTTTTTATCACACATTTAACAAGATTAAAGGGTCTGATATTTTTACTTAAACCTATAATATCAATAGTTTCTGAACCATCTAACTTTAAACTTAACCTTGTATTATTGCCGGTAAAAGTTAACGGTAAAATACCCATTCCTACTAAATTTGAGCGATGTATTCGTTCAAAGCTCTCGGCAATTATTGCCTTTATACCAAGCAATCCAGGACCTTTTGCTGCCCAGTCTCTAGATGATCCACTACCATATTCTTTACCTGCAAAAACCACTAGCGGTATATCATGAGCTTGATAATCCATAGCTGCATCGTAAATAGTTTGTTGTACACCACTCAACTGATTTATAGTAAAACCGCCCTCTACACCATTACACATCTCATTTTTTATACGAATATTAGCAAATGTACCACGCATCATTACTTCATGATTCCCTCTACGTGATCCATAAGAGTTAAAATTTAAAGGCTCTATATTATGTTCTATTAAATATTTAGCAGCAGGACTATTTTTACTAATGCTGCCTGCGGGCGAAATATGATCTGTAGTAATAGAATCACCAAAAATTGCTAGAATTTTTGCAGATTTTATATCTTTTATAGTATTCTCACTGCATATATTATCAAAATAAGGTGGATTATTAATATATGTACTATTCTTATCCCAATTATAATTAGTGCCAGTAGTAATATGCAAATCATGCCACTCTTTTGTGCCATTAAATACATCAGCATATTTTTCTATAAACATAGATGGATTAATTGAATTTGCAATAACTGCATCTATCTCTTTTTGGCTTGGCCAAATATCTTTTAAATAAATATTTGCGCCTATGGGAGTAGTTGTTAGATCTATATTAAGAGTTCCACTAAGTGCATATGCCACAACTAAAATAGGTGAAGCGAGATAACTTGCTTTAGTAAGCGGATTAATTCGACCTTCAAAATTCCTATTACCTGATAAAACAGAAGCAACAACTAGTCTGTTTTTATTAATAGTGTTCTCTATTTCAGGATTTAAAGAGCCAGAATTACCGATGCAAGTAGTACAACCATAACCTACCAGATTAAACCCGAGTGCATCTAAATATTTATCAAGACCACTAATCTTCAAATATTCTGTTACGACTTTTGAACCAGGCGCAAGAGAAGTTTTAACCCAAGGCTTTACATTTAATCCATGCTCTAGTGCTTTTTTAGCAAGAAGTGCTGCCCCTATCATAACACTAGGATTAGAAGTATTAGTACAGCTAGTAATTGCAGCAATTACTACATCACCATTACCAATTTCATAATTCTGATTTGCTACAGCATATTTTTTATCAATGTCTTGATTTTCTAAAGCGAAGTATGGTAATTCATTTTTAAAATTACTTTCTACAAAACTTAAGTTGACTCTATCTTGTGGACGTTTTGGACCGGCAAGTGAACTATATACCGTAGATAAATCTAACTCTAAAACCTCAGTATATTCTTGAGTATCTTCAAAATTATACCAAAGATTCTGCTCAGTGGCATATTTCTCTACTAATTTGATTTGCCTTGTTTCTCTACCTGTTATCTCTAGATATTTTATAGTTTCTTGATCAATCGGGAAAAACCCGCAAGTAGCGCCATATTCAGGTGACATGTTAGAAATAGTAGCACGATCTGAAATCGTTAGGTTACTAAGCCCATAACCGAAAAACTCAACAAATTTACCTACTACTTTTGTTCTACGCAACATCTCAGTAATTGTTAGAACTAGATCAGTTGCTGTAGCCATTCCTTCTAACTTTCCTGTTAATTTTACTCCAATTACCTCTGGTATGATCATAGTAAGAGGTTGACCAAGCATTGCAGCTTCCGCCTCTATGCCTCCAACTCCCCAACCAAGAACGGATAAACCGTTTACCATAGTTGTATGGCTATCTGTACCAACTAAACTATCAGGGTAAGCAGTCCCATCATTATACCACACAACTTTTGATAAATATTCTAAATTCACCTGATGACAAATACCTGTACCAGGTGGTACTACTTTGAAATTATTAAATGCCTGCTGTCCCCACTTAAGAAATTGATAACGCTCAATATTGCGTTTCATTTCCATTTGAACATTTTGCTCAAATGACTCCTTAAGTCCGTAAGAATCAACACTTACAGAATGATCTATTACTAAATCAACAGGAATAAGAGGATTAATTTTTAGCGGATTACATCCTATTTTTTGCATAGCATCACGCATAGCAGCTAAATCTACAATAGCAGGTACACCAGTAAAATCCTGCATTAAAACTCTTGCCGGCATAAAATCTATTTCTGTATTAGATTTTTTAGTTTTTAACCATTCTTTAAATACAAGTAAGTTTTCTTTATTCCCACTGGTACGTAGCACGTTTTCTAATAATACTCTTAAACTATAAGGGAGCTTATTTAATGAAATTCCGATATCACTTGCTGCTTTATTTATATCGTAAATTTTATATGAAGTATTATCGACTAATAACTCTTTTATATATTCTGAATTATGCACTGTTGGCATTTATCTCTCACTTGATTTAGTGGAATTATTTTTAGTTTCTTGAGCATGAAATACAAAAAATCAAAAAAGACTAGATGTGACTACAAACTCGCTTGATGAGAACTTAAAACTTATACTTAACTTTACACAAAAATGTAGATTTTTCAAATAAATTAACGTTAATGTGATGAAAGTTTTTGAAGTTCATAACACTGAGTTGATATTTCAGATTCACTTAAATTCGTAACATTAATAGCAGCTTCCGTCACTATATTAATATAATTTGATGTTATCTCAGTGACACCGCCAGAAATAAGATAAGTATTTTCGGAGTTATGCATATTATTTATATAAACCTGCACTAAACCTGCTGTTAAATTCACAATCATTGGAACGTGATTTGGCAGTACTCCAAACATACCATCCTCACCAGGCATTGTTACCATTTTAGATTGCTTTTCAAATGCAATACTTGAAGGTGTAATTATTTTTACTTGAATTGTTTCATTCATATTTTGATTTATCCTTAATGTTACATAGTACATTTAAGCACATAATCCAGAAAAACAACTTACTATTTATTAGTTTCAACTACTCAAATAATTTAAGCACAGAATGACAATACCTATATTTTTAATATCTTTGCTTTCTCTACAGCCTCGTCTATAGTACCGACCATATAAAAAGCTGCTTCAGGTAAATCATCGTATTTCCCCTCTACAAGTCCTTTAAAACCTGCAATAGTATCATCTAGATTCACAAATTTGCCTTCAACTCCAGTAAATACTTCAGCAACATGGAAAGGCTGTGACAAAAAACGCTGTATTTTTCTAGCACGCGACACTGTTAATTTATCTTCTTCAGATAGCTCATCCATACCTAAAATAGCAATTATATCCTGCAATGATTTATAAGTTTGTAAAACCTGCTGCACTTGTCTTGCAACACTATAATGTTCTTCACCTACAATCATCGGATCAAGTACCTGAGAATTACTATCTAACGGATCAACTGCTGGATAAATCCCAAGCTCAGCTATCTGACGACTCAGTACTGTTGTAGCATCTAAATGTGCAAAAGAAGTAGAAGGAGCAGGATCAGTTAAATCATCTGCCGGTACATATATAGCTTGCACAGAAGTTATTGATCCATGTTTAGTAGAAGTGATACGCTCTTGTAGTTCACCCATATCAGTTGCAAGGGTAGGTTGATATCCTACTGCTGATGGGATCCTACCAAGTAATGCTGATACTTCAGCACCTGCTTGAGTAAAACGGAAAATATTATCTACAAAAAACAATACATCTTGTCCTGCATTCATATCTCTAAAACTCTCTGCAATAGTCAGACCACTTAATGCAACCCTTGCTCTTGCACCAGGAGGCTCATTCATTTGTCCATAAACTAAAGCTACTTTTGACTTTTCAGGCGCTTCAAGGTTAATAACACCTGAGGCAATCATTTCATGGTAAAGATCATTACCTTCTCGTGTTCTCTCACCAACACCTGCAAATACGGTATAACCACCATGTGCTTTAGCTACATTATTAATAAGTTCCATAATTAACACGGTTTTACCAACACCAGCACCACCAAATAGTCCTATTTTACCACCTTTAGTATAAGGAGCGAGTAAATCAACAACTTTAATACCAGTGACTAATATATCACGCTCAGTTGATTGATTGATAAAATCAGGAGCAGGCTTATATATAGAAGAAATAGTTGAGCTTTTAATCTCTCCTTTACCATCAATCGGTTCACCTACAACATTCATAATACGACCGAGCGTTGCAATACCTACAGGAATATGAATAGGGTTACCTGTATCTATTACTTCTAAGCCCCTTATAAGCCCTTCAGTAGAACCCATAGAAATACAACGCACCGTATCATCACCTATATGTTGTGCTACTTCTAACACTATCCTTTGTTTCGCGTTATAGCATTCAAGTGCGTTTAAAATTTCTGGTAACTTACTGTTATTCGTAAATTTCACATCCACTACTGCTGAAATAACTTGAGTAATTTTTCCAATATTTTGTGTCATGATTTTTCTGTAAAGGTTTATCAACATTGGTGAACCGCGTGATCAATCAAAAATAAAAAAGACTGGCCACCGTGATCAATACACGGTAACACAGCATTATATCTAAACCGCTTCCGCACCAGCTATAATCTCTATCAACTCAGTAGTAATAATAGTTTGTCTTGATCTATTTAACTTTAATACTAACTTACTTATTAAATCATTAGCATTATTCGTTGCACTGTCCATAGCTGTCATTCTCGCTCCTTCCTCACTAACAATATTTTGTAGTAAAGCATAATTTATTTTGGCATACAAATATAAATTAATTAGATTAGAAATTAGATTTTTACCCTCATACTCAAAATGATAATTTTCTACTACAGAATAATCTCGATGTTTTTCTATCGGTAAAATCTTTTGTTTAGTAAGAATTTGAGTCATTGCATTTTTAAATTTATTAAAATATATAATGCAATTACTAATTTCTAAATTTTCTACTGCATACATAATTTTTTCCTTTAATTGCAGAATCAGATTTGCATAATGACTTTTTGGGAACTCAAAATAACTATCAATATAATTTGCATATTGTCTTTTAAGCACTTCATAACCTTTTTTCCCAATAATTATAAGTTTTATTTGTTCGCCTTTATTTGCTAATTCTTTAATATCATTTTTAACCTGCTTAATTATACTGTAATTAAACATTCCGCATAAACCACGCTCAGACGTCATAACTATCAATAAATTTGCCTTACTTGGCATAGTATTAAAAAATTTCTGCTCTTCAATAGATAACTCACAAAGCGTCATCGAGAATATATTGGACATCATTTTATTAATAGCCTCAATATAAAAATTTGAATTAGCTATTTGAGTCTTTATTTTTGTCATCTTAGAAGCAGATACTAGTTGCATTGCTTTGGTAATCTTTTGTGTAGATTTAACACTTTTAATTCTAGTTCTTAATTGCTTTAAATTTGACATATAGTTTGTTAGTTTTCTATTGTTAACTCGTAGCTTATATCTATGAGTCTCAATTTTTGCTACATACCATGATCAAATCATGGCACTACACAGTAGGCTTGTACAAAATTTTCTAAAAATGCTTTTAATTGCTGCTCAATTTCCTCAGTTATACACTGCTCGGTTTTTATTGATTCTAAGATATCTTTTCTATTTAACCTTATTTCAGCAAGCATTGCTTTTTCAAATTCTTTTACCTTTTGAAGAGGTATATCATTTAAATATTTCTTAGTTCCCACATAAATACTTACTATTTGTTCTTCTACTGGACAAGGCTGATATTGCTCTTGTTTTAATATCTCAACTAATCTTTTACCATGCTCGATTTGTGCTTTAGTAGCAGAATCTAGATCTGATCCAAATTGCGAGAAAGATTCACGCTCCCTAAATTGCGCAAGTTCTAGCTTGACCGAAGCTGCTACCTGTTTCATAGCCTTTATTTGTGCTGCTGAACCAACACGACTTACCGAAATACCGACATTAACTGCAGGTCTGATACCTTTATAAAATAGGTCACTTTCTAAAAAGATTTGACCGTCAGTAATTGAAATAACATTTGTTGGGATATATGCAGATACATCACCTGCCTGCGTCTCAATTATAGGGAGTGCAGTAAGTGAACCACCACCTTTTTCTTCTGACATTTTAGCAGCACGTTCAAGCAATCTTGAATGCAAATAAAATACATCACCAGGATATGCTTCGCGCCCTGGAGGTCTTCTAAGTAATAATGAGATTTGTCTATATGCAACAGCGTGCTTACTTAAATCATCATAAATGATCAGTGCATGCATACCATTATCACGAAAATATTCACCCATACTACATGCAGAATAAGGAGCGATGAATTGCAGAGATGCAGCTTCTGATGCAGTAGCCAAAACAACAATTGTATAATCCATTGCACCAGCATCCTCTAATTTCTTCACGATTTGTGCAACACTTGATCTCTTCTGTCCAATAGCGACATAAATACAATAAATTTTATCACTTTCATTAGTAAGCGAATGAGCTTGTTTTTGATTAATAATAGTATCAATGGCGATAGCAGTTTTCCCTGTTTGCCTATCACCGATTATTAACTCTCTTTGCCCTCGACCTATTGGAATTAACGAATCTATAGCCTTTATTCCGGTTTGCACAGGTTCACTCACGCTTGTTCTTTCTATTATACCCGGAGCTTTCATCTCAATATGTCTGTACTCTTTACTTACAATATCACCTTTACCATCGATAGGATTACCTAAAGCATCAACTGTACGACCAAGTAACGCTTTTCCTACAAGTACTTTCAAAACGTCTTTAGTTCTTTTAACATTATCGCCTTGCTTTACTTTACTATAATCTCCCATAATTACAGCACCAACGCTATCATGCTCTAAATTTAAAATCAGCCCCTTAACACCTGATTTAAATTCTACTACCTCACCGGATTTTACATTAGCAAGACCGTAAATTTTTGCTATACCATCACCAACAGAAATAACCTGACCGACTTCCTCAAGCTCACTTAAGCAATTAATATTAGCTATTTCCTTTTGTAATATTTCCGCTACTTCAATAGGTTTCAGTTTCATTTGATTTATGTCTCCATGTTATAATCCAGTGTATGAGCTACAAGATCTAATATTGTGGTTTTCATTGGATCCTGTGGTTTAATACACGCAATAAAAGCTTGCAGATCGAAATTCTTGCCTTTAGTTATTCAATGCATTAACAAACCTTAACATTCTTCAAACACTTAGCTATTTTCTCTAAACTCCCTTTTATTGAGTAATCTCGCAATACATTATCATATTTTATTACAATACCGCCGATAATAGTGTTATCTATATCAAAGAATAGTGCCGTTTTTTGCTGTAATTCTTTTTCTATTCGATACTGAATCCATTCTTGTTCTCTAGGTTGCAATTGATTTGAAGAAATAACCTGTACTATTTTTATATTTCTACTTTCATATAGTAGCTTGTTATAAGCTTCTACTATATTTGATAAGATATGTGTACGAGAATTTTTTATCAATAATAATAAAAAATTATTCACTATCTTGTTAAGCTTAGTATTTTTTATTAACGAATTAATAACATTAATTTTATCAATCTTATTCACTATAGGTGAAATTAAGAATTCTTTAATATCAAAACTATCCTCAATAATACGATTTAGTAAAGTAATTTCTTCAAAGATCGTAACCTGAATATTATCAAGCAAGGCATTATTAAATAATGCTACAGCATAATTTTGAATTAAATTATCTTTATTCATATATGCACTTGTTATATTTTAAAAGTAGTTTTAGATCTGAGCATTTGAGATGGATAATTACCCATTGCAAATGTTGATCTCATTGCTGTTGTTATTACTAATGTGACTTTCCATTTACTTTGACTATATATGTATAGCCATATCATAAGCAGCGAGTACTGATTCATGCATCATTTCAGATAAAGTCGGATGCGGAAAGATAGTGTGAATTAAATCCAGCTCCGTCCCTTCTAAATTTTTTGACACAACATATCCTTGTATTAATTCTGTTACTTCCAATCCTATCATATGCGCTCCTAATAATTCACCGGTTTTAACATCAAATATAGTTTTAATCAAGCCATAACTATTGCCGCTTACTAAAGCCTTACCATTAGCCCTAAAAGGGAACCTACCGATTTTAATCTCATAACCCAGGTCCTTAGCGACCTCTTCAGTCAAACCAACACTTGCTATTTGTGGAGAAGAGTAAATACAGTATGGAATATTATGTTTATTAATACTATTGGGCTTTAAGCCTGCTATGCTTTCCGCGGCAATAATACCCTCATGACTTGCTTTATGAGCTAAGCAAGGTACTCCTGATACATCCCCTATAGCATAAATTCCTGATTCTGCAGTTTGCATTAACCCATTGGTAACTATATATCCGTTTTCTACTTGAACTTTAGTTTTTTCTAGTCCTAAATTCTCTATATTTGCAGTAATACCTACCGCCATTAATAAGATTGTAGCTTGTAATTTTTGTTTTTTACCTTCTAACTCTAACTCGACTTCTATCTTATTTTGTGACTTTGTTTGTTTAATTAACTTAGCATTTGTAAGAATTTTTATTCCCTTTTGCTCAAAAATTTTATGAGCAATACCAGCAATTTCTGTATCTTCAGAAGGTAATATTCTATTATATGCCTCAATTATTGTAACATCCACACCAATACTATTATAAAATGATGCGAATTCTATACCTATTGCACCTGATCCTATAATAATCATAGATTTCGGGACATATTGTGGTATCATAGCTTCTTTTGACGTCCATATTTGTGTGATATCAGGCTCAAAACCTTGTAAAATCTTAGGTCTTGCTCCAGTAGCTATAATAATATTATTGGCTTTTACTGTAGGTTTATCATTTACATTTATTACCTTATTTTCTCCAAAACTCGCTACTCCATTTATTATTGTAACTTTGTTTTTTTTCAATAATAATTGAACACCACATGCGAGTGTGCTTGCAATCTCTCTTGAACGCTCAACTATTTTCTGAATATTGATTTCAGCAATACCAACATCAATCCCATAATCTTTAGCATGTTTTATATATTCAAAAACCTCAGCAGATTTAAGAAGAGATTTAGTTGGTATGCACCCCCAATTAAGACATACTCCTCCTAAATGTGACTTTTCTATTAATACAACTTTTTTCTTTAATTGTGCCGCTCTAATTGCTGCAACATATCCACCTGGACCACCGCCTATGACGGCTACATCGTATTGTTCCATTTTATTTTCATTTTCTTGGTTCTATTTTAAGATCTAATTATTTCAGAAAAGGTGGAATCCATGGTAAAGTGAGCTAACCTCAGCATTTCAAGAACTATATAGGAATTTGATTCTAACATTTACTGAAATAACATATAGAATATAGTAGATGACATTTAATTTAAAAAAGAGCTAAATGTTTTACATTTACAACGTACATACTAGTACTTAAGAACCAAAAAATATAAAACAACGATGAAAATTTTTCAAATTAAATAATGAGTAAGCTACTCTTCAACATCCATCTATTCTTTTCATGCACTCTAATGCGTCCAATAATCATATCAGCTGTACACTCATCACGCTCTGCTTGCGCTACTTTGAGCCCATTATATAATGTCTCTCTAATAATATCTTGATCTTTTGTTAAACTTTTTAACATTTCATTTGCTGTTTCATTTTGATTGGTCCAATCTATAGATGCAAGTTTTATTAAATTTGAGAATACTGGAATTTTCGTACCTAAACTTCTGATTCTTTCAGCAATTTCATCTAAGCTTTCAGCTAAATCTTTATACTGCTCCTCAAATAGCAAATGTAGACTTCTAAACTCTACTCCTTCTACATTCCAATGATAATTCTGTGTTTTGAAATATAAAACATAACTATCTGCTAAAATTCGTTCTAAAGCTTTTACTAATTGCATAATATCTTCAAATTTTTTATGAACCTCTTGAGTTTATAATATTTCTTGAGATACTTCAAGCAATATTAAAATTTATATAATTTAAAATCCAAAGAAGTAGCAAAACATTATATACATTTCTATTGAAAGTACAATAATTGCAGTTAAATTAATATGTTCCAAATAGGACAATATTAAGAAAATTAGTACTAATACAAAACATTTTTGCTTGCATTACCATACATAAAATAATATAGCTGAAATTAAGTGTTGCAAAAGAATTGAATTATTAAATAGTTATAATATATAGTGTGTTTTAAAAGTAAAGAAAGCAATACACTATATATCCACAAAATTATACTAATGAAATTTTTAAAGAAATAAAGGACTTAATATGAGAGTACTATTAAAAATACTAGGAAAACTTAGTAAGAATAAAAGACTTAGCTGCAATAGCTGTTAATATTGTTAATAACACAAGAACTATTTCTATCAATCTTTTCTCTTATAACGCTGAAAATTGAGTTGCAATGAAAATAAATTTGATACTAGCATAGTAAACCTTACTAATACTGCTTTCAATGCAATTCATAACACTCAAGACAATATGTTTGATGATCAGTGATACCGAGGCACTATTAGTGACGCCGAAGCCATATATAACATCAATAGCGATTAGTTTCAGGAGTAACTCTATATTGCATTATCAGTAAAAATATAAAAAAACTCAGTTATATCTGAAATAACACTATTGAAGAGTATAACATACTACTACTTAACAACACATAATAATCATATTAAAATATGAACAAAGTAAAAGTACTCCTACTATAGATAACCTCAATTCCAAAAATATATCCTGCATTATTGGTAGTTTCTCAAAAATAACAAATGAAATTTATTTCAATTTTTGATTTCAGTTTTTTAGCTTGTATTTCAATTACTTTATAAGAAGCATAAGTTTTATTATCTTTAATAGATCTGTGCTATCATAAACTATTCAATTTTAGTTCTATCTTAGCTAAACTTATTACTACTAACTATTTTACTGCAAAGCTGCTCCACTATCTAAGATATTTAACATTTCTTTAAGACTTAGAAATAATTTATATTGTTATAAAAAAAAGTTGATTGCCTGTATCGTTTATATTCTGAAATATAAGGGTTACAATCATAAAATTTCATTACATGATTAATCATGGAAGCTTGCAATATATAATGCTTTGATTAACATAAGAATACTGAAACAAATTATGCTTGATTCAGTTTCGAATGATATGCTACTGTTGCCAAACCTTAGGATATAAGCCTTACTATCTACTACAAAGTGATTTGGATAAGTTTAATCAATATAAAAACCAATTAAAGTTATAAATTATAGATAGTAATGTTAAATGTTGATCATAGATTATAATGGATCTCATAGTTATTTTCATTTTGAATGAATTTATTATTGTCTTGAATTAAAAAATAACATCTTTATCTATAAAAGGTATCGTAAGTGATATTAGGACAGTAAGATAATAAGTATAGTAACTTTGTTGCGTTGATCAAAAATATGTGCAGTACCATCTACTAATTCACAGAATAAAATAACTATATACTAGATACTAGTAGATTTATTGACTTCAATAATACCTCGCTAGTAAATTTCCTGCGATTGATCTGATATACCAGGTATAAAAATATCATGATTATCAATCATATAATCATTCTCAAGCATCTGGATATTATTTACTTTAAATGCTTCTATAACAGTACCGTCTGGTATCATTTTACCGGTTATTCTATCTACAGCGATTAGCTTAATTGAGTCTGGAACTTTAAAAGGTAGCGACGGTTCATCCTTATAAGCATGATTCATAAAATCAATAAAAATCGGCAATACTACGTTTGAACCTGTTGCTTTTTTTCCAAGTTCTTTCGGTGTATCATACCCAACATAACTACCTACTACTATCTTAGGTGTAAAGCCTATAAACCATGTATCTTTACTATCGTTACTAGTACCAGTTTTCCCAGCAATAATTTTTCCAAGTTTCCTCGCAGCATAACCAGTACCACTATCTATTGCTCCTGTTAAAAATGAAGTAATTTGATAATCACTAGCTTCATCGGTAACTCTATATATATCTTCTTTCGGTATTTCTAATATTGCAGTATCTAAATCACTATCCAAAATATTACAAGAAAAACATTCTCTATTATCTCGTCTATAAATAATTTTACCATTACGGTCTTTAATTAATTCTATAAAATGAGGCTCAACTTTTTTACCACCATTAGCAATAATTGCATAAGCATTAGTTATTCTGCTAAGTGTGGTTTCAATTGAACCAAGTACCATAGAATAAACTTTTTTTGGTTCATTATTAATACCAAATCGCTTAATTATATCAACTATTTTTGTAAGCCCTACAGCAGTTGCGACTCTTACAGTTATAAGATTACGGGATTTTTCAAAACCAGTACGCATAGTCATTTCACCTAAAAACTGACCTTCATAATTTTTAGGACGCCAACTAGGCATCCCTGGACCTTGCATAATCTCAATAGGTCCATCGTTAAAAATCTGATTAGGCTTAACACCATTTTCAAGAGCTGCGAGATATACAAAGGTTTTAGTCAAAGAACCTGGTTGACGAAGTGCTTGAGTTACCCTATCAAATTTACTTGTAGAGAAATCATAACCTCCAACGCTTGCAAGTACCTGCCCGGTATGCGGATTCATAACCATAATAGCTCCGTTGATCTCAGGAATCTGTCGCAAAGCATAGCAATCTTTTATAGGCTCAACCACTATCACATCACCTTTTTTAAGCAAAGTCTTAACTGATTTAAGATTACTTCTTGCCCATTGCATTTCAATAATAGGTATCCTCGCTTTACTACCATCTATAAGTCCAATCTTTGCATGATTATCTGAAACATCTAGAACTACAGCTAATTTATATTCCAAAAGTGAAGAAGGAGTAGGTATGTTTTTTAGCGCCTCTTGCCAATGATCAAGAGGAATATTAGCTATAGGCTTTCTAAAACCATGTCTTCTATCAAACTCTCTCAGGCCTTTTCTTAGAGCATTTTCAGCTAATTTCTGCATCTGTGCATCTAAAGAAGTAATAATAGTGAGACCTCCTCTATAAAATTCTTCCTTACTATTTAACATCTTAATCACTTCTTCTCGTACCTGTGCAGCATAATAATCTGCCGTAACAGTTTCTTCTTTAGCTCGTTTACGTAGAACTATTGGGCTACCTATAGCTTCTTTCATAGTATCTCTTGTGATATAACCATCTTCAAACATACGTTCTATTACATAATCACGACGAGCTTTTACTCGAGAGTAGTTTTTATCTGGATTAAGTTCGGAAGGAGCTTTAGGCAGTGCTGCAATAAACGCTGATTCTGCAATAGTAAGTTCCTCTATAGATTTATTAAAATAATTTTGTGCAGCTGCCGCAACACCGTATGCACCACGACCAAAGAATGTTTGATTAAGATATAATTCTAAAATTTGATGCTTAGTAAATACTCGTGAAATCATATAAGATATGATAACTTCTTTAATCTTACGTTCAAGCGAAACCTCATTAGTTAGCAAAAAATTTTTAACCACTTGCTGAGTAATAGTCGATGCTCCTTCCATACGCCTATTATGTAAATAATTAGATATATTTAAAAATGCTGCTCTAACTATGCCAAGCAAATCGATGCCTGGATGGTTATAGAAATTCTTATCCTCAGCTGCGATAAAACTTTCTATTAATGAACTCGGTACATTATTAATCGGTACAAATACTCGGCGTTCAAAAGCATATTCCTCCATTAATTTACCATCACGAGAATAAATACGAGTTACAGATGGAGGATAATAACGTACAAGCTGCGAGTAGTCAGGTAAATCATGTGAATAGTGATATATTATATAAGCAGTAACAGAACAACCTAGTAAAATAAGAATTGCAAAAATCTTTAAAAAGAAAAATAAGGATTTGTACATGACTTATAATATTTCGCCGGTTAAACTATTAAGCGCAGCCTTAGTAATGATTACATCAACTATTTTACCAAGTAAAGATTTATTAGGATTGTGTATATATACGGACTGCATGTAAGGCGTTTTACCTATTATTTGATCCTCAAATTTACCATCACGATCGAATAACACTTTCATAGTACTACCAACACAACTTTCATTAAAAGCTAGTTGCTGAGTTGCGAGTTCTTTTTGCAATATAGTTAATCTTTTGGATTTTATATGTTCAGGTATTTGGTCAGTTCTGATTGCACCAGGTGTGCCTGGACGCGGACTATATTTAAATGAATAGCATTGACCATATTTTACTCTTTGAACTAAATCTAAAGTATCCTCAAAATCTTTCTCTGTTTCACCAGGAAAACCAACAATAAAATCAGAAGATAAAACTATATCAGATCTTGCTTCTCTTAAGCGATTAATTATATTAAAATAATAATCTCGATCATGCTTTCGATTCATTGCTTTCAATATTTTATTTGACCCTGATTGCACAGGTAGATGTAAAAACGGCATTAATTTAGGCTCAGTACCGTGCAGTTTTATTAGATCATCTGTCATATCTATAGGGTGCGAGGTCATATAACGCAATCTCTCTAAATTTGGAATTTGTGCCAGATGTTTTAGTAAATCGGCAAGAGTAAATATTTTATCTTTTGGACCTTTACCGTGATAAGCATTAACATTTTGTCCAAGTAGTATAATTTCTTTAGTATCGTTGCTAACTACTTTTAATGATTCTCTGTAAACCTGTTCTACACTTCTTGAAAATTCAGCACCTCTTGTATAAGGTACTACACAGAAAGTACAAAATTTATCACACCCCTCTTGTACAGATATAAAGCTACTAGCTCCTTGCGTATATAATTGTTCAGGTAAATTATCAAATTTTGCTTCTTCAACAAAATCTAGATCAATTAAGTGTTTTTCATGTCTAACAACTTTGGAGATTAATTCTGGTAAATTATAATAAGATTGTGGACCAACAACAATATCAACATAAGGAGTTCTTGTAAAAATTACTTCCCCCTCTGCCTGAGCAACACAACCTGCTACAACTATTATTGCAGGATTTAAACCTTCTTGCTTCCTCGTATTTTGTAGTTTTTTAATACGACCAAGTTCAGAATAAGTTTTCTCAGCTGCTTTCTCTCTGATATGACATGTATTTAGAATAATAATATCAGCTTCTTTAATATCTTCCGTAGATTCATAACCGAAGGGATAAAGCAAATCTTGTATCTTAACGGAATCATAAACATTCATCTGACATCCATAGGTCTTAATATAAAGCTTTTTACTCATAATTTTTGTTCTATAATATAAAATTCAATAATATACGAAAATCAATTACAAAAAGAGATATAAAAGCTCTCAAAGCAATACTCATCACAGTGTTGTATAGTGTATCAAGTATATTATAAAAAGTTCTATACTATATTTAGATAATTTTATCAAATTTAAAATATAATAAAAGTGAAGTAACTTAAGGCGGGTTAGTTAATAAATTAACGTCATTATAAGAATGATACAAGGTAGTTGAATAAGCAATCTAGTAAAAATTATTATTTCAGATTTTTTCCTAATTTTCCTAAACTTTAGCATAATGCTGCTCCTCGCAAGGACTATTTTGATATCCATACATGAATTACAATAATTTAATTCTGATTTACATAACCTTTTAATTTTTCTATTCTCATAAATTTGAGTTTTTTCACTGTAATACTACAACATATTTACCCATGATTCCATTTAGATTTACAATTTGAGAAAACTAGTACTACATAAACCTGCTATAGCTTTGTGTTACAAAAAAATATCTATATCATTTTGATTGCTTTGTATATAAGTATTGTCTCATAATAAAAAACCTATGCTTTTATCAAACAAAAATATTTAACATCTATGACTGATGCATAATTTAATCTTATCAAAAGAAATACTTTAAAAACACTAGCAAACTCATAAAAACAGCGTATATAAAATTTGAGGATCCGAAGTTAATAGATTAAATGATAGCAAAAAATGATGCAATGAAATCTATTTTATTAATATCTATCATTATGATTGTATACTCCCCAAATTGCGTTCTTTGAGATCCATCCCTTATAATCTTTACATGTAATTTGGCAGAATTGTTCTTTGCATTTTTTTAGACTGCAGCGCACCTTTGGCATTAATTTTGCTATCACTCTGCTTTTAGGATCAGCTGATTTAGTAAGCTCTATTTCTTTATCAGAGACAATAATCACTGATCTTTTAGATGATAAAACACTTGAATGTATCCAACCACATTCACCATTAATGTCACATATTTGTCGCCATTGTGCGTACTCTGCAGTGATTTCTACAGGTTCACCTTTTTTAATAAAAACCCATTCTACAGCAGACTTAGTAGTTGGACCGCGCCTTACATTTACTTCATTAGATTTTATTGAAACAAATCGCGGAATAGGCAATTTTTTATTATTATTTGCATTAATTGTTGTTGATAACATTATTATAATTAAAATAATCAAAATTTTAATCATTATCTTCAACTTCAGATAAAGCATCCTCTTTTTTTGCTATTATATAATTACCAAGCCTAAATTGTACTTTGATCCTATTAATTTCCTGCTCACTAATACCTATATTTTTTAGGACTGTGCCACCTATTTGTAATCCAGTTTCATAACTTTCGGGAATAATAGTTGTTGCACCTAAATCATAAAATTCTCTAGCATTTTTTAAATTTTTTAACTTAACGACTACATGTATATCCTGATAATTACCACTAATTGTTTTAAGAGATTTTTTGATTGTAACTTGATTATTCATAGTAAGTATTATAGCAAACGCTCTTTCAGTACCTAATGCCTTAAGAGTATCAGCTTGCGATACATCACCCTTAAAAACAGGCAAACCGTTTGATAACTCTTCTTTGACCCTATCATCATCTAAATCAAGTATTACATAACTTATACCTTCTGCTTCTAAAACTCTTGCTACCATTTTACCGGTATTACCGAGTCCCGCAATAATAATATGGTTTGTTAAATCTCTTGCTCCAAGCTCTATCATTTGAGTCGGAGTTTTACCAAGTCCTTTATCAACTTTCTCAGCAATCTTTTTACCTAAAGCTGCAAGTAATGGAGTAAGTGCCATAGTAAAAGTAACCACAAGTAATAATATATCAGCAGTACTTTCCTCCAATACTCCACTATCTTTTCCTAAACTGAATAATATAAAACCAAACTCTCCTCCTTGCGATAATAATAATCCTGAATAAAAAGCAACGCCTTTATTAAAACCAAATAAAACACAAAAAGCTGTTATGATTAAGGTTTTTATACATATTAAAGCAATAGATAAAGTAAGAATATGAGATATTTTTTCATACATTTCTAGTGCATCAATATTCATACCAACTGTCATGAAAAATAATCCTAAAAATAAACTTTTGAAAGGATAAATACTTTCTTCTGCTTGCAATCTAAATTCGGTTTCTGCAACTAATACTCCAGCAACAAATGCGCCTAGAGCTAAAGATAAACCAAATGTTTCAGTAGCCCAAGCAGCAGAAAGTACTATTAACAAAGTCATAGAAATAGGTAGCTCACTTGTATTATTACTTTCTGATGAAATGAATGAAAATACAGGACGAAGTAGAACACGACCTACAATAAATATTGTAAGTAAGGCAGTCACGGCTTTTAAGAATGCAATACCAAGAGCAACTGCAAGCGAGGCTTTATTGTTACTTGCAAGTAACGGTACTATAACAAGCAATGGCACTACAGCTAAATCTTGCAATAATAAAATAGCTAAAGAAACTCTACCTATTTGTGTTGATTGGCTACGATTTTCATCAATAACCTGCATAACAAGTGCCGTAGATGAAAGCGCAAGACCACCACCGGTAATAATAGCTGCACTACTATTACCGTCTATAAGTACCATTGCACCAGCAATTACTATAGCGGTTGTTAAAACTTGCAAACTACCAAGACCAAATACATATCGTCTCATAGCTTTTAATCGCTCAAAAGATAACTCAAGTCCTATTGCAAATAATAAAAATACTACACCAAGTTCACCTAATAACTTAGTTTGGTCATATGTTACAATTTTTAAACCGTGATCTCCTATTGCAGCTCCAGCAATTAAGTAACCAAGTACTGGACTTAATCTAAAACGCTTAAGTATAGCTACTATAAAAACTGCAGTACCGAGTAAAATTATAACGTTAATAAGAATATGATCGTTCATCTTTTCCAAATTTCTTCTAGCTTAAAATGCTCCCGTACTTCAGGATAAAAAATATTAATTAAAACAGCGCCTGCATCTATTAGTACCCACTCTGATTTACTAAGCCCCTCAATATTACTATTTATACAGGCATGATTTTTTAATGCTAAAGCTACATATTCAGCAATTGCTCCAACATTTTTAGTAGAACGACCGCTAGCAAATATAATATAATCGGCTAATTTATTTTTATCTCTTAAATCAATTACTTCAATATTTTCTGCTTTTTTCTCAATCAAACATTCTAAAATAAATAATTTTAATTCTTCAGTGTCTTTTTTCATAATAATGAATATGATATATATAATTTATTATATTCATAAGAGTAGAGTTTATCAATGAATGTTTAAAATTCTACAATAAAAATTCATAAGCAACTTTACTTTAACAGACAAACTTTAATTAATTTTGATAAAATAATGGCAATATCTGCAGAAGAGTTAGAAAAAATACTTAAAAAATCCTTTCCAAGTAGTGTAATAAAAATTACTGATTTAGTAGGAGATCAAGACCATTATGCTTTAGAAATATCAGATGATCAATTTAATGGACTTTCTTTAATTAATCAACATAAATTAGTAAAAAATGCCATATCTGAAATATTAAATAAAAAACTACATTCAATCAGCATAAAAACTATTGCCATTCCTAAAAATAGTTACAAATATTGAAAGCTAGCAACTCTTTAGTCTTTATATTTTGTGTCTCATATAAAATTCTTTTGATTTTGTTCTAAGTCTATGAGAATTTTGAGTGACACTTCATTAGTGAATTTAAATGTTTATTCCATTATTAATTTATCTAGATTTACTCTTTAACTTTTCTTACTTCGTTTATGTTTGTACTCATATAAAAAACCTTATGTTAATATTTTTAATGCATAATACTATTATATTAAATCTTTCATAAGTAGTATTAGATTCATTTTGCTTTTATAAAAATTTAACAATATCCTTAATTGTCTCTTTTAAATACATATAACTGTTTTATTCCTACTTTATATACTTCAATAGAATTGAAATCAAGCTCTACAAACGCTTTTATTGCATCAGCAAAATTATTTTGGATTCTTACTATGTGATGTTAGAATACTGAATTCTTAAGTCTATTGCTTTATTTTTGGTCAAGATTTAAAAAAACGACACTATTTAAATTGTTGTTATTAAAGTCAGCTCTAGAAGTATGATCTAAAAATACTAAATGCACTATAGGGTTTGAATCAACATCATTATTTATAATATTATATAAAACATTATTTTAGAAGCCATGTAAGCAAACTAATATCTTTTAGTTAAAGATTTGATTTAACATTTACAATATATCAAGCGTGATATAATTTACATCAATTATAGGAACATTCTCAGTAATACACAATACTATAAGCACAGAAACATCATTGAAAACACATTTTCTGCAATGCATTTTATCTAGATTAATACCACTAGATCAAACTCAACTATCTGCGATAACATTTCTATGCACTCTAAGATCTCAGAAAAGCAACTAGCGCTCACAAACATAATTGCAGGAGTGCATACAACTATATTTGTTGTATTAAACTTTTTAGAGTATTTTTCGTTGACTTGTCGTCTAAAGCGGTAATTTTCTAAATTAGAAAATCGAGACTAGTATTCGTATACAAATACTTTTGTATCTTTGGAAAATTGTTAAAAATCTTTTGTACATCAATATGGGCGGGATAGTTATTCATATTTCGGAAGAATTAATATACAGCAAAACAGAAACAAAATGCAATCTTTTTATAGAACTTATCATGCCACTTTTAAAAAAGTTAATAATAAATAAGGACTTTATTTCAAGATAGTTATACTTATTAGATTCTTTTGAAGAAATAAAATATTAATTTTAGGTAACAATATTAATGCTAAAATTATATAATATAACAACCTATAATTATTAGGTTATATTATTAGTAAAACCTATATAACATCAAATAATACAAGAGTAAAACTGATCTATTTAGCTACTTATAAAAATAACAAAACTTTAGTTAATTAGTAAGACAAAAACGTCATTACAGTAGAAACTTAAAGTTTTGACAGAACTAATATAGTAAAAATGCTCTAAATAAAAATTTATTTAGATTGCAATGGCACCCTACAATAAAGATCTGCATTATATACGTGAACAATACCTACTCACGTATATATTATTGTGAAAAATCTATAAATTTTTAGATAAACAAATTGATTTGCTACGAATAATAGAGTATATAGTATAGACATAATTAATTATCGGGGCGTAGCGCAGCCTGGTAGCGCATCTGGTTTGGGACCAGAGGGTCGGGAGTTCGAATCTCTCCGCCCCGACCATACAAACAAAAACTATAATGTCAAAAGACGATCTAATTCAGTTTACAGGGACAGTACTTGAACTTTTACCGAATGCTACTTTCAGAGTAAAGCTTGAGAATGATCATGTAATTATTGCTCATACTTCCGGTAGGATGCGTAAAAATCGTATCAGAATATTACTAGGAGATAAAGTTACAGTAGAAATGACACCTTATGATTTAACTAAAGGGCGCGTGATTCATCGTCACTAGTCTTTATAAGTATGAAGCAACATATAAAAAACCTACCAATCATATTAGCATCAAGCTCTCTTACAAGAGTTGAGTTATTAGATAGAATAAAAATTATTCCTGCACAAATTATTCCTGCAGATATAGACGAAACACCTAATTTGCGCGAATTACCTGCTCCCTTAGCAATAAGACTTGCTTACGGGAAAGCCATTAAAGTTGCATCTCAAATAGAGAAATCATCTATAATTATAGCTGCTGATACAGTAGCTGCAGTAGGTAGAAGAATATTACCAAAAGCTACCACTTATGAAGAGGTCAAGCATTGTATTAAGATGGTATCTGGGCGCCGTCATCGTGTCTATACAGGTTTATGTATTATCAAAAAAGAGAACAACCAACTTACATTTAGACAAAAAATAGTTCAGACTATTATTAAGTTCAAAAAATTAAGTGATGAAGAGATTAATTTTTATTCTTCTTTAGATGAAGGAATAGATAAAGCAGGCGGGTGCAAAATTTCTGGTTATGCAGAAGCATTCATCTCATTTATTTCTGGCTCATATTCAAACATTATGGGACTACCTTTATTTGAAACTGTAAACGCTCTAACTTCTTTAGGTTTTAGATATTCAGACAATACCGCAAACGTGTGTAAGGATCTAAGTACAAAATCTATGGTACAAAATCATTTTGGTAAGCCAAGTATATCATAGCAAAAAAGGTAATCTTTCTGATACATGTAAATAACACTAATTAATTTCCAGGTTCATCTAAATGACTTCTCTCATAATTTTCATGACGTTCTTGTGCTTCAATACATAATGCAGCAATAGGCCTTGCTTCTAATCTTTTGATACCTATTGGAGCACCTGTTTCTTCACAATAACCATATTCTCCATTTTTAATACGTGATAATGCTTCTTCTATTTTACTCATTAATTTACAATATCTATTTCTACTACGTAACTCAAAAGCTCTTTCTGTTTCATGAGTAGCACAATCGTTAAGATCTGATTCTTTTAAATTTTCTTCTTTTAAATGATTTAAAGTCGCTTGTGATTCTTTTAATAAATCCTCTTTCCATCTTAAAAGTTTTTGTCTAAAATATTCCAGATGATTAGGACACATATATTCTTCATCTTTAGAAGGTTTATATCCAATAGGTAATTTAGGTGTTTCTAGCATATTAATATCTCATATTATCTTTTATAGATTAATAAGGTTTGTAAAATAATAATATATAATTTAAAATTAACGCAAGAATTATTAATATTAATTTTATTTTTTAATTGGATATGCTGTATTATATACAGCCTCTAAATGTTTTATACTTGTTTGAGTATATTTTTGTGTAGTAGATAGACTTTTATGACCTAATAGCTCTTGAATAGAGCGTAAATCTGCACCATACTCAAGCAAATGCGAAGCAAAACTATGTCTAAATGAATGAGCAGTTAAATATTCAGGTAACCCATAAACACGCTTTAACTTAATTAATTCACGATTAAATACTGACGGCTGTAATTTCTTACCATGTTTTCCTCTAAAGATCGGTTCATTCTCATCTAACTTATACGGCAATATTCCTAAATATTTGGTAATTAAATTCCTAGCAAAAGGTAACCACGGAATTATTCTTTCTTTACTACCTTTACCTATTATTTTTATAAATTCTAGATTTTGCAGATGAAGCTTTGTAATTGATAATGCTTCTGAAATACGTAGACCTGCAGCATATATAAGAACAAGTAGCGCTTTATTTCTAAGTTCTACCCACTTAACATTGCCGTATCCTTCAATATGTTCAAGTGATATTAATACATCATCTACTGATAAAGCTTTTGGTAACAATTTAGCCTTTTTAGGAGATTTTATAGAAAAAATTATATGACTATTTAATAATATTGTTTTCTCTAAAAACTTATAAAAATTTTTTACTGTAGATAAACCACGTGCAATTGAAGAAGCAGTAAAATTTTCATATTTACGTTTTGCAAGCCAACTGCGGATGAGTCTTATATCAACAGTTTTAATATGATTGATCGTTACAAGCTCTGAGTTATAATAATTCATAAACTCAAGGAAATGCTTAAGGTCATTATTATAAGCAATTACTGTATTATTGGAGTAATTTCTTTGCAAAATGAGATATTTTTGCCACTGTTTTATTAATTCTTGAATTGATATATCTAACATTTATAAAAACTTAACTATTTTTAATATTAATCTTCATGCTAACAATTATTGACTCATAATTTGATAAATGTTAGCATGAATTGAGAGTTTATATTTTATATGCGACCTAATACAATACAAAAAATTTTTTAAGGTAAAATTTAATTTAGGAGAATTAATTAATGTTAAATAATACACAATTTTTAAATTTGATGAAATCCTATATGAATCCAGAATTTTATATGAATTCTATGAAAAACACTACTAATCTAGATCTTTCATCTATCACCAATACAGTTCAAAAAGCCATGAATATTTTTTTTACCACTAACAAAATTGCTACAGAAAGCTTACAATCTTTGCTTAAGAAAAATTCTGAGATTATACAAAATAATATTAATACTATTTTAAATAGTACTAAAGAAGTAACGAATTCTAAAGATTTTAAACAAGCTACTGAATGTCATCAAAAATGTGTAAAATCTATTTATGAAACATCTATGGACAATGCTAAGGAATTAGCAAATATTGCTTATGAAACCTCAAACAAGATATTTGAAGCCGCAAATAAACATATGACAGATAATATTCATAATGCTTCTAATAATAGCAATACTACAGAACAAGTACAAAAAAACTTTAATAACAAATCTGCTTAAAAGGCACTAATACATATTATACCACAATCGAGTTGTGGTATAATATGCTAGAAATGCACTGAATTACTCGCTTTTCGACTGAACCAATTTTGTAAATAAGACTCTGCTAGTTGCTGATCTTCTATAAGGATTACATTTTCTGCATTACGTTTATCGGCAGCAACAGTGAAATTAAACGAACCAGTTATTACTTTCTTTTTATCAATAATTATAACTTTATTATGGGCAATGCCAGGTACTGTATCTATGCCGACATCAATTTTTGCTTGTTGTAATTCATATAATTTAGAAAATTTCTGCTTTAAATTACTACGATCGAGTAATATTTTCACTTTTACTCCTCGCATCTGTGCATTAATAAGCGCAGTAGTAATTAATGAATCGCTCATACCATATGCCTGCATATAAATAGATTCTTCAGCTTTCTCTAGCTGCTGCACTATAAATTTAGTACAACCTGCAGGTGGAGTAAAACATGTACTCACATTCCTTCTTGAAAGCTCCGGAATACTATAATGCTTTATTTGTGTATCAGGTAAAGCAAATGATTTTTGATTGATTATACTAGTAAAATAATACGTACTCTCTACATAAATACCTAAAGCAGTTCCCAAGATAAATGGAATAGACATTGCTATAAATTTATTATTTTTGCTTTTCATAATTTATTTATTAGTGTTGCCTGCAACCTACTCTGTAATACCCTCTGATCCAGAGACCATATCCATAAATAATAAAGAAGAAGTCTAGAACCATCGATTCAGTCGCACAGGACGACAAAAAAGTCGGATTTCTATCTTCTTACATAACTACCAGGAGCTATTTCAATAACATCTAGATTCTGATAATCTAAAGAATCTACTAAAATCTTAGTATCATTATTTTTTATAAGCCAATCAATCCAATAATTCCACCATGAACCTTTATATTCCGTCGCTTGCATAAACCACTCATTACTACTTAAACTTAAGTCATAATTAATACGATAATTATATTTAGCACTAGCAGGATGGTTAACTACACCTGCTACATGTCCTGAATCAGTAAGACAAAAAATCTTATCTCCGTTTAATAATTTTACTCCATCATATATTGAACGCCATGGAGCTATATGGTCTTCTTTCGCTGCTAAAAAAAAAGAGTTACAATCAATGTTTCCAAGATCTATTTTGGTACCAAGTACTTCCAAAGCATTTGCTTCTTTTAACAAATTATTGCAATATGTATTGTGTAAATATTCCTCATACATTTTTGCAGGCAAGTTAGTCGAATCCGCATTCCAATATAGTAAATCAAAAGGCATGGGCTTTTTACCGAGTAAATAATTATTGACAAAAAACGTCCAAATTAAATCATTTGCCCTTAGCAAACTAAAACTATTAGATAAATATTTCCCATCAAAATATCCTTTTAGTTTTATCTCTTCCTTAATGTAGTTAATAGTATTTTCATTCAAAAATATTCCAAGCTCACCTGGATTAGTATAATCAAGTAAAGTGGTAAAAAAAGTGCTACTGTGAACAGAATCTATGCTTTTGACTTTGAAGTAAGCAATAATTATAGCAAGAAACATACCACCCATGCAGTAACCCACAAAATCAATTTTTGCAAAACCAAGATTTTTTACATACTCAAAAGGTGCTAAAATACCTTCTTTTAAGTAATCCTCAAAGCCTTTCTCCGATAGGGAAGTATCAGGATTAACCCATGAAATTAAAAAAACTTGAAAATGATTTTCTACCAAAAAAGATACTAAAGAATTATGCGAAGATAAATCGAGTATATAATATTTATTTATGCATGGTGGAATAATAAATATCGGAATTTTATGAACTTTTTTCTTTGGTTCATAGCATATTAATTGCATTAAATCATTTTGAAATATGATTTTTCCTTTTGTTGCTGCAATATTTTGACCGAGTTTAAAAGCAGATTTATCTGTAGTGTTAATATTTAATATATCACCTGAACTCTTTATATCTCTTAAAAAATTTTCTAATCCTTGTACTAAGTTGTGTCCACCGCTTTCTAATGTCTCACGCAAAACTTTTGGATTACAAAAAGCAAAATTTGAAGGTGAAAAAGCATCAATAAAATGTTTAGTTGTAAACTCTAAATGTTGTTTGAGATCATGCGATAGCTCATACTGTTCTATATTCTTTTTAATCCACGCTGCAGAAAGAAGGTAATATTGCTTTACAAAGTGAAAATACACATTATCCTCCCATAAAGAATCTTTAAATCTTTTATCTCGATTATCCGTATAAAATATATCTTTTGACGTACTACCAACAAATTTTGCAAAGCTATTCGTTGTAAGTTCTCTTAATTTATCAATATATTCAATATTAAGCTGACAAAATTTTTGAGGATTTTTACAAAACTGTTCTATAATTAAATAGGCTATAATTATGTTTTTATCACTATCAATTAAACTCTTAGGTATCATACTACCTTTACCTTGCATGAAATGTAAAATAAGCTCTTGATATTTATTAGCTATTTCTTTGAAATTGTTGATTATAGTCTCATGCGTGATGTTATACATGTTTAGCTCCGAGATATTTCTAAAAATGAAAAATGCAATGAATATACATTATATATTTAAACCATCCCACATACTATCGACCTTGTCGATAACTTCCTGAGACATTTCTATTTTTTTACCCCATTTTCTATTTGTCTCAGGGTATATTTTATCTGTTGCATCTATTCCCATCTTACTACCAAGCCCTGACATTGGCGCCGCAAAATCCAAATAATCTATAGGAGAATTATCTATAAAACTTGTATCACGTTTTGGATCACTTCTTGTCGCTATTGCCCAAATTACTTCTTGCCAATTACGAACATCAATATCATCATCGACAACTATAATAAACTTATTATACATAAATTGCCGTAAGTAAGACCAAATTCCGAGCATTATTCTTTTAGCATGACCAGGATAAGATTTTGTAATCGACACTACTACAACTCTATATGAACAACCTTCAGGTGGACACCAAAAATCAACTATTTCTGGAAACTGTTGCTGCAATATAGGAATAAAAATTTCATTTAATGCTTCACCTAAGATTGAAGGCTCATCAGGCGGTTTTCCAGTATAAGTACTTAGATATATAGGTTTTTTCTTCATTGTTATTGCAGTCACCGTAAATATAGGGAATTCCTCAACATCATTATAATATCCTGTATGATCGCCAAAAGGGCCTTCTTGTAAATATTCCTCTAAACTTACATAGCCTTCTAATACTATTTCACTATGTGCAGGTACTTTTAAATCAATAGTCTTGCATTGCACAAGCTCTATTTTTTTATTACCAAGTAAACCAGCAAAATTATACTCTGAAATATTCTCAGGTATAGGCGTAACAGCTGCTAAAGTTATCACAGGATTTGCTCCAATCACTACAGCAGCAGGGAATCGCTCTTTCTTTTTTGCCTTCCAACGTTTATGATGCTCGGCTCCACCACGTAATTCCAACCAACGCATCAATAGTTTGTTTTCTGACAGCACCTGCATTCTATATATTCCAAGATTATAATGATCCACACTATCTTTTGTTGGACCTTTAGTAACTACTATCCCCCAAGTAATTAAAGGTGAAATATCCTCAGGCCAACATTTTTGAATTGGCAATATATTAATATTCGGTTTAACAATGACTACTTCATGACAAACGCCTTTTGATATTGTTCTAGGTGACATAGAAAAAATACGCTTAGCCAATGATAAAATGGACAATGTTTCCTTAAAAGATTCTGGAATTTGTGGCTGCTTAAGAAATGCAAGTAAAGCACCAAGTTCTCTTAATTCTGTTTGTGACTTAAGATTAAGCCCTATACAAATGCGTTGGATACTAGCATAAAGATTAGTGACTACTGGTATAGTGGATTTACTTCCATCAGCTTTTATAACATTTTCAAAAAGTAACGCAGGCCCACCTTGTGCTAAAACTCTTCTGCTAATCTCAGTAATTTCTAGATCAGTTTTAACTGTAGTAGAAATACGCTTTAAGTGACCGTTTTCTTCTAAAACTTTTAAAAACTCTGGTAAATCTTTAAAACGCATATTTATTCATTCCAATTTTCATCTGATATCATACCTAGACTGAATACCTGTATCTTAGGATATAAGATATTAAAGTCAAACCATGCAATTACAAAAGATGTAATTAGCACTTGCCTTACTTAGTAAAATTATACTTTATCTTCATATCATTCTGCATAATTGTATAGTTAATTAGCTCCTCAATTACAGAATTTTTAATATTATATATTATATTATTTTCCAAATTGACGTGAATATTTTGAGCTGTTAATTCATCAATACTGCTAGATTTAATATGTGCAAAATATACTACATCCCCTACTCGGAATACAGGTGTATTGCTTCCTATTTTTGTATTGAAAATTGATAATAATATTTCAGGGGTCAATGTTAGATCATTTTCCATTTCCGCTCTAATATAACTTTTTCTGCTTATTTTTATTCCAGCAACATTAAACTCTTTTTTTTGACCTGCATTATATTCTTTTGCTAAATCCTTGATCATTTTTAAGTTTTCATCTTCAATATTTCTCTTGATCCAAACTTCATTTACCTGATCTTTAATAGCATCAAATTTAGGTATTTTTGCAGGCTGAATAGATTTTAATTCTACCAATAGAAGATAACTTTTATCCCCTGCTTCTATAGGATAAGATAATTCTCCTTCTGCAAGCTCAAAAATACTATCAGCATTTTCTGCAATATTGTCAGCTATTATATTATCTTCAATCAACTCTGCATAACTGAGGTAGTTAACATTCTGTATTGGTAACTTATACTTTTCAGAAATTTCGACTAAACTTGCCCCTGATGCAATCTCATCTTCGAGCTTGTTAGCAAATTCCATATTTAATATATCAAATTTTTTAGCTCTGAATAAATCATGTAATTGTGTTTGTACTGCTTCAAAACTTTGATCACCAAACTCATCTTTATTTTCATTATAAAATGCCAACAACTCATCTTGAGTAATTGAAATTTTTAAATCCTTAATATTAGCTTTAATATAAGAAAAACTGCGTTTCTCAGGCACTTCAAATGCGGCTTTATTATCTTGGTAAAAATCCTTTAATTGCTGATCAGTAGGAGTATGTATTTGTAAATCTTTTGGTTTATTTTGTAAATCTAGTTGTAGTAATTCTACTTCTCTTCTTTCAGCCATATAATCTACTATATTGTCAGTCATAGATTTAGGAACATAGAAACTTTTTACAAAAGTACTTACAATAATATTTTTGAGAACTTGTTCTTTAAAATTTAATAAATATTTATCTTCACCTATATAAGCATTTCTAAAATAAGTCTTAAAAATTTTAATATCAAATACACCTTGTGCATTTTTAAAAATTGGAGATTCTTTAACTAAAATTTTGATTGTATCATCGCCTAGATCTAAGTCATAATAGCTAACTAAATAATCTAGTATATTATTATAAATAAGGCTTTTTAGGATTCGATTATCAATATTTAACTGTATGATTTCTTCATCTGTTAGACTTTTCCCAATTTGCTTACTGATAGCATTAATCTCTAAAGATTTTGCTCGCAAAAAATCCTCTTGGGATATATTTCGCGCATGAGAAAAAATAACAATATCGTTGTTTCTTCTTACGTTTAAGATATCCTTGATACCAAACCCGACAAAAGCAAAAGCTATCATTGCGAATAAAACTCGCATTATAAAACTATCGGAAGTTTTTCTAATATTATCTAACATAATTTTGTGTCACCACGTAGATTGATCAGGTTGTCCATACAAAAAGACTGGATACCGGTGGTCAAGCCACGGGTATTAGTACTAATATACACAATTAGTACATTATAAAACAAAAAAATCTCTATAGTCAAACTATATAGGCTCTTTTATTATTTTTTGTAAATATACGATATCATTGCTACGAAAGCACAAATCTAGAATATGCTTTATCAGCCTGTAGCATATTCAAATCATTTGATCTCATAGATTGTATACTAGATACCATGTTCAAGTCTCGTAATGAAATTAGAAAAATCTACAGAGCCATTGAAATTTAGTGCTTGCCTTTAACAATAAGGTTTTGTCGTAAGTATCACTTGGCTTATGATAACATTTATCTTTGATAGCAATACTCTAAGGCATCATATATTGTAATTAACAATTAACTGACCTATATAAATTTTAGATTTATACTAACTACTCAGCATTTTGATATCCAAAAGTCTTATAATGCAGTTATAATAACACATCTTGATTTGATTCTGATATTATAATCTGAGTAAGTTTCTATAACTTCAACGAAGGAGACACTCGTAAGATATATTATATAAACCAATCTCAAGAACACATGCCGTTTGCAGTGCGCTTCAGTATCAGCTTATATATGCTATAAAGATAATAAATCATTATTAACTCAACCGTAAAAACCTATAAGTGCAAGGAGTTTAGTATCTTATGAGTTTTATCACCAACAAATCACCTTATTCATCGAGCAAACTTAGAATCCATATCGTCGTCATTACTAGAAGAAATATAACTTTTATTCGCTTCTTGTACTTACTCTAAACCCACTAGCATCTAGCATATAGAGCAGCAATAGTATTGCTATGTTTTACAATATATCAAATGACGTGTATTTGTACTACTCATTGTACATTTATCATAAAACAAGCGTTATGAAAATATAACATTCATATGTGCAATGCAATGCTACTTCCATTCTTTTAAGCAATATTTGAGTGACACTATGTAAACTCTTGCTTTATCAATTCTAAAATTATATCGTGTACAAAAATAAATCACAAATCTTTAGTAATTATTAACGATTACTTTAAACATTATTTGGCTGGAAGCAGGCTTTAAACTACCTGCTGTTTCTACAAATTTCAGGCTTATAGCTTATATATTTCACAGTCTAACTTAGATACCACATCAAAAAGAGTATTTTTTGATAACAATACTGTATGATACTATTGTTACTTAATTTGTAATTAAAATAATATGTAGTCCCGCTACATACTAATATAACTATTAAAAGTTAAAATATAATGCCAGTCATAATCAAAGTTCATTACCGTTATACTTTAAGCGAAGTTATAAGATAAAACCTTTAGATAAGATAACATAATACATATATAAGCAAAGCTTATATTGCTACAAAATGTAGCATTATTTATTGAATTACTGTTAATGCCAAAATGCATTATACCTTTAGATGACCAAACATGATTTAATCCAATTCATACTACAAAAGCTCAGATTCAGAACATAAATGCAAGTTTTATTTACAATGATTAGTAATATTACTGCATGTGCACAAACTTTTTACATAGAGCTACTTATAATTAAGTGTCATTATTCTATTCTTAGCATTTATTGAGTCTTATATTAATAGTAACTCTTTCAATAATTAAACTACCAAATATTAAGTGTAACATTATTATAGTTTTTTCTATGATGGTCAGGAGTATTACACTCAAAATACTCCCTGTGCTACAGTATTATATTACCTAAACCTTTATAATAAACAGTAGTATAATAAAAATTATGCTTTGCAACAACTATATCAGTATCAGTACTAGTGAAATTTAAATTTTTCTGTTGGTAATATTAACAAAAATAAATTATTTCATATTAAACTCATTAAAATATTTTCAGTGAAACTAAAGACTTACATAAGTAGTATCAATAACATTGATAGCCTAAATAGTACAACATACTAAATATACAGCAATAGTATCATTACTCCTATAAAAACCTTGATTATCTTGAGGACCGTTAACAGCAAATCAACTAATTGATTGCTACATACGTTATACGATACAAATTACCATCAACCACAATATCTCTTAATACTGTAATACACTGAGAAACACAAAGTACTCTTATCGCTATGATAGATGGAGTTCATAACAGAGCTTATACAAATTAATTCAACTTTTGGTCAATTAGGTTATTAAATCTGATATCCACATGTAGATTGCTACCATAATTATAGTTTTACTGCATAAATAAGAAAAACCTATTCAAGATTATTTAAAACAACGGCGTAAATCCTGGCATCTTTAATGTAGTTCACTTCAGTATTTTCGAGCTCCAGTAAATAAAAAACAGTGTTATGAAAGGAAGTAGGTAATGATGAGTAAAAGCTTGGATATACTTGTAAATAAATATCCATATTCTATTGCAAACATTAATAATATTATTAATAATCTTCATAAGCACAAGCTTCGCATAATAATTTCTAGTGCAAAAATATATTGCTCTTTGCTTAACTTAGAGGATCTATCGAATTAATCAAATAATTAATATTCATAGCATATTCAATTAAAAAATTGTATTATTAATTCTGAGTTGGAATTCTCTTTTATAGGACGATACAGACCACTAAATCCTAATATACTAGACATCAATACCTTGAGTATATAAAATTTAAATCACTATCATTTTTCAAAAGCTACGGTCCTTATATCAAACCAGGTATCACATAATCGTTTATCAAAATTCTTACTATCTTACTAGTTTCGAAGTATTGACTAATTCGTATCTTTATAAATTAACATATGATTTACTAGATACTCCATTAATAGCTAGATCAGAAATTTTTCACCAAACTCGCTTTTGCATCTGTAGATCTGTAGCATTAATATTTTTTTTATTAGAAAAAACTTTTACTAACTTTATTTTTGCTATAATAGCAATATGATCTAACTATATTAAGACTAATATTATGAATAATCAAGATTAGGTACGACTAAAAAACACTAGCATATAGTTAATTAAATTAAGAATACTGGAATAGCAAATTACATCTCAGGTAGTAATATCTCTCGTTTACCTGTATGGTTAGGAGGCGAGACTATCCCATCTTTTTCCATCTTTTCAACTAAATTTGCAGCCTTGTTATAGCCAATTCTAAGTGACCTTTGGATATAGCTAATTGAGGCTTTACGTTCATTACGTACTATCTGTACTGCTTTTTTGTAAAGTACCTCATCAATTGAGCCGTCCACGATATCAATGCTACTATAGTTTTCTTCAGGTTGCTCTGTAACTTCAGAGATATATACAGGCATACTAGTCTCTTTCAAATACTCCGTAATTTTCGTAATTTCCGCTTCATTAACAAATGGTCCGTGTACCCTACTGATCTTAGAAGTATTACCCATAAATAACATATCACCCATACCTAATAACTGCTCTGAACCTTGCTCACCTAAAATTGTTCGACTATCAATTTTAGAGGTAACTTTAAAGCTAATCCGACTTGGGAAATTTGCTTTAATGACACCGGTAATAACATCTACAGAAGGTCTTTGCGTAGCCATGATAATATGAATACCTGCTGCTCTTGCCATTTGAGCAAGCCTTTGAATCAACATTTCAATATCTTTACCAGAAACTAGCATTAAATCCGCCATCTCATCAACAATAACCACAATGTAAGGTAGTTTTGCCATATTCATCGTAACGGTTTCATAAATAGGTTTCCCAGTTTCAGGGTCAAAACCTGTTTGAATCGGACGCTCAATTACTCTATTCTCTTTAACCGCTTCTAAGATTTTTTCATTATAACCTGCAATATTCTTAACACCTATATTGCTCATCATTCTATATCGATTTTCCATTTCCTTCACTGCCCATTTAAGAGCAATTACTGCCTTAGAAGGTTCTGTGACCACAGGAGTCAGCAAATGTGGTATTCCGTCATAAGCTGATAATTCAAGCATTTTTGGGTCAATCATGATAAAACGGCATTCTTCAGGAGTATAACGGTATAAGAGCGACACAATCATCGCATTAATACCAACAGATTTACCTGAACCAGTGGTTCCTGCTACTAATAAATGAGGCATTCTAGCAAGATCAGCAATTAGAGGCTTACCAGCTAAATCTTTACCCAAAACTAACGGCAATAAAATTGATTTATCCTGATATTCAGGTGTCTCTATAAGCTCTTTTAAACAAAAAAATTCGCGCTGCTTATTAGGAAGCTCAATACCAAGCACGTTTTTACCTGGTATTACCGCTATCCTTGTTGATAAAGCAGATAGTGATCGTGCTATATCGTCAGATAATCCTACTACCCGTGATGTTTTAGTTCCTGCTGCTGGCTCAAATTCATATTGAGTAACAACTGGTCCTTGATTGATATTAATGATATGCCCTTTAACTCCAAAATCATTCAATACAGTTAATAACTCTTCAGCTTTTTGCTTAAGCTCTGAGGAAGAAGCTCCTTTTACATGATTATTTTTAGGATCACATAATAATGAAATAGGTGGCAATGCTGCTATTTTATTCTGAGATATCTTAGTACAGACAGGCTTGATAAAGCATTTTATAGGATTTGTAGGTATTAGACTTGCTTCTTCAGTAAATGTTACTTTTTTACTTGCAGGCTTTTGGTAAAAAGAAGTTATATTTAACTTATCATTGTTTTGAATAGTGATTAAAGATAATCGTGGAAATATATAATTAAAAAATGATAGTATCAAATTTGTTAAAAATTTACTTAATTTGATCAAAACATTACTGATAGAAATCAATTTAATTTCAAGTAAAACCACTAATATAACAAAAGTTTGGAATAATAAATATAATTGATTTATGAATCGCTCACAAAAATTAGAAACTATTATTCCGACAGCCCCACCTGCACTCGCTGGTATAAATTCTAGCTTAATCTTAGATAATAATGTACTACTGCTAATAAGAGCAAGCAACACTACAAATATACGTATAAATACGCTACGATATCTTTCATGCCAACAATTTCTGCCCCAAACAAAGCAAGCAAGAGGTATAATAAAAGCAGTCAATCCAAAAAATTGATATAAAAAATCTGATAAATAAGCACCGGCGATTCCGATTAAATTACTAGGATATTCTGTTGTAACTGAATTAAAAGACGGATCGTCTATATTATATGATATAAGAACAATCACAATAGCAAGCCCGATTATCCATAAGATAAAAGCTTGCACCTTATTGTTTGAAAGGATTTTATTTATGTAATATAGTATCATTGCTTTCAATATTAATCTAAATGATAAATTTAGTATCTAAATCTATAAGACTCAATAGTCTTGTCAATAAAGAAATAATTATTACTGCTATAAAAGTAATTAACATATTTTAAAAAAAACGAATAAAAAATGCTTTTTTATGCAAGGTTTTATTTAGAATAGACGTAAATATTATATTAGAGCAATTGACTAAGCAAAACTTTTTTTTATTTTGAATTAAATATTTGACTATAATTCACTATAAATGAACTGTAAGTTAAGAAAGAAGGAACCTATACGATCTCTATAAAGAGAAACATAGTTCGAAATATAAATGCAAGATAAAATATATTTCTTTTTATCATCTAAGGTTCTATTAAAGACAAGAAATTTCTTACTCAATTGACAAAAACCATCTAAAAATGAAATATTACATGACTAACTTTAAAAAGAAAATTTTTGCTAAAAAGAAAGTAACCAAAATACAAAAGATCTCTGTAAGATTAATCTGTGCAAAAATTTTATTTTGCTTATATAATTTAATCATAGTTGTATAACTGCCGAAAATCATGAAAAAAGATTTTATATATCTGCTACATCTAAAAATAAAAAGAAATAGACAAAAATTTAATCTAAAATTACAAAAAAGTAATAACCTAGCCTAACAAATTATGTTAAACAATTATTACAAGTAATATCATCTCCAAAACCTAAATCAAATAATATAGCAGAACTTTTGAATAAATAGAGAAGTTATTTACATTAAAAGAAGCATTTTGTATTATGAAAATATATTTTTGTATTTGAGGTAAAAGTAACCAAAATTCATGACTATAAAAATCCACACTGATAAAGATTTTATAAAGATGCGTGCAGCAGGCAAATTAGCTGCAGAGACACTCGATTTTATTACTGATCATGTAAAACCTAATGTCACTACTAATAGTTTGAATGACCTTTGTCATAATTTTATTACTTCTCATAATGCAATTCCTGCACCGTTAAATTACAAAGGCTTCCCAAAATCGATTTGTACTTCTATAAATCATGTAGTTTGTCACGGAATTCCAAATGATAAACCATTAAAAAATGGTGATATAGTAAATATTGATGTTACGGTAATTTTAGATGGTTGGTATGGTGATACTAGCCGTATGTATTACGTCGGTGACGTAGCAATTAAACCAAAGCGTCTTATTCAAGTAACTTATGATGCAATGATGAAAGGAATTGAAGTAGTGAGACCAGGTGCTAAACTCGGCGATATCGGGTATGCAATTCAAAGTTATGCCGAAAAACATAATTATTCTGTGGTTAGAGATTATACTGGTCACGGTATTGGACGGGTTTTTCATGATAAGCCTTCAATATTAAATTACGGCCGCAACGGCACAGGTCTAACGTTAAAAGAAGGAATGTTTTTCACTGTTGAACCTATGATAAATGCAGGTAATTACGACACTATATTAAGTAAATTAGATGGATGGACAGTTACCACGCGTGATAAATCATTATCGGCACAATTTGAGCATACTATAGGCGTAACTAAAGATGGCTTTGAAATATTTACATTATCACCTAAAAAACTTGATTATCCTCCATATTAGCGAACTTGATAAGTGGATCCAGTATTATAAGCTTTCAAACTTATGTTTATGGGACACATGGTCAAACTATGATGTGAAAATTTTACTTCTTTATAAAGATATTAAAAATAATATGATAGGATGTAATAAATAGATACACATAATTATATAATATACCACCAAAGAACGTTTAGGTGTCGGTCGATATACAAGAAAATTTGTCCATTATGAATTACTGCAAGTATTGTTATTGTCGTCTATCACTAATAAAGACGTAAACTACTTGTTAATTTTTATATTACAGTTTAATTAATCTTGATAAAGAAAAAATTTAGCACCAATGTAATATATAGTACTAATATTGATATTCATATGACTAATAAAATATTAATGAAATACTAAACCTTAAACATTAAGGTACATGATAACGTAATGATCAGTAATAACAAATATTAAATTTAATATTTTACTATGAATATAAATAGCTATAGTGCATTATTTGTTTTTTCTTTTATTGCGACCACCATATTAACATATATATTAACAAAATATCTTCCTGCAATAGGTTTGGTTGATGTGCCAAGTAATCGTCGCTCTCATGATAAGATAACACCTCGTGGTGGCGGTCTTGCTATTGTAATTGTTGTGATGATTGCTTTGAGCGGCTTTGAATATATTATGAGTCATAACCTTGTTAATTCAATAAAAATATTGCCTTTATTATTAGTAATTGCCTCTATTTCTTTTTTAGATGACCTAAAAGCTGTGTCTATTCTAATTCGATTAATAGTTCACTTAATTTGTGCAGCTTTTGCTATCGTGTTCTTTTCACAAATAAACTCACATATACTAATACATCATATTTTAATTATAGCTTTAAGTGGCTTTATCAATATATATAATTTTATGGATGGTATAGATGGCATGAGTTGTGTAGAATCTATCCATCTATCTAGCACTATGCTTGTATTATGTTTTCTACAATTTTCGATTATTGATAACCCATATTTTATAGCTAGTGTAAATGTTATTATTCTTGGTTGTTCTTGCGGTTTTTTAATATTTAATTGGCATCCAGCAAAAATATTTTTAGGAGATGTTGGCAGTATTAGCCTTGGATTCTTAACTGGTCTTTGTTTGCTACTGCTTGCTCTTACAAGCACTAATTTATTTATAGCTTGTGCTATTGCAAGTTTATATTACATTACCGATGCAGTACTAACCATATTAATTCGACTACTAAATAAAGAAAAAATTTGGCAACCTCATTTAAAACATTTTTTTCAAAAAGCAGTACAAAGAGGTAAATCTCATAAACAAGTAGTATTGATTATAGCAATTTGTAATATATTTTTAATGACCATATCAGTTATATCTTTACATTTTCCTGTATTATCTATAATGCTTGCAATAGCTGTAATAACTTTAACAATGCACAGTTTATTAAAATGAAACTAATTAAAGAAGATATTGATAAAATAGTTAAACGTATATTTGCTAAGCAACATCCCTTACTGCCTCAAATCATGATCAATTGGAATAAAATAGTGGGGTTTAACTTCAGCACTAAAGCATTACCTTTAAAAATCAAAACATACACTTATAAAAAACAAAAGATTAATATACTGTTTATACAAGCAGAAGATAATGCGACTGCAGCAGAATTACCTTATTATCAAGATATTATTCTAGAACGTATTAAAATTTATTTAGGCTTCGAAGCAATACATCAAATGAACGTAACGTTTTATAAAGCGAAACCTAAGATAGGATAATAGTACAATTGAAAGCTTGCAATACAAGCATGAATCATTCCATAGCCATTATTCCGCGAATTTTAAAAATACTAATATTATTTTTTTATTATACACATTGCAAAACACAGGATAATACACTACGCTCATACAACAATGTTGATATAACATCATATGACGAAACTACAGAATAAAATATAACCTTTTCTATTCGATATCAAATGATACAAATAAAAAAGGGCCATTAATTAAAGACCCTTTTTTCTGTTAATGCGTGTAAAAAAATGTAAGGACTAATTTTTAGTTAATTAAATATCAAATCTTAATCCTGCCATTAAGTTATTACCTTTATAACGTGTTCCACCATATTTATATTGTACATCATGAATGGTTTTAGTAGTGGTTTTTGTTTTACCGTAATCTATCCAAGCATAAACTAGCTCTACTTTAATACCTTGTGCTAGTTCAAATGAAGTACCTAAAGATAATTGATAAGCAAAATTTGTTTTATTTTTAGTAGTGAGATGATGATCGTTAGAAATTGTGTTTTTGTCACTAACAATTGCAATAGCTTCTTTTCCTGTAACTTTTTCTTTTACCATTGCAAGTCCAACACCAGCACCAGCAAAAACCTTAAACATACTTAAATCAACGAAATCTATATAACCGTTAAGTAATGCACTTACAATAGTAGGTTTATGTTTTAAGGTTGAACTACTGTCCGTGCTATTTTTTCCAGTTGTTGATTTTCTTAAATGAGCACTTGTTACTGCTCCAATTGTTAAATCGGTTCTTAAATTATCCATTATATAATAACCTACACCGACATTACCAACAAAACCTGTATTAGTTTTTAATTTAAAATCTTTACCTTTAGGTTTCATTTTGTTAAACATAACTCCACCAGCATTAAGCTTTAAATACCACTGATTTTCTATAGATGATGACATCGATGAATTAGTAGATGAATCTATATCACAATCAGCAAATGAAATGCTAGAAGTTAAAAGCGCTGTACTTGCAGCAGCTATTAAAAGTAATTTTTTCATATTATTAAATTTTTTCCTTTAAATTTTATTAGTTGTTAGTAAAAACGAGATTAGATAATAGTTTTATCTAAATTCGATAAAAAATAGTTTTAAGTAACATTTCTAAGAAATTATCTTAGAATTTTAATTCCACTTTCTAGCCTTTTTTTGTATTTCTAGATACCGTAGGAAGCTATCGTATGACAATTAAGTTATTAACTAAAACTATATATTCTTATTATAATTTATATACCAAATCTTAGACCTACTGTTATGTTATGACTTTGATAACGCATACCACCGGTTTGTACACTTGCCCCTTCGTGTATTACATGCTTACTTTTTGTTCTACCATCATCTATCCAGCTATATGCTAATTCTACTTTAACACCATCTGCAACTTGCGCAGCAGTACCAAAAATCAACTTATATGATACATTGGTTTTATTTTTAGTATTAGTAGTATTAGATGCAAGACCGCTTGCTCCACTAATTTTTTCTTTAACTAATGCAGGACCGACACCAGCGCCAACGAAAATATCAAACATATCAAAACTTGTTAAATCTACATAACCGTTAATAAGTAAACGTGTAACAATAGGCTTATGGCTCACTAAAACGTTAGTACCTGTAAAATGTGCATTAGTTGCTGCTCCAGATTTTTTGAGCTTTCCACCTATTGTGGTTCCTAAAGTTAAATCAGCTCGTACATTTTCAGCAATATAATAACCAATACCTAAATCAATTGGCATAGCCTTATTAGATTTTAACTTAACACCTATTGTCTTGTCTTTTTCTTTATTAAACATTGCTACACCGGCATCTACTCTTAAATACCATTCATTATCCATGCACTCTGCAAACGATATACTAGAAGATAAAATTGTTGCACTTGTAGCAGCAATTAAAAGTAACTTTTTCATGATGATCACCTCAAATTAAATAATTAAACATTTTCTTAATGTCTTAATGGCATATATAACACATTATATTTTTTAGTGCTATATCTAATAGGAAATTAGATTCATATAATAAAGCTTTTATTAAATTTTGTTGCAAAATCAACACATGTAATTAATGCATGTTTTTTATGATGTATTTATTAAATTTATCTTGCTCATCTTTAAATTTATCGGCATCAGGCAAAGCGCATTTTTTTTTGGTAATATTTTTCCATCCTTGATTTTCTATAAAATCTTTTGCACGTTCTACCCATTCTATTAACTCAGGTGATTCAGGCTTGATGGCATCTATAGGACAATCAGGAACACATACACCACAATCTATACATTCATCAGGATTGATAACTAGCATAAATTCACCTTCATAAAAACAATCTACGGGACATACTTCAACGCAATCTGTATACTTACATTTTACGCATTCATCGGTTACAATATAAGTCATGTTTTTATCTGTTTTTGATTTTGTCGATTAATATAACAGTTCTTAAAAGTAATATTAATAGAAAATATAATATAAAACTGATAAACATTGTAATTAAAGGCTTTAACATTGAAGCATGAATAGTTGGACTCCCTAATCTTAAAACACTAGCAGGTTGATGTAGGCTATACCAAATGTTTACTGAAAATTTTATTATCGGTATATTAATAAGCCCAATAAGAGCAATAATAGAAGCAGGATTTTGTGCTTTCCTTATATTATCTACACTATTCACTATAATAATATAGCTGAGATATAATAAAAATAATATTAGCATCGAGGTAAGTCGCGCATCCCAAACCCACCATGTTCCCCATATAGGCTTCCCCCATAACGAGCCTGTTACTAAGCTAATCAAAGTAAAAATAGCTCCAATATCACTAGATGCTACGGCTAGCAAATAGCTAATAGTTGTTTTCCATACTAAATAACTAAAGCTACATACTGCCATAAAAACATAAATACCAAGAGCCATCCAAGAAGCAGGTACATGAACATACATAATACGTACAAATTCACCTTGTTGATAATCTATAGGCGAAACTATAAGTGCTAAATAAAGAGCTATAATCATCATTATAAGAGTAAATACAGCTAATATAGGTATTATAACCCTTGATAATTTATTAAAATAATAAGGTGTTAATAGTTTTAGCATATTTTATTACTTCTTTGACGACATTTTTACAAAACACTTGCATGTGTAGTTACACTTACGCGACATTGATCACGTGACACAGCTAAAAATACTAAATACTAATATTTTTAGGTTTTTTAATCTATAGTAGATCGCATCTTTTGAAAAAATTCTTTCATTAAGAACCGAGAATGTTCAGAAAGAATCCCGCTATATATTTCTGGCCTATGAAAACAAGCACTACTGTTAAAATATCGTAAATTACTTTCAACTGCTCCTTGTTTGGAGTCAGACGCTCCATAAAATAAACGTTTTAATCTGCTATGAGATATTGCAGATGCACACATAGCACACGGTTCTAAAGTAACATAAATATCGTAATCATTCAAATTTTTAGAAGATATAAGATTACATGCTTCATTAATAGCAATAATTTCAGCATGACAAAGGGCATTGTTTTTTTCTTCGATATTATTATGACTACTAACAATGATTTTTTGATTTAACCTATATACAATTACTACTCCAACTGGGACTTCATTTTTATCAAAAGCGAGCCGTGCTTGTTTTAAAGCTTGCTCCATGAAGAAATTATTAAAATCAGTTTCTAACAATAGATTCACGGTAATTTACATGTTCTTCCACACCAAAAGGATCTTGGTGAATAATTATTTCAGCTTCTGGAAATTTCTGCAATATTTCAAAGGCAATCTCATCGCTAATTTTATGAGCATTATAAAGCGATATATTCCCATCCATTTCCAAATGGCACTGGATAAAAGCTTTTTGAGCAGCATACCGAGTTTTCATTTCGTGCATACCTTTTACACCTGAATGATTATTAACTATCGAGATAATTTTTTGTCTATCTTGTTCAGGTAATTCATGATCCACTAAATTTTTAAATGCCTTTTTAAATAAAAAGTAAGAAGAGTGAAATATATATAACGAAATAACTACTCCAAATAACGGATCAACAAACCAAAAATAATCACTTAAATTTATAGAGATAATAACAATAACATTAGTTAGTAAATCCGTGAAATAATGAAGTTTATCGGCTTTTACTATTTCCGATCCTGTTTTTTTAATTACATAAGTTTGATAAAGCACTAAAATAATTGTTAAGAATATACATAAATACATTACATTAGTACCATCGCTAATATTCCACGGTTTTGTTTTTATAAATAAAGATTTAACCGAAGCAAATCCTACAAAAAAGGCCGAAGCGAAGAAAAATATCGATTGAGAAAAAATAGTTAAATCTTGCATTTTTTCATGTCCGAACCTGTGATAATGATCAGGTGGTTGCAATGCAAATCTTAAAGCTACTAAATTAATAAAGGAAGAAGTTACATCAAGCATTGAATCAATTAAAGAAGCAAGTATTGATTGTGAACTGGTAACAACCCAAGCATATAATTTTATAATTAAAATAATTAATGCCGTAGTAACCGATAAATAAGATACAGATTTTATTAATCGATGATGGCTATTATTATCCATGACAAATCTTCCAAATTTATGTTATAAGTTTAACAAAGAAAATATAAAATTCAATGAGTTTTATACTTTACAAAATTCTAAAAACCATATACTTATTAAATAATAGATTAAAGAGGATTATATGAAACTATTATCTAAAGTAATGATTTTAGCTCTTGCAGCTTCTATGTTACAAGCATGTAATGGTCCGGGTGGTATGAACAAACAAGGGACTGGAACACTTCTTGGTGGCGCCGGCGGTGCATTACTTGGTTCTCAATTCGGTCACGGTAAAGGACAACTTGTCGGAGTAGGTGTAGGCGCATTACTTGGGGCAGTTCTTGGTGGACAAATCGGTGCAAGTATGGATGAGCAGGATAGAAAACTTCTAGAACTAACATCACAAAGAGCTTTAGAATCTGCTCCTAGCGGTAGTAACATAGAATGGCGCAATCCAGATAATGGCAATCATGGTTACGTAACACCTAATAAAACTTATAGGAACAGTACAGGTCAATATTGCCGTGAATACACTCAAACAGTTGTAATAGGGGGAAAACAACAAACAACATATGGAAATGCATGCCGCCAACCTGACGGGCAATGGCAAGTAGCGAATTAAAATATCATCCTGTAATTTAATTGTGGTGGATCTCAGGACTAGATTTGTGTTGACAAGATACGTGTTGAAAGAAGTAAACTAAAACATGCAAAAGTCTATAATCGAATTTCGTAACGTATCTAAAAAATTTGGAAATAAGACACCAATAAGTAAAGTTAGTTTTATTGTAAAAAAAAATAATATAACTACTCTAATCGGGCCTAACGGTGCAGGTAAAACTACCATAGTGCGATTAATACTTGGGCTTGAAAAGCCTACAAGCGGCGAGATTATAATTGATCGCAAATTAAAAATTGGATATGTACCACAAAAATTTGGATTGACCACTGATATACCCATTACGGTAAAAAAATTTTTAGACTTATTAGCACCAAATCATTTTAATAAAAACATTAAAGAGATTAGTTCATTTATTGACCTTGAATACATAAAAGAACAAGAAATTTCTAAACTCTCAGGTGGACAATTTCAAAAAGTAGTTCTTGCATGTTCAATAATTAATAATCCTGACTTAATGATTTTAGATGAACCGTTACAGTCTTTAGACGTCACAAGCCAACAAGAATTTTACCAGCTTATTCATTTTATTCGTAAAAAACTAAATATTACAGTTTTTATGATCTCACACGATTTATTTACTGTAATAAAAAACTCGGATCAAGTAATATGCTTAAATGGTCACATATGTTGTAGCGGAATACCACATGAAATAACACCTAACTCTGAATTTTCAAACGCTCTTTCTTCTTTAGGTTTTTATACTCACCACCATGACCATAAGCATTAGCATATTATCATTTATGCAAGAAATCTATTATAACTGAATTTTTGTATGCATCACATATCACTCTACTTTTTATGGATTTTGACTATGTATTATCGAATTAACAAATTTCGATTTTACTTGAAAAAAAATGGATGGTACTATATTAAAGCTATTTTTTCTACGTTTATAAAAAATAATTCTTTTCTCTAATTTTCTATATCTGAAACTTGTTCAAAAATAACGCCTAAGTTAATCCAAAACATTTCATCATCCTGTTAAAACTTAGTTAATCTATTATAACATCATTTAGGTCTTCAATATTAATGTTGATGCACTAGGTTATTAGTATTTTCACCTAAGTTTAATTCTATTTACGATTTTTACTACATTTTAATTCAAGCATATATATTGAACACTTATTTTCTATTTATCATGAGTAATGATATAAAACAGACACTTGCTTTTTATACCATTGCACACACATTTTTTCTCTCATAAATTACAAGAATTACTACTACGTAGTAGTACAAGCAATTTAGAAAAATTATATTTTTTGCTTTTTTTTCTATCCACTTACTATCTCTATTAAAATAGCTAATCTTTTCTTTTATAAAACCAAATGCTTTGCTACTAACGTGCCTACAAATGGAATTCAGATAATTTTTTGCATATTATTCTTCAGAATTCTTCAATTTGATTAAAACTATCTTCATAAAACGAATATGTACAGTGTCATTTTAAGTTATATGAGTTTTTTATAAATTCAAAATGCATAGTATTACTCTTAAGCTTTTTCTTTTAGTCTATTTAGACCTTTGTAAAGTCACTTTCACTTTTGAATTATTAATTTCTTTTAATTTATTTTTCTAAGCATTTGTCTATATCAAATTTATTGCTCCAAACATCTGTCCAAGTTATAAATACTATATGAATGTATAATTATACTTAAAAGTATAAAATATTGAGAATTTTTAGAAAACAGTAATGACTAGATTAGTTCTGATTAATAATTTAGTATTAAGGGAAATACTAAATATATTAAACATAGAGTACATGAATTTATATTATATTACACTAAATATTGCTTTAAATATCTACCGGTATGACTTTCTTTACACGCAGCAATATCAGCAGGAGTACCACATACAACTATCTTACCTCCTTTGTCACCACCTTCAGGACCAACATCAATAATATAATCAGCTGTTTTTATAACATCTAGATTATGCTCAATAACTAAAACGGTATTACCCATATCGACAAGTTTATGTAAAACTTTCAGTAATTTCTTAATATCATCTATATGTAGACCTGTAGTCGGTTCATCAAGTATATAAAGCGTTTTACCAGTTGAACGTCTTGATAATTCTTTAGCAAGTTTAACTCGTTGTGCCTCACCTCCTGAAAGAGTAGTAGCAGACTGACCAATTTTTATATAGCCAAGCCCAACCTCATTTAATGTAATTAATTTTTCATAAATCAAAGGAATTTTATCAAAAAATTGCATTGCATCTTCTACTGTCATCATCAAAATATCAGCGATAGATTTACCTTTATATTTTATTTCAAGAGTTTCTCTATTATATCTATGACCGTTACAAATATCACATTTTACATATACGTCAGGTAAGAAATGCATCTCTATTTTAATCAGCCCATCACCTTGGCACGCTTCACATCTGCCACCTTTAACGTTAAAGGAAAATCTTCCAACTTTATATCCTCTAGCTTTGGACTCAGGTAATTCTACAAACCAATCTCTAATATGAGTAAATGCACCTGTATAAGTTGCAGGATTTGAACGCGGAGTTCTGCCTATCGGAGATTGATTAATATCAATAATTTTATCAATATATTCAAGTCCTTTCAATTCTCTATATTTACCTGGAAATACTTTGCTAGTTGGCTCTAAATGCTTTAAAGCTGCCTTATATAAAGTATGAATCATTAAGCTTGATTTACCACTTCCTGATACTCCTGTTATAGCAGTAAAAGTACCTAGTGGAATTTTGATATCAACATTATCTAAATTATTAGATACTGCACCAAGTAATTCAATTGCCCTATTATCATGTCCTACCCTTGTTTCAGATGGTACTTTAATTGTTTGACGACCGCTTAGATATCTACCTGTAATACTTTCTTCAAAATGCTTTATTTTTTCAGCATTACCTTCTGCAATAACACGACCACCGTGAATACCAGCTCCTGGTCCTATATCAATAATGTGGTCTGCTTCATACATTGTTTCTTCATCATGCTCTACTACCAAAACGGTATTACCGAGATCCCTAAGCCTTTTAAGTGTTGCGATTAATCTTGTATTATCTCGTTGATGAAGACCTATAGACGGCTCATCAAGTACATATAAAACACCGCTAAGACCTGAGCCTATTTGAGATGCAAGACGAATGCGCTGACTCTCACCTCCTGATAAAGTACCTGCTTCTCGTGATAATGTTAGATAATCAAGACCAACATTCATAAGAAATTTTAATCTCTCATTAATTTCTTTAAGAATACGCTTAGCAATAAATAATTGCTTTTGATTTAATTTTTCTTCTAAATGACTAAACCATTTTTGTAAAGCTGCAATACTCATACCTGCTACTTCACCTATATGAAGATTTGCGATTTTAACGCATAATGCTTCATCTTTTAATCTAAACCCTGAACAAGCAGTACATTTATGCTCTGACTTAAATTTAGCAAGTTCTTCTTTAATTAAAACAGATTCGATAGTACGATCCTTTTCCTGTAAACTTGGTATTATACCAGCAAAAGGTTGTTTTATTATTTGTGTTTTAGAACCGTCATGGAATTCAAACTTTATTTCCTCTTCTCCTGAACCTTCAAATAAAATATCTTTCACATTTTGTGATAAACTTATAAAAGGTACTTCAATAGAAAATTTATAATGATCGGCAAGCGCTTTTAATGTCTCTAGGATAAATTTAGAAGATGTACTACCCCAAGGTACTATTGCGCCATCTTTAATAGAAATTCTTTGATCCTGAACTATTAAATCCCTGTCAAAGAAAAATTCCTTACCTATGCCTTCACATTTAGGACATGCTCCAAAAGGGCTATTAAAAGAAAATATGCGCGGCTCTATTTCAGTAAGATGAAAACCTGATACCGGACAAGAATATTTTTCGGAAAAAGTAATACGCTGATTTTTTTTAAATTGACTCTTAACTGCTTGTGGTAATTCCACAATTTCTAAATAAGTAATACCATCAGCAAGATTTAATGAACTCTCTAAACTATCTGCAAGCCTATTACCTAAATTCTCATCTAAAACTATTCTATCAACAATAACCTCTATATTATGCTTCTTATTTTTATCAAGCTTTGGTAAATCATCAATTTCACAAACTTCACCATTAACTATTAATTTTTGGAAACCTTGCTTTTTCAGATTGATAATTTCACGTCTAAACTCACCCTTATGTCCTCTAACAATAGGAGCTAGTAAATATACTTTTGTACCTTTAGGTAGTTCATTAATTATATCTACCATCTCAGCAACTGTTTGACTATGTATCGGAAGACCTGTGACTGGAGAGTAAGGAATTCCAACCCTTGCATATAATAACCGAAGATAATCGTAAATTTCAGTTATAGTCCCAACAGTAGAACGAGGATTTTTGGAAGTAGTTTTTTGGTCAATTGCAATAGCTGGTGATAACCCAGAAATAGATTCAACATTCGGTTTATTTTGTAAATGCAAGAATTGTCTAGCATATGAAGACAAACTTTCGACATATCGCCTTTGACCTTCTGCATAAATAGTATCAAACGCTAAAGAAGATTTACCTGAACCACTAAGACCAGTGATAACAACGAATTTATTCCTTGGAATATCAACATTTATATTTTTTAGATTATGCTCTTTAGCACCGCGTACCTTAATATATTCTTCGTTCATAATCACTTTACTACAAAATTTTGAGATATTTTTAAAAAATCTGTAGTATTATAGGCTCTTTTATTTTATTATTGCAATAATAATATTTAAAATAGGTAGTAATCTATGGCAGGTAGTTTAAATAAAGTAATATTAATAGGGAATGTAGGACGTGATCCGGAAATCAGAACTACAGGTGAAGGGAAAAAAATCATTAATCTCTCCTTAGCAACAACTGAAACCTGGAAAGATCGTATTACAAGTGAACGAAAAGAACGAACTGAATGGCATAGAGTAGTGATATTTAGTGAAGGACTGGTATCTATTGTAGAACGCTATGTAACAAAAGGTAGTAAATTATATATCGAAGGTTCATTGCAAACTCGCAAGTGGAATGATAATTCAGGTCAAGAAAAATATACAACGGAAGTTGTATTACAAAATTTTAATTCTCAATTAATATTATTAGATAACAAAAACTCTAATAATCATACACAAGGTTCAGGACATAACGAGTATAAGTATCCTGAAATTAAAAATCATTCTTTTGATCATAGCGACTTAGACGACGAAATACCATTTTAATTACTTACAATCATTGCGAGCAACCTTAGACTTCATTATAATCTAGTCAAATATACTGAGATTGCTTAGTCTAAATTAGATTAGAAGCAAATCACACGGAAACATTAAATCACATAAGCAATTATGTCAAAATTTGTTTTATTACTTACTTCATTGCTCTTAGGTTGTTCTACAACTCATGATGTAGCTAATAGGATAAAGCATGCACAAGAGATAGCGCATCAAAATAATTTTCAGATGAAGTTAATAAATGGTGGTAATTTTACTCTGACAACTTTTCAACGTATTACTGCTAATCATCTACCATTTGTATTCTATATTGAAGGAGATGGGCACCTCACCGATAACGGCATTAACTCTAACAATCCTACCCCTGTTAATCTAATGCTCTTAAAGCTTGCTACAATTGATAAAAGATCTAATGTTGTTTATATAGCACGCCCTTGTCAATACACTCCTTTAGAAATGAACTCAAAATGTATTAGCGATTATTGGGTAGATAAAAGAATGGGACAGGAAGTCGTAGACTCAATTAACAATGTCATAAATATTATCAATAATGGACAAAAATTTAGCTTAATCGGCTTTTCTGGTGGTGGAGGACTTGCAATATTAATTGCTGCTCAAAATAGTAATGTTAAAGATATTATAACCATTGCTGGTAATTTAGATACTGAAAAATTTGATAAATATCATAATTATCGCGGTTACTTAGTTAAATCATTAAACCCGATAAATTATGCAAAACAGGTGGATAATATTCCTCAATTACATTTATCCGGCATGAATGACAAAAAAGTGCCACCTTTCATAGCAGAACTGTACGTAAAAATCAGTAGCTCACTATGTGTAAAACACCACACTTTGCCTAATATTTCTCATACAAAAGGTTGGGATAAAGTTTGGTCTAATATATTAGACATTCCTCTAATTTGTAATTAAGCAAAATTATATAAAATCCTTAATTGACTTTTATACAAAACAGTATAATTACAATTTAATTTTTGATACCTATTATATAGGCTCTGACAAGGAATAAAAGTTTAACAATGATACAAAAGCAGGCGCTAAATCTTATTTGTAATTAGGTACGTTGATATTGTGATATGTCCATATATTAATGAGCTTTTGCCCAAAAGTTGATGCTTACTCTACTTAACTATATAGCTCAGTTTTATGTGCTACTTTCTACTTTTATCTTATAGGCTATTCATGTTATTGTTTTTTGATATTTAAGCGATACATAATGAACGCAAAACTACAGTAGCAACTCCCGTGCTATAGTAACTGCATTATTTCTTACTGCTGATATATTACACCTCTATTGTAATATTATAGAAAATTGTTCTATCCTATCCTCAATGATAAATATAATAAGATTAGAAATTTATCTAACTGAGTTTACTACAATAAAATATCCTATTGTATCCTTAGCTACAGGTTTCCGCTACTAATTTTGCAACTTTTAATAGTTGCTACTATATTATATCTTAAATTGACGTTATACATTTTTGAAATATTACCGTTATAAGCACAGTAGCAAGAAGTGAATTGCAAGAAACTCCTAAATTTGCTAATGTAAAGCATACATTACTTAAAACTTTCAAAAAACTAATCGAGATATATAAAAGTATATTAAATCTTTTTAGAAAGAAAAAATTAATAACAAAACATCGCCATATTGGTATAATGGATTATACATGACATATATTCTGTTTTGAATTTTGCAATATATTATACTAACAAAATTAACCGTGCTCTTAAACAAGTTAAAATAAAATGTTAAATTAGACCCTATAAGCATATAAAGTATTCTAAACTATTATAAGATATACCATATAAAGCAACTAGATTTCATATTACTATTGCAATGTTTATTAATTATTGTCATTAGACAATCACTTATCATGGATTTTGAACTTAATGTTATGCCTGCTATACCAAATTATTTTGGAAAGTTCCAAATTTTTAAAATTTTTACTGCTATAACATTACATATGAGTCTAAGTTAAATTCAAATTTTGCATTATTAACAATAACAAATTACAGAAGACAAATAAGTAATACTTATTATAACAAAATTTATAAGAAACATATTGCAAGGGTTGAGTAAATAAATCTAGCATTCCTAAGTCATTACACAAATCAGTACATATTCTTCTAAAGTAGTTATATAATAATTATTTAATATGTTGCCCTTTAACAGTTCTTACGTTTTAAAATTAAAGATATGTAATAATTGCTTCTACTATCTACTAAAGTAATATTTACTTTAACATCACTTATGTTTAATTTCACATTTTAGCGCCACTTTATGTATTCCTTCTTACTGAATCAGTGTATCTTTTTCAATATATCACTATCCAATTTCATTACTTTCATAAAAGCATACACCTTCTCAATTAAATCTCTGTTAGGTTATGTTGCTTGTTAATGACATATTATAATCATCAATATTTGATTATACTACTTTATAATACTTCCTTTAAATTTTAGTGATTCAAAGAATTGCTAATACATTTTATTATTAGAAAAATTAGGATATTTTGTTTATACCAAAATAGTTTAATAATTGCTGATTTTTTAATTGAATTTGTACAAGAACATATTACTCTAACAATAGATATGTAATTAGGCATTTTCTTATGAAATTATTTGCTATTGACATCTTTGTCTGAAAAAAAATAAGCTTTAAAAATTGCCTTTGTATTTCTATAGCTATATTTCATTTATTAGGATAACTCTTACTTCTCGCTTAACGGAAATATTTAATAATATTACAATTATTAATTTCTACTCTACATAAATGTAAAACGAATTAAGCGGTTCAGTAAAATTAATATACCTTGATCATGTTATTTAACAAAAAGTGTTGCCAATACATAGAATCAGCAAAAACTTCATGATTTATTTTTTTAATGAGCTTAAGTGGTATGATGGTTGCTTAATTCCTCTTATAAGAGAAGAGAATCAATTTTAAAATAAAAAATAAAGCTTCTTAGTTAGAGATCTGGTGCAATAATTAAAAATTAGCTTCATCAAATTTTTCTGGAAAATGGAAAAACGCTTTATTTGATTGCATCTGCAGTTTAATATGTTTTAACAAAAATGAAGAATGGCGCACCCTAAAGGATTCGAACCTCTGACCCACAGATTAGAAATCTGTTGCTCTATCCAGCTGAGCTAAGGGTGCATGTAGCTTACGGTAAACCTTATATCAGTTTAAATAGTTTTATGCAAGAATTCTTTTTTTATTAGAAAGAATAAAAAATGTGATCAATTAAAATATTTATGAATAAATTTTATATCTACAACAATTTTAAAAATGAAGCTTTAATTAATATTAAAGTAAAGCCATATTCTAAACAGAATCTAATTAATAATTTTGTAATTATCAACAATATTCCATATATAAAATTATCTATAACAGCAGCACCGGAGCAAGGTAAAGCTAATGAAGGAATCATCAATTATCTAGCAAAAGAATGGAAATTATCACGTAGTAGTATAGAAATTATTAAAGGTCATACTCATAGCTTAAAAACAATATTGATAAAAAATATTAACGAAGACTATTTAAATTTGATTATTAATTCCTATATTAAATAAATAGTTTTATTACATTTTTCTTCTGTCATCTCATTTCTTACTGTATCCAAAAATATGGTAAATAATTTGGACACCGTTGACAAGACATGAGATGACTCTAGAGATATGTGTTATTATGTAACAAATCTAAAAACAAGAAAATCGGTTTAGTATGACACAAGAAAAAAAGAAATTTGATGCCGAGGTTGGCAAGATTTTAAATTTAATGATTCACTCTCTTTATAGTAATAAAGAGATTTTTATGAGAGAATTAATTTCTAATGCTTCGGATGCTTGTGATAAATTACGTTATTTATCACAAAGTAATAGTGAATTAATATCGGGTGATAGCAATTTTAAAATTATAGTTAAAGTTGATAAGGATAATGAACAGATTATTATACGTGATAATGGCATTGGTATGAATAAAGAGGATTTAATAGAAAATCTCGGTACTATTGCAAGATCAGGTACAGCAAATTTCCTTAAAAACCTCTCCGGTGATTCTAAAAAAGATAATATGCTAATCGGTCAGTTCGGTGTTGGATTTTATTCAAGCTTTATGGTAGCAGATAAGGTGACTGTTACCTCAAGAAAAGCTGGTGAGAATAAAGTCTATACTTGGGAATCAGACGGCCTTGGTGAATATATTGTTGCAGATTCAGAACAAGAATTTGCAAGAGGTACCGAAATCGTTTTATATATCAAAAAGGCAGAAACTACATTTCTTGACCATTTTAGATTAAAACATATAGTTAAAAGCTATTCCGATCATATAGCAGTACCTATATATTTCTGTGATGAAGCGAGTAATAATGAAATCCAGCTTAATTCAGCATCTGCATTATGGACAAGACCGAAGTCAGAGATTACAGAAGAACAATATAAAGAATTTTATAAAAGCTTATCTTATTCAGTTGATGATCCATGGGTTACTTTACATAATAAAAATGAAGGAGCTATAGAATTTACTAATCTACTTTTTATCCCTTCAAGCAAAACATTTGATTTATTTCATCCTGATCGTAAAAGGAGAGTGAAATTATATATAAAAAGAGTATTTATTTCTGATGAAAATATTGATTTAATTCCATCATATTTAAGATTTTTACGGGGTGTAGTGGATTCAGAAGATTTGCCATTAAATATTAGCCGTGAATCACTACAGCATAATAACGTACTGGAAAAAATTAAAAATGCTATTACAAAGCGAGTACTTGGTGAACTTAGGAAAAAGAAAGAGGAATTACCTGAAGAATATAATAAGTTTTGGACTAATTTCGGAGGTGCTTTAAAAGAGGGTTTATGTGAAGCTACAACCGATCATGAAAAATTATTAGAGGTATGCATATTCAGAAGTGCATTGCATAATAAAATGATTAGCATTGACGAATATATAGCAAATTTTAAAGAAGGGCAGAATACTATATATTATTTAAGCGGTGATAACCCTGATAAATTACTTTCAAGTCCACAAATTGAAGGGTTATTAAATAAAAATATCGATGTATTACTTTTTACCGATACAGTAGATGATTTTTGGGTCAACGTTAATAGCGAGTATAAAGGATATGCCATTAAATCAGCGACAAGAAGTGATATAGATGTAGAGCATACTACTTCACGACCTCAGGATAAAAATACAGATAGTAAAAAATCTGATGATGAGTATAAATTACTAACAGATTATTTTAAAGAAATACTAGGCGAGTTAGTAAAAGAAGTTAAAATATCTAAAAAACTTACTTTAAGCCCTGCTTGTCTTGCAGTAAGCGACACTGCTATGGATATTCGTATGGAACGCTTTTTAATAGAGCAGAAACAAATAGCAAGTGCTTCTGCTAAAAATCTAGAACTAAATCCGAAAAATAAAATCATAGAAAAAATTTTTAATGATCTAAAAGCAAATAATAAAAATAATGAGGAATTGGTAAATCTAATATTTGATCAAGCTTGTATTTTAGAAGGTGAACCGATTGCTGATACAGGAGCATTTTCAAAGAGATTAAATGATATTTTACAAAAAGCTATATTATAACTTTAAACTTTTGTAATTTTAATGTAAAATAGTTAAAATCCATTGTCGTCACGCTACATTATCACAGAACCCAATAGGAATATTGGTATTTTCTGTGTTCAAGCAACAAGTATGACATAGTACATTTTACAATTCACATAAAAATTTCTAACAAACCAATAATGTCTTATTACGATACTATATTTAATAAACATATAGACAAAATTAAAAGTGAAGGAAGATATCGAGAATTTAAGTCTTTAAAAAGACAAGCAGATAATTTCCCTTTTGCAGAGTATGAAGACAAACAAATAGTTATGTGGTGTATTAACGACTATTTAGGTATGAGCAAACATATAAAAGTAATGCAAGCTTCTATAGATGCATTGCTAGAATACGGAGTAGGATCAGGTGGAACTCGCAATATTGGGGGTAATAATATTTCTATTCTTGAACTCGAAAAAGAACTCGCAGATTTACATAGCAAAGAAACAGCTTTAGTTTTTACTTCTGGTTTTGTTGCAAATGATACAACACTTGCAAGCCTTGCTAAAATTATACCTGATATAGTATTTTTCTCAGATGAACTAAATCATGCATCAATAATTGCAGGCATTACAAGTTCAAGAGCTGAGAAGTATGTATATAGACATTTAGATGTTCAGCACCTAGAAAAACTTCTACAATCAGTTGATATAAATAAACCTAAAATTATTGTTTTTGAATCAGCATACTCTATGGATGGCTTTTTCTCACCTATCAAAGACATAATCAACTTAGCTAAAAAATATAATGCTTTAACATTTATCGATGAAGTACATACAGTCGGTTTATACGGTAAACAGGGTGGTGGCATTTCTGAACTTCTTGATTGTAGCAATCAAATTGATATTATCCAAGGAACACTTGCTAAAGCATACGGTACTATCGGTGGTTACATCACGAGCAACTATAATTTAATCGACGCTATAAGACTAACTGCCCCAGGATTTATTTTTACCACTTCCCTTCCACCAGTAATTTCTACTGCTGCAACCCATAGTATTAGACATCTTAAAGTATCAAATGAAGAACGAATAAAACATCAAGAAGTAGTGACAAAGCTTAAAAACTCTTTTGAACATTTTAATATACCTTACTTGAAAAATGAAAGTCATATAATACCAATAATTATTGGTGACCCGATTAAAGCAACGAAAGTATCAAATATGCTCCTTAATGAATATGGTATTTACGTTCAACATATCAATTTTCCAACAGTACCACGAGGTACAGAACGCCTACGTATCATCCCAACACCTGCCCATACTGATAAAATGATTAACGATTTATCTACAGCATTAGTACATATATTTGCAGAGCTTGATATAGAATTATCCTCTACAAAAGAACTGAACAAAGAAGTACGTTTACATCTTATTGCATGACATAATTACAAGAAATTTTCAACTGTGTTGCATAATTGATATATAATTTCTTTTGTTAGCTAGGAATTATATATCAATAATACTTTCAGTAGTTTAGCTCGTGATTACAATAATGGTAAACAAAGTAACAAACATTATACAAAATTTATTTGCTTTTTTACTCCTTCATCATCACGTTTATTGCAAAAAATACCATAGAATACTATAAATTTATTTAAAGCTCTATTCTTGACCAAAACACAGTAGAAATCATAAAAAAGAAAAAGCACTGATACAAATCGACTATAGCTAGTTGATTACAAAGTAAAACTTAATAATAATGACAATGTCCTTTTTTGATGATAAAACTGCAATTATGACACTCATTAAACCTATACTTAAGAATAGTTGAGTTCTAAAATAGTAAGATAGATAGTTGATAGTTATACGGAATAACCAAGAAAAAGAGTGAGCAAGCAATGATAAACAATTACTCAATGCTCAAGCATTAGCAAAAAACAATAGAAATTACAGAAGGATTTTGACTATATAATAACCGATCTATATTTGATGAATCCAAAGTTGTTGTAAGCCTTTAAAATTATAAGAAGCAAGGTCTTACTTCTATAGAAAAGTTCTGTTAAGTACTCATACTAAATATTTATTAATGACAAAAATAGATAATTAATCTAACAGCAAATGTAAATTTTGCAAAACTCACAGTTAGAAATGCCTATAATAGGATTTTACAAAAACTATTGCATATTTCAGCTCTATAGTTTATTTTGATTGCACGCTATATACAGAATTAATGGATTATTAAAATGGGGATTATCGTATTAAAAAATGAAGGATTGAATTTTCATGCAAGAATCTCTACTCCTTTAAGTGAAATAGATTACGACATTCAAAAAGAATTACTTGATTTAACCAAAAAAGTTAAAGTAGCGGGTTTTAGAGTTGGTAAAGTACCTATTTCAATTGTTAAGAAGAAATACGGTATTTCTATTAGGAATGATATAATAGAAAAAAGAATTAACAATTTAGTAAATCACGTTATTAAAGAGTATAATCTAAATATAATCGGCAGACCAAAAATTGAAGAATTGCAAAACGAACCCGATAAAGCTTTAGAATTTACAGTAAAAATAGAATTGTTACCTAAGATTACTATTCCAGATTTAAAGAAAATCTCACTAGATCGTCCAAAATTAGCAGTAAACTCTAAAGATGTCGAAGCACAATTAGAAAAACTTGCTGCATTAACAAAATGTTATACTAAAGAAAGTAAAACAAAAATAAAAGATGGTGATCAGGTTACTATTGATGCAATCGGATATATTAAGGATAGAGCTTTTGATGAGGGCAAATTAAATGATTTTAAGGTAATAATAGGTAGTAATACACTTATTCCAGGTTTTGAACAACAATTAATAGGTTCTAAAACAGGTAGTAAAGTAGATGTTAATGTTACTTTTCCTGAAAATTACCATGCTAGAAATTTATCAGGTAAAGATGCTCATTTTGTAGTACAAATTAAAGCAGTACATACTGCAGAACCTACTGTTATTGATGAGGAGTTTGCTAAAAAATTCCAGAGTAATAGCCTTGAAGAATTACGTACACATTTTGCTAAACAAATAGAAAATGAGTCAGAAGAAGCTATTAATACTATAATGAAAATGAACTTATTTGATAAGTTAGAAAAATTGTTAGATTTTGATGTACCAGAATCTTTATTAGAGCAAGAAAAAAATATTTTAAAATCCGAAACCGATAAAAATAAACATGATGGATCATTATTAAATGGGAAATCCTCTAAAGAAATAATAGAATATTATAATAAATTAGCACTACGACGTGTACGCATAGGCTTATTACTTGCTGAGTACGCAAAATTTAAAAATTTACAACTAGAGCCTGATGATTTGAAAAAAGTTATTATGCAGCAAGCACGTAATTTTCCTGGACAAGAAAATATGATATTTGATTTTTACAAAAATAATCCTAGAGCCATTGAAGGGCTTAGAGGTCCTGCATTAGAAGATAAAACTGTACAATATATATTTAATAATGAAATACAACTTAAAGAAAAGAGATATTCTAAGGAAGAGCTAGAAAAATATCTTGAAACCGAAGAACAGCAACGTATTAGTTTAATTTAAAGTTAATTAATTGTCATTGCTATAATACAACGTAGAACAATTAAGTCATGATTAGTAATCGTAGATTTAGGTAGAAATAATAAATTTAAATCAGATTTTCTTATTTACTATAGTTTTACTTTACAAAAATTGGTGCACGTAGTTAATACTTAAATATTACTATATTTGATTTTTTATAATCTCTAAAGCAAGTTTAACTATTTTATTCACACCTAGATTAGTATAAGTAGAAATAGGGTGCACTACTTTATTAGTAACTCTCTGAAGCTTCTTTATTTTTTTTTGTATTTCCTCATCAGTAAGAACATCACATTTATTAATACATATGATTTCGATTTTATTTTTTAAATAATCCGAATATGATTCAAGTTCAAAACGTACAGTATCATAATCTGCGATTACATTATGACTAGAACCATCTATTAAATGTATTAATACATTACATCTTTCTATATGCTTTAAGAATTTATCTCCAAGTCCGTGTCCTTGGTGAGCTCCTGCAATCAAACCTGGAATATCAGCTATTACAAACTCTTCATCATTAATATATACAACTCCAAGATTTGGCACTAAAGTAGTAAATGGATAATCAGCAATCTTAGGTTTCGCTGCTGTTACAACAGATAAAAAAGTAGATTTACCTGCATTGGGTAACCCAACAAGCCCAACATCAGAAAGTAGTTTTAGTCTCAAATGAATCCACATTTCTTGCGCAATTTCTCCTTCTGTACGCTTTCTTGGCGCTTGATTAACAGATGTTTTGAAATGGCTGTTACCAAGACCACCACATCCTCCTTTAATTATTTCAAAACTTTTTTCATCTTCCGTGAAATCATGCAATAATATATTGCCGTCCTCAGAAAAAATTTGAGTACCGATTGGAACATCAAGAATTAATGATTTTCCTGATTTACCACTGCGATTTGAACCTTTGCCGTTTCCACCGTTTTCTGCGATAAAATGCTGTTGATATCGATAGTTCACTAATGTATTAATATGGTGATTACTTCTAAAAATAACACTGCCACCAAATCCACCATCTCCACCATCCGGTCCACCTCTGTCAACAAATTTCTCACGATGAAAACTAATACAACCATTGCCGCCGTTTCCACCTTTTATATATATTTTAACTTCATCAATAAAATGCATTTTACTTTCTTGTTAGTGATATAAGTGTTTTAAAATTTAAAAGTTGTTAGTAAGCTTTAATTATTATAATATAAATTATAAATTTCCTCTTAATCTTCTGATTAATCTTCCAAAAGGATTGCAGATGTGAATTTATTTAATGGTATTCTATCTTGATTATAGAATGTGATATTATTCTAATTTTTCTAGGTTTCCGTAATATTTAAAAAATAAAAATTATCGCGCATTGGACAACACATAATACAAAAAGCATCTTTTTTATTAAAATGATGATTTTTGCTAAAAAATTTTAGATGAAGTAATTATATTTCTAATTCATCATCTAAATCACTAAATTTATCACCTTTATATCTCATATAATTTTAGTTTGACTTTATGAGACAAATTTATTAATAACCTAGTAAATAGAATTTTAATTCGTCACTTTCTTTCTACAATACACTTATATTCTCTATGTACATAACCAGTGTAAAGTTGTCTAGGTCTACTGATTTTTTGTTCAGGATCTTCGTGCATTTCTTTCCATTGCGCCATCCAACCTACGGTTCTTGCTATTGCAAAAAGTACAGTGAACATTTGCGACGGTATACCCATAGCTTTATAGATAATGCCTGAATAAAAATCAACATTTGGATATAATTTTCTCTCAATAAAATATTCATCTTTAAGAGCAAGAGCTTCAAGTTCTATTGCTATTTGTAACAACGGATTATTTTCTAACTGCCCTAGTTCATTTAATACTTCTTTACAAGTTTCTTTAAGTACTGCAGCACGCGGGTCATAACTTTTATATACTCGATGACCAAAACCCATTAACCTAAATGGATCATTTTTGTCTTTAGCTTTAGCTACATATTTAGGAATATTCTCAGAACTACCAATTTCTTTAAGCATATTTATCACTGCTTCATTAGCTCCACCGTGAGCAGGCCCCCAAAGTGATGCAATACCAGTGCTAATACATGCAAAAGGATTAGCTCCTGATGAGCCAGCAATTCGTACTGTTGAAGTAGAAGCATTCTGCTCATGGTCTGCATGTAAGATAAATATCTTATTAAGCGCATTTTTTATTATTGGATTTACTTTATATTTAGTACAAGGAGTTGCAAACATCATATGTAGAAAATTTTCGGTAAAATCTAATGAATTATCAGGATAAATAAATGGCTGCCCTATAGAATATTTATAAGACATTGCAGCGATAGTAGGTATCTTAGCAATCATTCTAATAGCGGTAAGTTCATAGTCTGTTTCATTAAAATTCAATAAATCAGGATAAAATGCTGAAAGAGAACCAACAGCTGCAAGCATAATAGCCATAGGATGAGAAGAACTACAAAAGGTTTGAAATAAATAGTGTAATCTTTCATTTACTAATGCATGATGAGCAATCTTTGTAGTAAAATTATGATACTGCTCACTACTTGGTAGTTCCCCATAAATCATCAAATATGCCACTTCTAAAAAATCACTTTTCTCAGCTAAGTCTTTAATATCATATCCTCGATGCCATAAGATTCCTTTATCACCGTCTATATATGTGATGGTAGATTGACAAGAAGCAGTAGACATAAAACCTGGATCGTAAGTAAAGCAATCGGCTTCCGCAGATACCCTACTTATATCTATTACATCTTTACCTATACTTGCTTTAAGTATAGGTAATTTAAACATTTTACCTCTAATTTTTAATTCCGCAAATTCTAAATTATTATTATTTCCATTAGTCATAATGTATATACCTTATTTTACATCAGTAAGTATAACCCTAATTATAGGAAATTAGAAATGAATTATGATTTATAAATTTTCTTTGATATCTTACTCAACGTGTAAGGTTAATGAAAATTAAAAACACATACACCTCTATTTTCGCTATAAGTTAAAAGCTTTTTTGAATAAAAATGCAATTTTCTAGATAATATTTTTATATTAGCTTTATTATATGCTATACCTCCTCCTCTTCTTACTATATCTTTTACAGAAAAAATAACTCCTTATTGTGATCCATAAAATATTACGCTAACACTTCAATATACCATACTAATATTTTTTTCTTTTAAAAAATCTGTAACCACATAATACAAACAATTTCAGTGATAAATTTCTTTTACTATTTCTAAAGTATTTTTATACTTTATTTATCTTATATTACATGCATTTAATAACAGAATAATTTTATAAAAAATATGAGCTGCATTTGATTTAATAAATTTCAAGTACACTAATCTAGTGTCATGATATCTAATTTTCTAACAAAAATATTTACTGTTTGCTGCTATAAACATTGTATTTGTTACACATATATTACGCTTAAATATATGGTACGCTTAAATATATGGAAAAATATATATAGTATTAGATGTACAAGTTATGCAATAACTCTATTATTCACTAAATATTCCTTAATCTTTAGTAGATCATACCAGGAGGTGCGTTTTTGCATAGGTTGTCTCAGTAAATATGCAGGGTGAAAGATTGCAGTAGTTTGAATAGGAGTTGATATATATTTATTTGTATAAAAGTAATATTCTTGTCTAATTTTAGTAATACATGAATTTTTTCCAAGTAAACTAGTTGCAGCAGTGCTACCAACTAGAATAAGTAACTTAGGATTAATTAGGGCAATATGTTTTTCTACAAAAGGTCTACAAATATCAACTTCTTCCAGAGTCGGTTGTCTATTAGCAGGAGGACGCCAAAATACCATATTAGTAATATAAAAATTATTTTTCCGTGAAATCCCTATAGCATACAACATATTATCAAGTAAATTACCACTTTCACCACAAAAAGGTATCCCTTTTAAATCTTCAGTATTCCCTGGAGCTTCACCTATTAACATAATTTTAGCTTGTGGATTACCATCACCGAAAACTGTATTAGTAGCAAATTTCTTAAGTTCGCAACCATTAAAATTTAGTAGAGATTCTCGTAGTTCTGCGATATTATTAGCTTTATCTGCAAGAGATCTTGATAAAGTGATATTATCATGAACATTATTATTACATGCCGCTTCTGTTGTATGCATAAGTTCTACTTGTTGCTTTTCAGTGAGTTCAGTATTATTAGGTATTTTTTGTGGTGTGTGTTCGTAGCAATAATATTCAACACCGATTGCATTTAACCATTTAAAAATATCATTCATTATCTTACAATAAAATATGTTAACATATCATATACCAAAGGAACTAAACAACACAAGGCTTGATAAAGCTTTATCATCACTCCTTGAAAAGGTCTCAAGAAATCAAGTTCAAAAAGCTATTAAGAATTCTTGTGTACAAATTAATGATGTGATTATTTCTGATTCTGATGTTTTGGTCAAGGAGAATGATACTATATTATTTTCTTTTAAAGAGCCTGAAGAACTAAAAATTACATCAGCAAATATAACACTTGATATAATTTATGAAGATGATGATTTGATAGTAATTAACAAAGCAGCAGGTATAACTGTACATCCAGGTGCAAAACATCATGATAATACTCTTGTTAATGCATTACTGCACCATACAAAGAATTTATCAGATATTGGTTCAGCAGAAAGGCCAGGAATAGTACATCGTTTAGATAAAGAAACTACAGGTTTGATGGTTGTTGCTAAAAATAATAAAGCTCATATGCTACTTGCCAAACAGATAGAACAAAGGCAGGTGATACGAAAATATAAAGCATTAGTTTGGGGGGTAATTAATCCACTAGAAGGAATAATTAATAATAATATAGGTCGTAATAGAAATAACCGCAAAAAAATGACAATATTAAAATACGGTGGAAAAAAAGCTGTTACGCATTACAAGACTTTAGAGCTATTTTACGGCGGCACTCTTAGTATGGTGGAATGCAAGCTTAGTACCGGTAGAACGCACCAAATCAGAGTACAGTTAAGTAATTTAAAGCATTCGGTAGTTGGTGACCAAACTTATGGTAATAACAACCGTAAAATTATTAATTCGCCACCTAAACTAAAAGCTAAATTAATAGATTTTAAACGCCAAGCTCTGCATTCTTGGTATTTAAGTTTTACACATCCAACTAGTAATAAGATTATGGAATTTTCTTGTGCGATACCAAGAGATATGCAAGAGATCATAACCGATTAGGCACTATAGACAAGATTTTAAGAATAAAAAATCTAAGTAAAAGATAGGTTGACATAAATTGTATTTCAATTATAATGAATAATATATTTATATCTTTACATATCATAAGATATGCTAATGATTTAGCTGCAGAAGTAGCTAATGTAAATAAAAAGCTTATATTTCACATAGTCAATTTTCTAATTAGAGCTTAATCATGAAAAAATGGACTTTCTGACTTAAATCTTAAAATCTGTAATTAAGATTGATAAAATCAGAAACATATTTACTACAAGAATATTAGATGCAAACTAGCATTTTCGACTTTAATCGCTCCTCTGACAAATAATTTAATAGATGATGCGTGCTATTTTCAATCATTGTTAAAGCTCATAATAAATTAAATTCAGATCAACATACCAACCATATAGATAATAATATCGATAATAAACATTTCCTTAGTACATTCATTATGCAACAATAATAAACAATATTAGAAAAGATGCAAAAAAATACCTCTATCCAATGCAATATTCTATAAAGCAAATTCTTAATAATGCTAACGATAAATTAAATAAAATAGGTATTAATTTACCAGAATTAGAAGCGCGTATTTTATTACAGCATGTAACAAATAAACCTATTGAGCATTTACTTATTAAGCTTAATGAACAATTGAGTGAAGCTGAAATAGAAGCTTTTGAAAAACTGTTAGAGAGAAGGTTAGAGCACGAACCAATAGCATATATTACAGGTATTAAAGAATTTTACTCGCGTGAATTTATTGTGAATAAGCATGTATTAATCCCACGTATAGATACAGAAATTTTGATAGATGTGGTCATAGGATTAGTAGTGTCACGCAATGACTTGAACACGTGCTCCAAATTAAAAAGCCTAGATTCAGTGAAGACAATACAGCATTACAACATACTCGAACTCGGAACAGGTAGCGGTTGCATTGCTATCAGTTTATTATGCGAACTACCAAACACGAGCGTAATTGCAACCGATATAAGTGTCGATGCAATAAAAGTTGCTAAAAGTAATACCATAAAACATAATGTAACTGATCGCATTCAGATTATTCATAGCAATTGGTTTGAAAAACTAAACAAGCAAAAGTTTGATCTTATAGTTAGCAATCCGCCTTATATATCGCATTCTGAAAAACTAGAAATGGCAATTGAAACAATAAATTACGAGCCACACATTGCATTATTTGCTGAAGAAGATGGTTTGGAAGCTTATAGTATAATTGCCAAAAATGCAAAACAATTCTTAAAACCAAATGGTAAGATTATACTAGAAATAGGGTTTAGTCAAGCAGAAAAAGTGTGTCAAATCTTTTTGAATTATGGCTATAATATTGATCATATTTATCAAGATTTACAATCACACAACAGAGTAATAGAAATATCACCTATTAATCTAAATAGATCATATGCAAGACGAATCGGCAAAAGCTTATCAAAAATGCAACAAAAATTATTAGATAACGAATTACCAAAATATTTATTTTCCAAAGAAAAATTTGCAAGTGAAAAGCGTAAAATATTTCTTGAGATAGGCTTTGGTATGGGCGAGCATTTCATTAACCAAGCAAAAATTAACCCTGATACACTTTTTATTGGAGTAGAGGTATATTTAAACGGAGTTGCAAATGTTTTAAAACATGCAGCTCAACATAACATAATGAATTTTTTATTATTCCCTAATAATTTAGATTTAATATTAAACGATTTACCAAATAATAGTTTAGATGGAATCTATATTTTATTTCCTGATCCATGGATAAAAAACAAAAAAAAGAAAAAACGTATTTTGAATAAGGAACGTCTTAACATTTTGCAAAATAAGCTAAAAAATAATGGTAATTTAGTGTTTGCTTCAGATATCGAAAATTATTTTTATGAAACAATTACACTAATAAGACAAAACGGTAATTTTGAAATTATTCATAACGATGATTATTTAAAACCGCATGATAATTATATAATCACCAAATATCATCAAAAAGCGATTAATGAAAATAGAACAGCAAAATTTATGATTTTGCAGCACGCTTTAACCGGTCATTAATGGCAGCCCCAATATTCGTTAAAGGTACTGGCGCAACTGCTATACAATTTATATCATTAAGAGCTGCATAATCGTCAAGAATTCTTAAATATGAATAAAGATTTGCTGCAGCTTCTATAAAGTTACCTTCAGTGCTTAAATTCAATGCAAATTTTCCTGTAAGATTACTATTGCCAAAATTTAATCCAATTTCTTTATCATTTAAATTTATAGCATTTAATCTAATATGCACATTGGGAGAATAGTGTTTTTGAAGCATGCCGGGAGCTTTTACTATGCTATTTATTTCTGATGCTTTTAAAATTTTTACTCCAAGTAACTCTTCTAAAATTTCAGACGTGATGAACCCTTCTCTAAGAATAGTAGGAATAACAGTTGTAGTATCAATGATCGTTGACTCTAAACCATATTCACATTGATAGATTTCAGGAGATAAAATAAAAATTTCACGATTATCTTTAAAATGTTTTGTAACATGCTCAGCGTTAGTCGGACTAATATAGTTTGAAGGATTAGCACTTGGTGCAGCTATAGGTACAACTGATTGTCTGATAAGCGCTAATGCTATAGAATAAGATGGTATCCGAAGTGCTATTGTATTTAGCCCTGCAGTTACACTAGGGGCAATATTTACATTATCTTTTAATGGAACAACGATAGATAATGGTCCAGGCCAAAATTTCCTTGCTATTTTTTCAGCAAGTTTATTAAATTCACCTATAGCTTTTGCTTGCACTATGGATGCAACATGCACGATCAGTGGATTAATAACTGGACGATTTTTAAACTGAAAAATTTTTAAACATGCTTCATTATTTGTCGCATCTGCACCAATCCCATAAACTGTTTCAGTTGGAAACACAACTACTTTACCGGATTTGATAAATTGTACTGCTTTATTGAGCATTAATTTTGTTAGGTTTCAATTAAGTGTCACATTGTGACTTAACAACAATATCCAAAAGACTACTAATATACTAATAGTACCGTGAATAAAACACAAAATAACAAAGGTAGCAGTAATCCAAATATCAACGCTATATGCGATAACGAAGCTACAAACGACAAAACTTAACTACTTTATCAAATACTTCACAAGTATTGTGTAATAACGATAAACGATTTTGAGCGATTTTTGGATCAGAATCATTAACAAGTACGTTATCAAAAAAGCTAGTAATTGGTTTCAATAAAGATGATAATAAATTTAATGCTTTCTTATAATCTTTATTAGCTATTATAGCTATAATTTGTTGAGAAATTATTTGAATTACTTCAAATAATTCTTTTTCATACTGCGTACTAAATAGACTCACATCAACTAAGCCAGTAATTTTCTGATTACCAATTATATTACTAACTCGTTTATAAGCATTTAATAATTGCTTACCTACATCTTGTACTAAAAATTCTTTTAATGTATCAAGCTTAAATTTGGTATCCACTAAATTTAAATCAAGAACTGCATTAATTAATGCAATATCATAATCATTTTTAAAGTAAAATTTTGCTCTTTCTTCAAAGAAAGATATTACTGAATCTAAATGAGTATTAGTTGGAACCTTGTATAAACTTACAGCAAAATTAATTAAATTAATAAAATTTATTTCTAATTTATTTTCAATTATTATTCTTATTATACCAAGAGCTTGACGCCTTAAAGCATATGGATCACCTGAACCATTTGGCGTTTCACCAACTATAATCAAACCTACTAAACTATCCAACTTGTCTGCTAAAGCAAGTAATGTAGCATTTCCGCTAGGTACATTATCGTTTAAACCCTGAGGTTTATAATGGTCTCTAATTGCTTTAGCTACTTCTTCATTTAGCCCTTCATGCTTTGCATAATAATAGCCCATAATCCCCTGTAAATCAGGAAATTCTCCAACCATATCAGAAACAAGATCACTCTTACAAAGTCTAGCTGCCATAATTAAATCTATATTATCTGGAGCTATATAACGACAAATATCGGTTATACGATCGACTTTTTCTTTTAAACTACCAAGCTTTGCATGAAATATTACAGATTCTAATTTAGAGAATCTTGATTCTAAAGTTTTAGCTATATCATGCTTATAAAAATATAAAGCATCAGCAAGCCTCGCTGATAAAACTTTTTCGTTTCCTTGAAGAATGAGTTCAATATTTACAAATCTACCATTAATAACAAAGAGAAAATATGGAGCAAAATTTCCAGTTTTATCGAATAGACAAAAATATTTCTGATGTTTACGCATCACAGAGATTATTACTTCCTCAGGTAATTCTAAGAATTTTTGCGGTATTTTCCCAAGTAATACGACAGGAAATTCGTTAAGCCCTGTTACTTCTTCTATTAAACGCGCATCTTGTTTTATATTTAGATTTTGCGCGTTTGCCAACTCTAATAAGCCAACCTTAATGATTTCTTCTCTCTTTAATCTTTCTAAAATAACGTTATTTTCTAAAAGCTTATTTCTATAATTTTCAAAATCTATTATTTCTAATTTTTTATTATTAGTAAGACGATGCCCATAAGTAATATTATTAGCGCTTAAATGTCCAAATTGCAGTGGTAATATTTCACCGTCAAATATACATAAAATATTTCGTAAAGGTCTTATCCATTTTATTTTATAACAACCCCAAAACATCGATTTTATCCAACTATATTTATTAATAGCATCTATAATAATCTTTGGCAAAATCTCCTTCATTTCTCTTGCTTGTGTCTTTTTTACAAAGAAATAATATAGCTTCTTATTTATTAATTTAGTAGAAAGATCGAATTTATTAACATTATGCACTTTACAAAAGCCGTTAATCGCGATTTCCGGAGCTTCTATACTTGGCCCTTTAATTTCTTCCTCTTTTGGCAAAATAACCTTTGGCAAATTGGTAGCATGTAGTGTTATCCTACGAGGTCCTACGAAGACTTGTACTTGTGCAAATATTTCATTTTCCTTAAAAATTTTTGTGAATATATTTAAATAAGCTTCTTCAGCATTTTTTTGCATAAATGCAGGTATTTCTTCACTAAATAGCTCTAATAATAATTCACTCACTACTTAACTCCAACCACTTGATACAACAAATTTTAGCTAAATAACGCACTCGTAAAATATAAGAAGCACGCTCAGTTACACTAATTACACCTAACGCATTTAATTGATTAAAGTAATGACTTGCTTTAAGGCACTCATCATAAGCTGGCATAGGTAAGTTCACATTCACTAACCTCTCGCATTGTTCTCCACTATCTTTAAAATGTCTTAACAACATCTCACTATCTGCAAACTCTAAATTATATTTTGAAAATTGCCGTTCAGCTTCAAAATCTACTTCACCGTATTTTAAAGCTTTTTCCCCTATCTGTCCGTTCCAATCGAGCTCTTTTACTTCATCAATACCTTGAATATATAAAGCAAGTCTCTCTAAGCCATAAGTGATTTCACAGGCAACAGGATAACACTCAATCCCACCAACTTGCTGCATATAAGTAAATTGTGATACTTCCATACCATCACACCATACTTCCCAACCAAGCCCTGAGGCACCAAGTGTCGGTGACTCCCAATCATCTTCAACAAATCTAATATCATGGGTTTTTAAATCTAAATTTAAACATTCTAAACTTTTAAGATATAAATCTTGAATATTATCTGGTGATGGTTTTAAAATAACTTGAAACTGATAATAATGTTGCATTCTATTCGGATGCATACCGTATCTGCTATCACATGGTCTTCTTGATGGCTGAACATATGCAACAAACCATGGTTTGGTACCAAGACATCTAAGCACAGTTGCAGGGTGGAACGTACCTGCTCCAACATGAGCATCGTAAGGCTGCAATATCGCACAACCATAATCTTGCCAATAATTTTGTAATATCAGAATAATTTGTTGAAATGATAGTTTTTTCATAATCAAGTTATATATTAGAACTCAAATTGTCAGCTTTATCTTGCGATCTTTGAACACCTAATTCATGACATAATACTCATTAAATACCATGATGCAATGAAGTTCTGTAAGTTTATTATCTTCATATCTCTATAAATTAAATTGTTAATTTTAAATATCAATATTATTGATCTTCACATAATATATGCAATTCTAATAATACTCTTTGCCGATATCAATTTTAGGGCGATCATTTGCTATTCTCCAAGCGTTGGTATCACGCAAAGAATAAATACAACCACAAAATTCTTGCTTATAAAAATGCTCTTCTTTAGCAATTTCATAAATACGACTTGCCCCACCATTTTTACGCCAATTATAAGTCCAATAAGTTACTCCATCGTAATGAGACGCAGCTCTAATTCCTGATTCATTAATTTGTGTTATATCTTTCCATCGAGAAATACCAAGAGAACTAGTAATCACTTTAAAACCATTTTCATAAGCATATAAAGCTGTGCGCTCAAAACGCATATCAAAACACATTGTGCAACGTTTACCTCTCTCATGTTCAAACTCCATCCCTTTAGCCCTTCTAAACCAATTTTGCGGATCATAATCTGCATCAATAAATTCTATATTATGCTTCTTTGCAAACTTAATATTTTCATTTTTACGAAGCTCATATTCTTTTTTAGGATGAATATTAGGGTTATAGAAAAAAAGCGTATATTCAATGCTACTATCTATCATCTTTTCCATTATAGGACCTACACAAGGAGCACAACAACAATGTAGTAAAACCTTACTTTCACCGTTAGGTATTTCAAACACTTCACTCATATCTATACCTAATTTACTAGATTTTTCTTATATGTTTCTTTATAGAATTTTAGGATTATAGAAGATAACAAGGCAAGTGCAATTAAATAATATGAAATAGCATAATTATCGCCAGTAATTCTTGTTAGAATCATTGCAACCATTGGAGCAGTACCACCAAATATAGCAGCTGCAAGGTTGTATGAAAGTGCAACACCTGTAAATCTTACTCTAGTCGGGAATATCTCAACTAAAACCGTTGGGATAGGTCCCATATAAGTAGCTATAATTCCAGCAAATATTACTTGAGAGATTATAGCTAAAGTAATATTCATGGATCCTAAGGCTACAAAAATAGGATAAACTAATAAAATTAACAAGATAATCGCACATATTAATACAGGACGCCGCCCAACCTTATCTGAAACATACGCAGATATAGGAAATACTATCATCATTACGATTAATATTATACTATTTACAATACTGCTTTGTTGATTACTATAACCAAGTATTTGCATAAAATTACCGATAAAAACCGTTGAAGTATAAAAAGGAGCAGTTACTGTAATATAAAGACCAAGTGCAATCATGAGTTCTTTTGGATATTGAGTTAATGTTTCGCGTAAAGGGAAACGTGCTAACCGTCCCTTATCTTTAGCTTTTTTATAAATAGGACTTTCTGCTAAATTTTTTCTGATATATAAACCTATAGAACCAATAAATAATCCTAAGATAAAAGGTACTCTCCATCCCCATTCAAATAGAATATCAGCAGACATAAAATAAGAAAAACCGGACGCAGTTAATAGCCCAAGCAGCATCCCAGCACACATACTAACAAACGAAGCACTTCCTGCAAGCCCTCTCTTCTCAATCGAAGCATGCTCGACTATATATGAAATACATCCACTAAACTCACCTCCAAGAGAAAAACCTTGGATAAGCCTAATAATAATTAAAATAATTGGAGCAGCAATTCCAATAGTGTTATAACTCGGTAATAACCCTATTCCGACAGTTGGTACTGTCATAGTTATAATACTAATAACTAAAGCTGCACGTCTACCTAATCTATCTCCAATATTACCAAAAATAATACCACCGAGTGGCCGCACTATAAAACCTGCAGCAAATACAGCAAAAGTTAAGGTATCACGCATTTCAGAATTAGGAAAAAAATGCTGCCCTATAATATAGGCAAATTGTGCATATAATGCAAAATCAAACCACTCAGCAGCATTACCTATCATTCCCGATATGATTATTTTTCTCATTCAGTTATTTTATTTATTTTAAAAAGATAATAAAAGGAATATTGTACATTCTCAAGTAAAATCCAAACAAAATAAGAGAGTAGATACACAAGGATTAACTTAAAAAATAAGTTGTCTCTATGGACAGAGCATATAATTTAACATTCAGTATCCAATAATTTACAAAGACGATATAGCAAATTTTTAAAATTCTATTTTAGTAAATCCTATCTATGTTTTTTTTATTATTAACCACTTTTTTAATTAATTTAGAATTTATTGTAGGAGTGACAACTGTAATATTGTTTTTAATTTTTTTTCTTTTTTCTTGAGATAAAAGATTTTCTTTATTATTTTGTAATGTTTTCATAAACTTTTCTATATTACTTTGTTCTAGCTTTATTACATTATCATTATTTAAAATTAATTCTCCAATTTTTTCTCCGAGTGCAGGTGCATATCGGATAGCAAAAATTGATGTCGGTACAACTATGATAGAAAAAGCTGCTCCCGCAGTTGCAACACTAATTGCTCCGACTAATAAAGCACAAACAGCACCTACAATTTTCCCTGTTGTTTGTTTAAAAATATTACATTTTTGTGTAAATGCTAAAGACATATCTAATATTTTAGAAAATTCTTGTTTTATACAGATTGTTGATTGATCAATATCATTATATTTTTTCATTGCATACATTACAGACATCTTAAATAATTTTTTGTGCGACTCCGCATAATTTATTATTTTGTCAAAATTCTTCTCCTTTAAAAGCGTCTTAAATATATTTGTAATTTTTTCTTTTTCAGCACTCGTTATTTTTTCATCTGCAAAATAAACTTCTACAAGATTTGTTGCTATTATATTTTGTGATTGTTCTAAAATATTATCTTTATTTTGCTCATTTTCGTATTCATAAATCATTATCGCAAACAGCTCTAATGCTACAGAAAAATTATCATCATTAATAACACGCATACCTAAATAACTTTTTAGTCTAGCGACACATGTTTTAATATATTTTTCAGCTTCCGGCTTAGAATTTAGTCTTAGCGTATAATCTATAGCAAGCATATTTGCAATAGTAGAGCAAGTAGATTCAGTCAGATTATTAACAAAATTATTAACAATATCTTTTTTAAATAAATTAGTATTTACATTATTAAGTACTATTGCATTATTCATTTTAGTAATTTACTTTGAGGATAATTCTCTTATATATAATATCAATTTAGTATAAATAAGATGAGGAGCGTGATTTACTGAAAGTTTATATATATTCTTAGGTGTTAATACTTCTTCATTACGCACTCGTACAAAAGATATAAGAGTATTAGGAGGCATATAAGAATAAATTTCAGAGAAGATTTTTAGAAAAGTCAAGAAGTCTGCACATGCATATTTTATATTTATACTATAATTATTGACATGAATCGATCCATTTTCGCCTTCAATTACCTGCACATTATTTTTAAAAAATACTGAATTTATAGAAACATCTATAGGATCTACTAAATTATATTTATTACCTAAGCTTTTTATTCTAGGGATTAATTCTTGATAATTGAAGCGCCTTACACTATTTGGTACACTTAAAGCTACATACTTTTTGTAAGATTCTAATATTTCTTCTTTAGAGTTAATGACAGAATAAAGCTTTAAAACCTCTTCTGTCAAATTCTCTTGTGCAGCTTGTTTATCAAGAATAGACTTACTGTATTCTTGCTGGAAATTTTTTATTATCCAAATAGTTAAAAAAATAAAGAAGAAATATATAATAAATTGAAAGAATATAAGATTCTTTAAATACATAATATATTTTTCAAACATTACTTTTACCTTGAGTTATTGAGTAAGACTTTCATTCACGTGGCAATAAGAATCAAAAATTTATTTTGTCATACTGTGGATTTACCATTAGACCCAAGTAAAATACTAATAGTTTTAGTATTTTATTGTTTTACTGGACACAGTGGATAAGATAAATTGTGACACTTACGTCTTATAATCAACTACATTAACAGATAAAGGAATCACTAACTTACCGAATATATCAAGTATTTTATCCTTATATATGACATAATCTATCTGAAAATGAGATAATTTATTTTTTACGTTTTGCATATGATCATCTAACAGCTTAAGTGATTCATCTATTGATAGATTATTAGTATGATATTTAAGTATTAATTTGATTATTAACTGTCTCTTAGAAATTAATAAAATATTATCTATATTTGTTAATTCCCATTTAATTTCCTCTAATTTAAAAGCTGGATTTAAATTAATTATGAGCATTTCAAGCAAATCAAATGGCAACGGTACAGGCGTTTCTAGTAATTTTTCTATTACATATAAATCAGCTAGACTGGTAGTGTTTTTAATATAAGGATATTTATATTTTATACTATCATATTCTTGATTTGTTGCATAATATTTTTCATTAATAGAATTAATATCTTTATAATTCTGTTTTGTATTATATTTGATAATACAAACTACTGATAGTAATATTATAAGTAGTGCAGTATATAATTTAAATGTCAAATCTTTTATAGTTACTAGTTTTTTTATTAATTTTAAATTATTATTGTAAGCTGGAAAACTCTTATATTCTAGAAACAACCTACTAATATTAGCATCTATAAATCTTTCTTTTTCTAAAGTTTGTTTGTTTAATATATTATCAACCGGTATAAAGATTACATTGCGATCTTCAAAATTTGTTGATTCTAATAAAGATTTTAACTCATCATCTACTATAAGAATTACACAAACTCTTTGATCAAGATTACTTATATAGTTTTTAAATAATATAAAGAAATCATGAATTTCTTGTTCTATAATACCTTGAACATAGTTAGTTGTTTTGTCAAATGGATAATCAAGATTTCTAATTGTTATTATATTATTTTTATGTTTGATAATAAATTTTATACCACTAGTTTGTGATACATATACACACACTTGAAAATAATCGTTATATTTATCATTTTGTATATTCTGAACGATTTTATTTATAATAACTTTTAGCTCTAATGTTAAAAAGTAAATTCCTTTTAAATTAAGCGATCTTTTATCTATAATGCATGAAATGATATCACTTAAAGGGGCTTCAAATGGACACGACATAATTAAAGTCGACCAAATTTCACTTGGTTTTGTACTAATTTCGTAAACACAATGTGATATAATGTCTTCTTTATTAAAATAACCTTCAATAAATTGTTCAATAGGATCAATTTTAACTATTGATTGTAATATAGGTATATGATCATACCGCGCCTTACATTCACTACCATCAAGTAAACAATAAACATCGCTTTTTGGAAATTTACTCAAAAAGTTTTTATATGGCGTTAAATCTACCTGTCCATGATTAGGAATAAATAATTGATCTAATAATTTATTATTAAGAAAAGTACTAAGAAATACACCTTTATTACCTAATAACACTACTATCTTTTCTCTTTTAAAAGAAAATATTTTTAATATAGTAATAAAATATAGTTTAATCGCATCAAAAATATTTTTCATAAATAAATTTATTTTAATCATAATTCAGTGTATTTTACTATACTGGACATCGTTTCTGCATGGGTATACAAACCGTCATTGCAAATATCAGTAGGAAGCTGCGGCAATATCAGAACTTTGATACGAGATTGTGCCGTCACAATTTTCAATTTTTCCAGCTCATGACGAACATACTCCAGTTAGAATGAAATAACATTAAATAATATATCTTACTATGACTAAATTTACCACTGAAGAAGTTAGAAGTAAATTTATAACTTACTTTAAAGCAAATAATCATACTCATGTACCAGCTAGTTCTTTAATTCCGGACAATGACCCTAGTTTAATGTTTGTTAATTCCGGAATGGTACAATTCAAAAACGTTTTTACAGGACAAGAAAAAAGATCTTATAATAAAGCAGTAACTAGTCAAAAATCTCTTAGAGCCGGAGGCAAACATAACGACCTTGAACATGTCGGTTATACAGCAAGACATCATACCTTTTTTGAAATGCTAGGTAATTTTTCATTTGGTGACTATTTTAAAGAACAAGCAATATATTACACTTGGGATTTATTAACTAAAGAATTTGAACTGCCAAAAGATAAGCTTTATGTAACAATTTACCATACTGATGATACAGCGGCTTCTTATTGGGAAAAAATATCAGGCTTGAGGGATGATCGTATAATAAAAATTAAAACAAATGATAATTTTTGGTCTATGGGCGATACTGGTCCTTGTGGGCCTTGTTCTGAAATTTTTTACGATCACGGAGAAGAAATATATGGTGGGCTTCCAGGTACTAAAGATGAAGACTGTGATAGATTTATCGAGATTTGGAATATGGTATTTATGCAATATGAACAAATCAATAAAGAGACTAGAATAGAGTTACCAAAAAAATCAATCGATACCGGTATGGGCCTTGAGCGTATGACTGCAGTATTACAGCATGTTAACAACAATTATGACATAGATTTATTTCAAGAAATAATTAATTTTACTGAAAATATAGTAAAAGTAAAAGTAGATGGAGAAGCTAAATTTTCTTACCGAGTTATAGCAGATCACTTGCGAGCAAGTAGCTTTTTAATAGCTGATGGCATTATCCCTTCAAATGAGGGACGTGGTTACGTACTCCGTCGAATTATGAGACGAGCTATGCGTCATGCTCATATGCTGGGAGCAAAAGAGCCGTTAATGTATAAATTATTACCAAAACTTGTTGATTTAATGGGCAATATTTATCCTGAACTTAAGATAGCAGAAGGCTTTATAAGTAGCATTCTAGAACAAGAAGAAATTAGGTTTAAAACTACTTTAGAACGTGGATTAAAACTCCTTACAGAAGAAACAAAAACATTAACAAAAGGCAATAAATTATCAGGAGAAGTGGCGTTTAAATTATATGATACATATGGATTCCCACTTGATTTAACCGAAGATATTCTCAAAAACCGCGATATTGCCGTTGACCATAAAGGGTTCGAAGAGTTAATGCTGATACAAAAAGAACGTGCTAGAACATCTTGGCTTGGTTCAGGTGAGTCAAAAACTGATCAATTGTGGTTTGATATCAAGGAGCAATACGGTAGCACGGAATTTTTAGGATATACACTTAATGAAGCAAAATGTAAAATAATTGCATTAATTAAAAACAATAATTTAGCTGATACTATTCAGGAAGTAGATACACAATTTTTGTTAATCGCTAATCAAACTCCTTTTTACGGAGAATCTGGTGGCCAAATGGGTGACATTGGAATGATATTTTCGCAAGATTCTGAGGTAGAAGTAATAGATACTTTAAAATATTTACGCTCTATTATAGTACATAAATGTATTTTGAAAAAGGGGAAGATTAACATAGGAGAAAATGCTAATTTTAATATAGACATAAAATATAGGAAGAATTTAAGAATTCATCACTCTGCAACACATATATTACATGCAGTACTACATAAAATTCTTGGTAAACAAGTGATACAAAAAGGTTCATTAGTCACTTCTACTTATTTACGCTTTGATATTAATCATTCTAAAGCCATAACCAACGAAGAAATCACGTTAATTGAAGATAAGGTAAATGAGATTATAAGAAACAATCATGAAGTAAATACTACAGTTATGTTTACTGAAGATGCTATTAAGCAAGGAGCTATTGCACTATTCGGCGAGAAATACGACTCCGAAGTAAGAGTAGTTAAAATAGGGGAAACTTCTTTAGAATTATGCTGCGGTACACATGTTAAACGTACCGGCGATATTGGCGCTTTTAAAATTATAAGCGAAAGCTCTATAGCAGCAGGTGTTCGTAGAATTGAAGCGGTTTGTGGTGAGTTCGTAATTAAATTAATAAGAGAAAAAGATAATTTAATTAAATTAATAGAAAGCAGTGTAAAAACTAATAAAAATGAGCTTATTACCAAAGTAACAAATATTTTAGAGCGTAACAAAGAGCTTGAGAAAGAATTAGAAAAAGCTCATTTAGCTGGTTTAGATTTAAGTATAGAGCAAATTAAAAAGCAAGCTGAACAAATAGCAGGAATAAAGCTATTGTATAAAAAAGTAGGGAATATAAACAATAAAATATTACGTCAAGCTGCTGAAAATCTAACACAAAAACTAGAAAATTTAATAGTGGTATATATCGCACATGGGGTTGGTAAATTATCCATTACGGTTGCAGTGAGTAAAGCTATAACGGATAAATTTAATGCAGGTATAATTGCAAAAGAACTTTCTTTATTCTTAGGCGGAAGCGGTGGAGGTGGAAAAGCAAGCATTGCTCAATCTGGAGGCAATGATATAGTTAACTTAACTAACATCAATAAAAAATTATTGAGCTTAATAGTAACATAAGATACCTGCCCTTTATTATTATATCATCTAATAAATTGATCACGAGTTCTAAAAAATATTAAAATTGTATTTTTTTGAATCTCACGATTAAGGTTCGGGATGATAAAGAGGTGAAATTTACTGTTCCACACTGCCTTATATTATAACGTTTAATCGCCTAAGTACTTTACTATTTATTATTAGCAGAAAAATCTAATACCTTATCATGATTGCTGTAATGATTACAATTTATGAAAAAAAATTTCTGCTTGAGAATTTTTATAAATTAGATTTATAAATAAAAGTGTATAACAAAAATTGTTTGTAAACATTTAATTCCATTGATACTTGTTAGCTTTTTCTACTGATATATTCAGAAATTTTCTGCAAAATAATTTCAAATATATTGTATACAAAATAAGAAGAATCTTATTAAATGATCAGTTTTATAATTACTAACAATTTTATTTTATAACATCTAATATCTTGCTTGTACTATTTAGCACAATCTACAGAAATTTTATGTTGTTTTTCGTTAATTAATTGATTATTCTGCTTGTTCTTTATTATTTTGTAATACTTAGTTTGATTATCTTTTAAAGATCCCACAATATGATTAAGAGCAACTATAGTTTTTCTCCTGCAATCAAAGAAGCATTTATAGTATTAAGAATTTCTACTATTATTGAGTATTTGCATTCAAATTCATCACACAACAATATAGCACTATCGAAGCTTTGTTATAAGATTAAAATTTTTTATATATTTGGATATCTTTAATTTTAATTCTTTTTTGTCAACACTTCCATGCTTTATTAGAAATATGCTTTATTTAACAAAATATCTTAATAATTTAACTTAGACAATAATTAAGAAAGCAATGTATTCACATCAATTAAGATTAGTATGTTAAAGTTATGTAGTTAACATAACAATTGTTTCTGATTCTTTGTTATGATTATGTTCATATGATACAAATAAAAATGCATCACTCATTGCTTGAAATTTGAAAAAATATTTTATATATGATCAGAAGATCATACAATAAATTAAGGTATAACTGTTCTTGACACTTGAACTAATGAATAGTACATTACTGTATATTAACTTTAAAAATAATTGACATCTAAAAATATTTCAATTAATCCAATTTTCCTGTCTACTTTTCTACAGTTATACTTCTTTATCTGAATTTTAAAAAACAAAATCATTGTCAAACATAGAAAATATTAACTATTGTATTTGACAAGTGAAGTGTAGAATTAATTATCCTACACTTATTTAGTTTGTCTTGCGATAACACAGCTACTGTTATAGTAGCACTAAAAATTATAAGATAAATTCTTTTTAAAAAAATTAATACTCTGCTTTTATAAAATAAAGTCCGAATGCAGGAGCGGTAGGACCAGCTACCTTTCTATCTTTTGCATCTAAAACATTTTTAATTTGCTCTACTTGCCAAATATTTTTACCAACAAGTACTAAACTACCGACAATATTACGTACCATATAATGTAAAAATGATGGAGCTGAGAGATATAATTTTATTTCTTCGTATTCTTTAATAATGTTAATTTCAGTTAAAGTTTTTATAGGTGATTTTGATTGACATGAACTAGACCTAAATGAAGTAAAATCATGTTTACCTAATAGATAAGTAGCAGCTTGCTGCATTGCTAGAACATCTAAAGGTGCACTAATCCACCATACTCTATTTAAATCAATTACAGATGGATAAGTTCTATTAACAATTCTATATATATAATGCCGTGAAGTGGCTGAAAATCTAGCATGGAAATTATTGGAGACCAATTCACAATTCCATACTCCTACAGCATACGGTCTTACGAAATAGTTAATAGCTTTAATAATTTTGTAAGGTTCTAAATATTTTGAAAGATCAAAATGTGCTATTTGACCTATAGCATGTACACCAGCATCAGTTCTCCCTGATCCAAACAATGTTACCTGTTCACCTGAAAATTTATAAATCGCTTCTTCCAATATCTGCTGTACCGACAGCACTCCTGCTTGTCTTTGCCATCCTGAAAAATGCGTTCCTAAGTATTCAATTGTAATTTTATATCGATACATAATATCTCACTGTCATCCTATGACTTTACCATTAGACCTAAGAATGCCTGCTATGATACAATGTCCATAATAAAACCACATGAGTATATAAGTATTATCATGCTTCTAGTAAATCTGATGGATTACCATCACCACGTTTTCCACCGTTTCTAAAACTATTAAGTTTTTTTGATCTAATGGGATGTTGTAACTTTCTTAAAGCCTTTGACTCAATTTGTCTTATACGTTCTCTAGTTACTTTAAATTGTTGTCCTACTTCTTCTAATGTATGGTCAGTATTCATACCTATACCGAAACGCATTCTCAGTACTCTTTCTTCACGAGGCGTGAGTGTCGCAAGTACTCTAGTGGTAACTTCTCGTAAATTTGACTGAATTGCTGCATCAATCGGTGCTACTGCATTCTTATCTTCGATAAAATCACCTAATTGACCACCATCACTATCATCACCCACTGGATTCTCAAGACTTATAGGTTCTTTAGCTATTTTCATAACTTTACGCACTTTATCAAGTGGCATTGAAAGACGGTTAGCAATTTCTGTTGCTGTTGGTTCATATCCAAGCTCATTAAGCATTTGTCTTGAAGTACGAAGTATCTTATTAATTGTTTCAATCATATGCACAGGAATACGTATAGTCCTTGCTTGATCTGCAATTGCTCTTGTTATAGCTTGTCTAATCCACCAAGTGGCATAAGTAGAAAATTTATAACCGCGACGATATTCAAATTTATCTACTGCTTTCATAAGTCCTATATTACCTTCTTGGATTAAATCTAAAAACTGTAGGCCTCTATTAGCATATTTTTTCGCAATCGATATAACTAAACGCAAATTTGCTTCTATCATATCTTTTTTTGCTTGCAGCGTTTGTCTCTCACTTTTTTGTATAGTATTTACTAGTTTTTTAAAATCATTAACTAAAAGACCAGTATTAGATTCTATAACTGATAATTCATTAATCATTTGATCTATATAATCTGATTCTTTAGTAATTAACTCTTTCCAAGCAACTTTTTTATTTTTGAGCATTTTTTCTTTCCATGCTGCATTGATAACCGATCCTATATACTCATCAAGGAAATTTTGACGTGTGACTCCGTATTTTTCAGCAAGTTTTAAAAAAGCTGTTTCTTTATTAATTAAATCACGATTTATTCCATACATTTTACCTAAAATCTCTTCCGTTCTTTTAGAATTAAAATGTATTTCCGAAACCTCATGTATTAATAACTCTAAATTATTATTATATTTTCTACTATTTTGCAAAACTTTCGGATCAAAAGATTCTTCATAACATTTCTTAGCTTCAATGAGCAGCTCTTCACATATAAAAGAAATCTTTTTCATACGATCTATTATATTATGCAATATTTGCGTTTCTACTCTAGACATAGATAAGTGATTATCCTCATGCTCTTCTACTTCAGTTTCACTATTATGTTCTTCATCATTTTCGTGCACTTCATCATGTAACATGTTAGCTTCTAAATCGATCAGATCACGTAGTAACATTTTTTCATTAACTAAATCTTCATACCATACTATAAAACAACGCATAGCAACAGGGCTTCTGCATAAGGAAGCAGTCATTGTTTTGCGTCCCTCCTCAATCCTTTTTGCTATTTCTACTTCATTTTCACGAGTTAAAAGATCAACACCTCCCATATCCTTAAGATATAATCTCACAGGGTCATCAGTACTACCTATATTTTCTTCCTCTACTTCATCCTCAGATTCATTATCAACATTAGTAGATAGCTTAAATTCTTCATCAATTCCGATATCAAGCTTAATTTCATCATCTTCATTAGATTCTAAAATATCTACTCCTGCATCAGAAAATTTTAATATAGCTTCTTCTAATTGCCTTATTGAAGGATTTTTATTAAGAGGGAGAGCTTTGTTTATATCATCATAAGTGACCGGTATCTTTTTAGATTTAGCTTTTCTAAGTAAACTATCTATTTTCGCTGGATCATTGTCTATATTGCTATTGCTCATTAAATACCTATATGCTTTTTGCTTTTAAGTTATCGTCTGATTAATAAAAGATTCGTTTAACACTTGAAGCTCATTTACAATCTTTAGAATTTCTTTTTTATATAATAAAACTTTTTCAAAGTCATGATTACCATTTATGCTAATAGCGTATTCTTGTTGTAAATTTATTAGATAATATTTCTTATACAGCCACTGCCATAATAAATCTAGTCTGATATTATTTTTATTAAATGAGATATCTAAAAACAAATTATCAGCTTTTGATAATAATAAAAAAATATCAAAAAAGCTAGTTTTTTCCACAATTGCAGTAATTTCACTTTCTTCTACTTTATTATCTATAATCTCATTTAAGTACCAATTACGAAATTCTTCAAGCGATTTATTATTAAAGTTTAAATTTAAGATGAAATCCCTAATATCTTTTTCTGCAAGCATTATAGGAAACTTAATTAACAAAGCACAAAAAGCATGCTCTAGCATTTCAAGCTCCGAATAGCAGTGACTTGAAGCTATAAGAGATGAATTGAAGTTCTGAGTTATAATTTTCTTCTGCTTTATGACTAAATTTTGCCATATTTGATCCTTAAAAAACCTGTAATAACTTGCTTTTAAATTACTATCTGATATTTTATTGCAGTAATCTTTTAAATTTTTCTCTAAATTAGCTTTTTCTTCTGCAGTTTTAAAATTCTTGCCACTATATTCAATATACCAAATCATTTCTGACAAGCTTATTCTTTTATCTATAAGCTTTGCAAAAAAATCAGCACCGTTTTTATTTACTACATCATCAGGATCAAGTCCACTTGGTAATCTAATAAAAGAAATTTTCTTTTCACTATTAACAAGCGGTAATGCTAAGTTAATAGTTCTTATACTAGCTTTTATTCCTGCATTATCACCGTCAAGACATAATATAATTTCATCACAAGCACGCCATAATTTGTGTAAGTGATTCTCAGTAACACTAGTACCAAGACTCGCAACCACTTCACTAAAACCTGCTTGATGTAGTGCTATAACATCAAAATAACCTTCTACTAAAATCGAGCGATTTTTTTTATAGCTACTGCTTATCGCTTTATGCTCACCGTATAGAGTATCGTTTTTTTGAAATACTATAGTTTCATATGAATTTAAATATTTAGGTAACCCGTTCCCTAATACTCTAGCACCAAAACCTACAATTTTATTGTAAATATTTCTAATTGGAATAGTAATACGATTAGAAAATAAATTATATATTTCACCATTTTTGCGCTTGCCAATTAAACCTGCTTGACCAAGCGTTGTAATATCTATCTTCTTATCAAGAAAAAATTTTGCAAATTTATTATTTCTTGGAGAAAAACCTATTGAGAATTCTTTTATTGTCGTTTCAGTAATATTTCTTTGATTTAAATAATTTAGTATTTCAGGAGTTAACTGCGTTCTAAAAAATTTATTAGCAAGCTCTAAAATATTTAAAATATTATCAGATTCTTCATAAAATTCTTTCTGTTTTACAGTTAATTTCGGTATCTCTATACCATAATCGTTTGCAAGCTTTATAGCAGATTCATTATAAGATAGACCACTAATATTAGAAGTAAATTTTATAACATCACCAGATGCTTTACAGCCAAAACAATAGAAAAATCTCTTACTATCACTAACAGTAAAAGATGGTGTCTTTTCTTGATGAAAAGGACATAAGCCTACATAATTACTAGATTTTCTAGTTAAAGCTAATTTTTGTCTTACTACATCAGATATGTTAATGCGATTTCTTAAAAGCTCATAAAATTCCTGTGTAACTCTCATTATATTATGTAGGAGAAAATAGTAGTCGATAAACAATAAGAAAACGGTATAGATAAATTATCATTAATTCTTAAATCGTTTGAATAAAATTCAGCTGCCGTAGCACCTATACAGCTTATAATGATAATAATAAAACTTGTATTATATCCTAAATAGAAATAAACTAATATACTTATAAAAAGCGCAGAAACGAAAAAAGTAAAAGAACCAGCTATTGATTTACCATTACTCAAACTGTTTCCTATTTTAATACCGACAAGAGCCGCTAAACAATCTGAAATAATTAAAATCAACCACGAACAAATAACTAAATTTTTATGAAAAAGAATAGAAGTTAAGAAAAAACCTAACATCATAAAACTAATACCGCTTAAAGCAAAAGACCCGTTATTTTCCTTTAATCTTATAATTTTTGAAAAAAATCGAGTTACAAATTTTCTAATTTTTGCATTATTATGGCGCATTACATCTAAATATAATGTAATAGCAGTGACTATAAATAATAGTAATACAATAGCGATTCTTGGGATAAATAAATAAAACATCGGGAATATTATAGCTGATATGTGAAAAATTTTACGCTTTTTCTCAAAGTCAAAATCTGCGATTTCCATAAAATTACTAATTTGTTGCTATATAAAAATAACACTACAGTTTTCATCACGTGATTTATATTTACGAGATCTAGTTTATACGAATTTTTGTATTTTAATTGTTATCTGGATACTTCGACAATACAAAGTATACAGTCAATCACAATGTATCTAGGAAACACTAAATAATTCAAAAGGCTTATTTGACAAATTTAATTATTACAAATATACTTGCTAAAATCAATTTTATTGAAAATAGTATACTAAAATTACTAAATTTATACAATATATTTATGAATACAAAATTTCCTATCACCGCTAAAGGTTTTAAAAAATTAGAACACGAGCTTAAACATTTAAAACACGTAGAACGTAAAAAAATTAGTGAAGATATAGCAGAAGCACGAGAACATGGAGATTTATCCGAGAATGCAGAATATGAAGCAGCGCGTGAAAAACAAGCATTTATAGAAGGGCGTATTAAAGAGCTTGAAGATATGACGGCAAGAGCGGAAATTATTGATATTTGTAAATTATCGGGGGATAACATAAAATTTGGAGCTACTGTTACTTTGATCGACGACGATACTGAAGAAGAAGTAACATATGTTATTGTAGGAGAATATGAAGCCGATATAACTAAAAAAAGAGTTTCAATCGCTTCTCCTATAGCAAAAGCTTTAATTGGAAAATCAGTGGGTGATTTTGTAGAAGTCATAACACCAAAAGGATTAAAATCATACGAAGTAGTTACCGTTGAATATAAAGAGCTGGATTTATAATGAACTTTAATGTCACAACATCATTTATTCATGTGATGATATGGTGGTATTCATTTATAAAAAAATACGACATTATAACTTCTTCTTAAACATCTCAAGCATTCTTGTTGTTACTATAAATCCGCCGAAAATATTTATAGACGCAAGCAAAGTTGCACAAGACCCAAGTAGACTAGAAAACTCAAAAGCAGAATTACTTGTAACAATCATAGAACTAATAACTATAATACCTGAAATAGCATTAGTAATAGACATAAGCGGAGTATGAAGCGCAGGAGTTACTTTCCATACAACATAATAACCAACAAAAGAAGCTAATACAAAAATAGTTATAGCAAACACTAGCGGGTCTATAGTAGCGTTTGTTTGCCAACTAGTATCTATTACCAAATCTTTTAACTTGTTTGATAATTCTTGAGTGTTAGAGGCAATTTCAGCAGCCTGTTTAGCCATTATCGGTAATTGATTCATATTTTTCTCTTATTATGTAATTAACAATTTTACCGTCTTTTGTAATCAACATATCACGCACTAACTCATCATCCATATTAAATTGACCGTCTTGCAACGCATATGTTAGAAAATTATACAAATTCTTAGAATATAATTTTGAGCTATCACTAGCAATCTTAGATGCAAGATTTAATAAACCTATTATTGTAACACCGTGCTTAGTAACAATCTTATCCGGTTCTGAACCTTCTACATTTCCACCTGTACTAGTCGATATATCAACAATCACTGAACCATGCATCATAGATGCTATCATTTTGTCTGTAACAAGAATAGGGGCTTTTTTCCCTGGAATTTGTGCAGTAGTAATAACTATATCATATCCTTTAATAATTTTAGCTAAAAACTCTTCTTGTTTAGCTTTATAAGCTTCAGAGCCTTCTGAAGCATAACCTGAGCTATCCTGCAAATCTTCCTGTAATTCTACACATACAAACTTAGCTCCTAAGCTTTCTACCTGTTCTTTAGTAGCAATTCTTACATCATATCCAGCAACTATACTACCAAGCCTCTTTGCTGTTGCAATAGCTTGAAGACCAGCAACACCTACACCAAGTACTAAAGTTTTACATGCTGGAATTGTACCTGCTGCCGTAATCATCATTGGAAAAGCTTTAGTATAATGATAGCTTGCTTCAATAACCGCTCTATAACCTACTAAATTACTTTGAGAAGATAAAACATCCATATTTTGAGCTTTAGTAATTCTCGGCACAAACTCCATAGCAAAAGTAGTAATATTTTTTTTAGCTGCTGCTTTTATATATTCATGATTTAAATATGGTGATAATAATCCTACGATAATTGCCCCTTCTTTTGCGAATTCAAGCTCGCTATATTTATCTGTAACAGATGAAGGTTGTACCTTTAATATAATATCAGCATCAGAAATAATCTCAAGAGGCACTGAAGATATCTTAGTACCGACTGCAACATATTCTTCATCAAGAAAACCAGCATAGAACCCTATATCTTTTTCTACAGTCACTGCATATCCCTTTTTAATGAGTAATCCAGCTACTTCAGGTGTTATAGCAGCGCGTGTTTCATTTTTTACTTTTTCTTTTAAAGCAACAATTTTCATAAAATATTTGTTTTAATAATATAACTAAAGTATTTTAAACATAATTTAAAATACAAAACAATAAAAATGAAAAAAATATTGTTCTTAATCATTATTTGTTTTTGCTTAAGCTCTATTAAGGCATATTCAAATAATAATATACATCTCTCAGAGTTTAAAAATTATCTACGCACGATAAAATCAGTCGCGATAGATTTTACTCAAGAAGACTCTTACGGTAAAATAGTTAAAGGAAAATTACTAATCCAAAAACCTTATAATTTCAGATGTAATTATTATCCACCTTTCCCTTTAGTTATAATAGGTACTAAAAATTTCGTATCGATATATGATTATGATATGGAACAAGTAAGCCGAATTAATCGCAGTGAAAATATATTCAATTTTTTATTAGAAGATAATGAGGATTATGATAAGGATTTTGTTTTGGAATCAATAATTAACAAAGGAAATATTGTTAATATTACTATCTATCATAGTAAAACAGAAAAGCGCAGCGAAATTACTTTTAATAAAAATATTAAACAAATTGAAAAATTAAAAATATTTGAAGACCATAATATGGTCACTATTACTTTTGATAAAATAACTAAAGTACGAAAATTTTCGGATGATTTATTTAAATTTAAAAACCCTGAAATATTCAGTCCACCTGAAAGACTAATAAAATCAGAAATAGAAAAAAAATATGTTGTTTCTTCAAAGTAAACAGGTTATGTTAATTATACTAGTAGTGGGCATTGCTCTTGCTTAGTTGGTCAGATCTGAAAAGAAGCAGCCAGAGTAAGATTCTGTGGGTCATTACTAGTATCGTTGCTTAACCAATTAATAGTCATTGACATAAGAATTTTGTAGTAATTCGACGAAGCAATCTCAGAAGTGTATTATTACTTCATAAAGATGGCCGTATACCTTTACTGCTAGCGGTGACAAAATATAACATCAAAAATCTTATAACAATCATAATTGTGCTAGAAAATTCATCTAATCAATATATTCCTTTTGCAAGGAAATATCGTCCTAATAATTTTACTGAACTGCAAGGGCAAGAAGTACTAGTAAAAATTTTAAGCTATACTATTTTAAACGATAGACTAGTCGGAGGTTATCTTTTAACTGGTATTAGAGGTGTTGGCAAAACTACCTCAGCTCGTATTATTGCTAAAGCCGTAAATTGTTCTGCCTTAATTACTGAAAATATGACTATTAAAACATGTGAAAAATGCACAAATTGTGTCAGTTTTAATAATCATAATCACCCAGATATAATTGAAATTGACGCAGCAAGTAAAACTAGCATAGATGATATACGTAGAATTATAGAATCTGCTGAATATAAACCTCTACAAGGTAAACATAAAATCTTTATTATTGATGAAGTGCATATGCTCTCTAAAGGAGCATTTAACGCACTTCTTAAGACTTTAGAAGAACCACCACCTCACGTAATATTTATTTTTGCAACAACTGAAGTACAAAAGGTACCTTCAACTATTATCTCAAGATGTCAACGTTATGATTTAAGACGTTTAAGTTTTGAAGAAATCTTTAAGCTACTTAAATATATAACTAAGCAAGAAAATTTAATAGCAGATATAGAAGCATTAAGAATTATAGCTCATAAGTCTGAAGGTTCAGCACGTGATGCAGTGTCTATTTTAGATCAAGCAGCTAGTATGTCTGCGAAATCTGATAATATAATTAGTTCTCAAATAATTAATCAAATGCTTGGACTTGTTGATGCTTCATTTATATTAGAATTTATAGAAAAAATAATTAGTAAAGAAACAGAAAAAGCTATAAATTTAATAAATAAGCTTTATTATCGTTTTTCGGTTAATCTTGAAACTTTTATACAATCAGTAGCAGATTTTATTGCTTATCTTAACAAAGTAAAAATATTACCTAATTATAGTCTACCAATATATGAATCATTTAATTATAGGACTAAAAGCATATTAGCTAAAATCAGTTTAGCACACTTATCAATCTTATGGCAAATATATAATAAGGGAGTCACAGAAATAAAAATTTCCTATAATCAACTAATAGAGACGGAAATGTTAGTTATAAAATCTATATATTCAACGTCACTGCCGCTACTTAATGATTCTAATGCTAATATAATGAATGCAGATAATTCAGGAATAAAAAAAAATTTGAAATTTTAGATTTTCTTGAATATCTATATAAAAATAATGAGATAGATATATATTATTTTTTGCTCAATCATACAGAACTGAAAAAACTCAGTGATAATAGATTAGAGTTCTGTAGTCTTAAAGTTACAAACAAGATAAAGAAACAAATAGAAGATTTGTTAACTGCTTTTACTAAAGAAAAGCCTGAATTTATAGTCATAAAAGAGCAAAACAAACAAACTTTAAAGGGTCAGTTAATAAATAAGATTGAAACAAGTAACGATTTTAGTTTAATAAAAAAACATTTCCCGAATGTAAAAATTACAGATATATTACTAAAAATTAAAGGATAGAATTATGGTAAATTTTAATCAGTTTTTAAAACAAGCACAATCAATGCAAAAAAAAATGCAAGAAGCACAAGAACAAATGGCAAATACAAGGTATACTGGTAAAGCAGGCGGCATGCTGGTTGAAATTATTATTACTGGCAAAGGAGAAATTGAAAAGGTTTCAATTGATGAATCTTTATTAAAAATAGAAGAAAAAGAAATACTTGAAGATTTAATTAAAGTTGCCTTTAATGATGCTAAACAAAAATGTGATGAAGATTCACAAAATTCTTTATCAGGAGCTTTAAACGGTATGAGCTTACCACCAGGCTTTAAAATACCGTTTTAAGTTAGCATTTTTATTGCTTAAATCATCATTGTGAGAGGAAAATTAATCCTAGGATTTTTCAGGAGATTGTAAAGCAACCTATTATGGCAACTCACAATGCTGATTAAGTCTAATAATTCAATATCAATAAATCCTTGTCAATCCTGAAACCTTTGAAACGCTCAAGTAATGACATACCAAGTAGTGAAATATCAAGATTACCAAGCCCAACATGTCCTTTTATGTTCTTAAATTCTGTACCGATTACTACGCTATTTAATGTTATAGGTGCAGCCTTATTCTCGCCATTAGCCGTTAGATAAGTTCTAGTATATTTTAATTTAGTTAAGTCAAATCCTAATTTTTGAGCATCTTCTTTAGTCAAAGCTATATCACTTGCACCAGTATCGACCATAAATTTTATTTTTACGTTATTTACACAAGCATTGATATAAAAATGCCCATCTCCACTACGGGCTATAATAATTTCTCCGACTTGGGTAGACCATTTATATGATGGGATTAAGGCAGAAATTACTCTATGATAAGCATAATGCAGTTCAAATCTAAAGGCATAACCAGTTATTATCAACAAAAAAATTGCTGCCCACATTGCTAATTGGAAACAAGATCTACATATTTCATTTTTACTAAAAGTACTGTAAATTATACTAAATAATAGTAATAATAATGCATAAAAACTCACTATATTTTGTAACTCTTTAAAAAACTTTGGATAAGTCTGATTAATACATTTGTATAATACACCAGTTACAATTACAGCGCTACAAACAATAAAAATAAGTTTTATGAGTCTTTTATTCATAATATATTAAGTAAAAGTAAACAAAGAATAAGTATATATATTATTAATCTGTATAATCAGATAAAAGCCCTAGCACATTTTTCAGTAAAAAAACTGCAATTCTTGATTCATTATAATCTGATATAAAGCTATAAATTATAGACTGAGTAAAGATTAAATACTTAATTTGAACCTCACTTTGTTTTAAGAATATCCAATACAATAGCATAATAGATGCAGATACAACCTTTGGATAACAATGTGGATAGCAGTTATTATCTCTTATATGTCTATTATTACTGTTAAATTCAGATAAACAAGTTTATACATTATATCCTAGATAATATAGTTTATGTTTTTTAAATGCAAATTATCTATTGTAGAATAGAAACTTGATTTTTAAGTAAACTAAAAATGATATTAGTGATAGTATTCCTAGTTTACAACTAGTTATGTTGTTTTTTAGCAAAATTACAATATTTAAGTTACTCATTCCTTGCTTAATTTAAATCTTTTCTAATAACTGATAACCTATTATAGGCCTTTAAATAATTAAGACTAATAGAATTTTTTAAGTATAGCAATGTGAATTTTTAAAATCTAAATTTTCTATCATTAATGTAATTGCCATTACTGAAACAACTTTTATCAATAGTAACTGCTTTCTGATTTCAAAATGTTGTGTTCTTCATTTAACCTTTGTATAAAATTTCGCTTCCTTGTAATACATAGTTTTTTAGTAATTCTTACTCATATCTGTATCAAAACAGTACGATGATGATAGTAATATATACTTAAAGCAATGGTGATATTTATGTGTAATTTCTATATAAATACACATTTTGTGTTTTATGCCATAATTTGACCAAGATATCTAGAAAAAACACAAGGTTTTTACTGCAAGCTCATTATGATAAAATGTACATATCAAATCAAATCACCTATATTTTCTAAAAATAACCTAGCTCGATGCGATGCAGGTTTTTTAAAAAACTCATTCGCAGGTTGATTTGCTAAAATCTGTCCTTGATCCATAAAAATAATCCGATCTGCTATTAATTTTGCAAATTTCACATGATGTGTAACCACTACCATGCTCATTTGAGCTTTTAATAAATTTATATTCTCTATAACATCTTTAATATTTTCAGGATCAAGCGCTGAAGTCGGTTCATCGAATAACAAAATTTCTGGTTTCACCATTAAAGCCCTTGCTATTGCTATACGCTGTTTTTGTCCTCCTGATAAACTTGTCGGATATGCGTAAAATTTTTGTATTAACTTAAATTTTGTAAGCAATTCTTTTGCCATAGAAATTACTTGTTCTTTCGGCAGTTTTAAAACATTTATCGGTGTATACATTAGGTTCTCTCCTACAGTGAAATGAGGAAAGAGATTAAAATTTTGGAAAACCATACCAACTTTTAAACAAAGCCTCCTTCTATCTTTTTTCATTAGCTTTTGCTGATCTACTAAAAAAGTACCACTACTTGGTTCTTCTAAATTATTTAAAATTCTAAGCAAAGTAGTTTTACCGCTTCCAGAAGGACCAATTATTACAGTAGTTTCCTTGGTAGTAAAATTTAAATCAATATTCTTAATTGCGTAATTTTTGCCGTAATGTTTACAAACTTTTTCTAAAATAATCATAAACTAAACCATAAATTTATAACCGTCATAAAGGGGCTTAACATTTTTTGGAAGTACTTTCTTAATCTCATGATAATCTATTGTGTGTCTCATATTAGTTAATAATATCTCCTCAGGATTATATTTTTCTCGCCATGCTAGAACTTTATCAAGTCCTGCATGGTTCGGATTTGATCTATAATCCATACAATCTAATATCCATATTTTTATATCTTTTAAAAATTTTTCTGATTCAGGAGGAAAACCAATCACATCAGGCGAATAAACAAAATCACCTATACGTAAACCTAAGCTATCTATAGGACCATGATGCTGTCTAAAAAACTGTACTTCTATAGTATTAATTTTTATCTTATCAAAAAAATTAATAGATTTAGTTGCAAGTAACTTACACATGTTAAATAGATAATCAAATTTTGTATGAAGCTTTGCTACACTATTGTGATCTGTATATATCTCAAATGTCTTATCTTGCATAAAAGTAAATACTCGCAAATCATCTATACCGTTCACATGATCAGAATGACCATGTGTTAATATAGCACAATCGAGCTTATTTATCTTTTCGCGTAAGAGTTGATTTCTAATATCAAAACCAAAATCAACTAATATTTGACTATTTTCATCATTAATATATATTGCTGATCTAGTCCTTTTATTGTACTGTGAAGGAGATGTGCAAGTACTACACTCGCACCCGATTACCGGTACGCCTATAGATGCCCCACATCCAAGTACTGTTACTTGTAACATAAATATTTAAAATGATGCTTGAAGTTTTTTATAATTTTTGCGGCTTAAATCAAGAAATATTCTTATTTTTGAATAAAATTACTAATATTGGATTTACACCTTATTTTTTTAAAATAATTTCATTTTGTTTTAATATCGCTAATTTCGCCTTAATATATATTTTATACTGTATATATTTTTATATTCAATTAAAGAAAATTAAAAATTATAATGAGCAGCAAAATAAATTTTGGCACAGTTATAATAAATTAGTTGAAATCGGTATAATATACATGGTATTCGGTTTAATTTTTACCACTCTTAAATTTTCAGTGAATTTCCCTCGCCCTTATTGTAGTCTTCCTGTAAATAGTTTTGTGACCATAATAAATACTGAAAATGAAAGATGCCTTTCAAGCTTTCCAAGCAGCCACGCAGCTCTTAGCATTTTGGTAACATATTGTGCTTGGAAGTCTACAAGATTATTGATAAAAATCTTAATGATTTGTTGTATTATGCTTGTATCTTTATCTCGCATAAGTCTTGCTATGCATTACCCAAGTGATATAATCTACGGTATTATTATTGCATTTATAACAATAGTGATAGGCAAATTAATTTATCACATCTTTGCAAATAATATAATAAAAAAGGTTGGCATAATATCATATAATAAGCATTTCACTCCAACATAGGCTATAGAAGATTAGATAAGGTTTTTAAAATATCCTTGATTACGACCCAAGGGCTGGAATGAAGTCAATAAACTATACAAGAGTATTATGTTACTATACCGAAAATATTTTATAAAAAATATCTTACCACTACTTATAATAGTTACTTTTTCAGTAACTAGTATAGTATGGATAACACAAATATTAAAACTTTTATATTTATTTGATAAAGGTATAAAAGTTATAGACTTTTTTAATTTAGTAGTTTTAGTACTTCCTATTTTATTATTTATTCTGTTACCAGTAATAACAGTTATTTCCGTACTCTATATCTATAATAATTTAAAAGTAGAGCGACAATTAATTATATTACAAGCTTCAGGAGTTAATAATATACAACTAGCATTACCTGCTTTATATGTTGCATTAACAGTTATGCTATTTGCTTATTATATATCTTCTACGATCCTGCCATTATCTCATATAAACTTAAAATCACGTTTAAGTTTTATCAAAAATAATTATATCTCAAGTATGATTGAAGAAAAAACTTTTAATAAAATAACGAAAAATATCACTGTCTTTATAGATAAAAAATTAGCAGGAAATATTATGAACGGTATAATAATATTTGATAATCGCAATGCTGATAAACCATCAATAGTATTTGCTGGTTCAGGTACTCTTAATATACATGGTAACAACCCGATTTTTGAACTTAATAAAGGTCTAAGACAAGAATATGATGTAAACGGTAATTTAACTCAACTAACTTTTGATTCTTTAATGATAAAGCTACAAAACGACAGTTCTTTAGCATCACAAAGGACTCAACATAATAAAGAAGCAAACGAATATTATATAAGCGAATTACTAACCCCTAGTCATGATTTAGTTATTACTAAAAAAATTAAATTAATTGCTGAAGCACATCAAAGAATAATCTGGCCTTTATATAATTTTGTATTACCTTGTTTAGCACTTGCGGTTTTTTTAAGATATCCTTATAGCAAAAAAACAACTTTTATACCAGTATTATTTTCTGCCTTAACAGTATTACTTGTTACTGCAATTCATTTTATATTACAAAATTTTGCTTCAAAAAATCTAGATTTTATTTTTGCTTGCTATTTCAATTTACTTGTTGCTTTAACGATTGGATTATATTTATTGGTACGTAAAAGAATATAAGTTTATTATGCTATTTTATTCCAAGCTCCCATAGGATTTTGAGTAAAACAATCTATTTTGTTTTCTTGCCCAGTAAATTTATTTATTTTAATTATTAATTGTTTTAAATCTTCAGGTAAATCTGTGATTATAATTATCCTTTTGAAAACTCTTATATATTCTTTGACTTGTAAAATTTTTTCTATATCTGTAGGTGAAATAATGATAAGCACACTAGCATTATTAGGATTTTGTAACTCATCTGTAATATAAATAGGTTGTTTTGTAGGCTGCGGATCAAATTTACTACCATGAGGTATAAATTGTTTACGTGAATAAGTCCAAAGATTTTTATTGAGCATTTCTTGTTGATCTACATCTGTAGTTAATATCACACTTTTAAGATCAGAGTAATAACATTTTTCTAAAAGACACAATATTGCTTTTAGAAGCAATTCATCGCTTGTATGATAAATACTAAATTGCTGCATAAAAATTTTATATTATTTTCTATAAGGAACTGAATCTAAGTGGTACGGATGAAGGGACTTGAACCCCCACGCCTCACAGCACAAGAACCTAAATCTTGCATGTCTACCAGTTCCATCACATCCGCATATGATAATATATTTGTTATCAGACATTGATATATATAGCATATTTTCATTACGAAAAATCACATATCAATTAACAAAGCAACCTCAGAAATTTATTATTATGTTATGCGATAACAACACAACATACAAGTTATTGCAATGCCATCAAAATATTTCCATCAAAAAGTTATAATACACATCGTATAATTTTTGTAAATCGCTAATTTTGGTATATTCATTTATTTTATGTGCCATCTCAGATAATAAACCGAACTCTACTAAGGAGCAATAATCTTTGACAAACCTTGCGTCTGATGTCCCACCGCTTGTAGAAAATTCAGATTTTATTTTTAACGTTCTCTCTATTACATCAGCAAATTCTTTTATTTTATCGTTATCGTTAGGATTTTGAACAAAACTTTCAGCAGAACTACTATATTCTAACTTATAATCTACTTTATATTCTTTACAATATTGTTTTATAATTTGCTCTATTAATTGACTTAAAGTTTCTACACTATGTAAACTATTAAAACGTATATTAAAACAGGCTTCTGCACTAGCAGGAATGGTGTTTAAGATATCATTACCAACATCAATATTCGTTACTTCAAGATTTGAATTCTGAAAAAATTCAGTACCTTCATCAAGTCTTATATTTGTTAACTCATTCAATATTTTGATTAAGCAAGGCAATGGATTATTTGCTTTATGAGGATAAGCTACATGCCCAGCTAAACCTACTATATTTAATTTAAAGTTAACACTTCCTCTTCTACCTATCTTAATCGTATCACCTATTTCTTTTTCACAAGTAGGTTCACCAACAACGGCAAAATCTATCTTATATCTTTGATCATAAATATATTGTAACATCTCTTTAGTACCATGTGTTGATTTTCCTTCTTCATCACTAGTAATCAAGAAACTAATTGAACCTTTAAAATCCATATTATTTTTTATAAAATTTAAACTAGCAGCTAAAAAGCATGCTATGGCACCTTTCATATCTACCGCACCTCTCCCATATATCTTTCCATCTTGCTCATGAAACTTAAATGGATTAGAATTATGCCAAAACTCATGATTGCCTGCCGGCACTACATCTACATGACCAACAAAGCAAATATTAGGCTCATTGCTACCAAAAACCCCATAAAGGTTAGTGACTCGCTCGTTTTTAGAATCACCAAATATTTTTATTTCAGTTTTAAAACCGTGTTGCTTAAGCAAACCATCAATATATTCAACAGCCCCAGCACTATTTGGCGTTACTGACTCAAAGCTGATTAAATTTTTCAAGTAGTGAGTGTACATAATGTTATATATCTTCTTACAATTATTATACAAACTTGTAAAAGTACAAAAAACAATTTTTACTAAAAAATTATTGCTATAAATTTATACAAATTTATGCAATAACTTATTAATTAGCTTGTTATAACTAAATATAGAGATCATGCATAGGAATATAATCAAAAGGTGTTAATTAATCAGGAACTTTGACATGTATTAATTATTGTTTTTACTTTAACAATAAGAAATGTAAAAACAACTTTTATACAATAATAGCTTTATGACTTTCTTCTTTTTTTATTAAAAGTTTTAGAGATAAATTTTATCTAAGAATATTAATATAAAAAAATAATATTACAGTAGTATGGCAACACAGTACTTAGAATCACAATAGATCCTTACTTAATATAGATGTTTTATAAATTACGACAATCCGAGATTAATAACAGGATTGTCTATCCTTTGATTTTATCTTTTTTCAACTAATAATATTAAAATTATGAAACTTTTATTATAGGTTTCTAATTAATTGACGTTGCTTTTTTGTGTAATTATACACATATTATTTAGTACTAAACATCATCTATATATTTAACTTGTTTAGAAATTATCAAAAAGTTAAACTATTATTTTATTTTTAGATTATTAAGATTAGTATTGTGATATTCACATATTCACAGCATTTTATGCGAAACCATTGATAGTACCTTTTATAGCTGTTATGCAGAGACTTTTACTTTGAAAAACTTAACTCATTATTTCTTGTAAATACTTTATCACTTTTTATTATGAATGAATTTCAGTATCATTTTAGAATATTTTTATTCAATATTTGTTTTAGTTTATAGGTATAATGTTATTTTCACATTTCCAAGCAATACTTTATCAATAATATCTAATTATTCGGCGTATATATTCCTCTAGGAATGAGAAAACGAAGTTTAATTTAAAAAAGAATGAGTTTGTTGAATTAAAAACGCATATACTTCGAGTAAATGAAGAATAGGTATACGATAATCAATTTCAAAAATAGCAAAGAATATACAATACGATGATACTTAATATGTCATGATTGCAACTCTTTTAGAATGACGTATCCAATATTTACTCAGAGCTATTCTCATGCATGATGGCAAAACGCATATAACTAAAAAGCAAATCAATTAATAATGAAGTACAAAGGATTGATTAGTTTACTATACTCATTAAATAACGATGATAGGATTTTAATAACACATCATATTTTTGTGTAGAAAAAACAGGATATGGCACTATATATACATTATTAGAAGAAGGAATGGCTTTCTGAAGCTTATTCAGCATAAAAGGTATATTATAATTATGCTCAACTAAAATTATAAAAGTAAGATTGTAAGTTACAATAAAATCGATAGCTTTCTTAATATTATCTTCTTCAGACATTATTTTATTTGGAGCAAGTATTACTTGTTGTTCTATAACATTATGTTCCATTAACAAATTTTTAAAGTGCTCTGCAGATTCTATACCGGTAATAAATAATATAGGAGCATAACCTGCCTTAAGCAAAGCAATACAAGTTTCAATTTTATGTCCTCCGCCTGCAAAGACTATTATTGCATTAGTAGTATTACTATTAAGTTTATAAGAATTTATTAAATATAAATAATAACAAAAACCACCGACCCAAAGAGTAAAAATTACTAAAATTATGAGTAAAAATTTTTTGATCATTTAAATATTTTATTAAATTCGGTTTGAATAATTTTATCAAATTCAAACATTTCAACATAAATCCCTAACTGATTTAAAGATGTTACTAAAGAACTTTCAAGTCCACAAGGAATAATCCCATTAAACTTACATAAATCCGTTGAAATATTTATAGCTACACCGTGATATGTAATCCATTTTCTTACTCTAACACCTATTGCAGCAATTTTAGCAAATTCTCCTTTACTCACTTTTATCCAGATTCCTACTTTATCTTTAATAAGATATCCTTTAATCCCAAAATAATTTAAGCTATTTATAATCCATTCTTCAAGCATTTTTATATATAGCTTTAAATCTTTGTGTCGATTTGGTAAAGCTAAATTAAGAATTGGATAAATAACACGCTGTCCTGGTCCATGAAAAGTAAATTTACCACCACGTCCTGTATAAATTACTGGAATATCACCGTAATTTAATAATTCTTCTTGTTTATAATTAGTACCAGCTGTATATACTTCCGAATGTTCTACTAAATAAACAATTTCCGGCTCATTATAGTTAATTACTTTATTAACGTAATCTTCCATTAATTTCAAAGTAACTTGATAATCCATAAGATTCTGTAAAGTTATAAATTTTATCATATTAATTCAGATTAATATTTCAATATTAATGCATCTAAAATTGCTATGATTTTAACATCTAAATCACTGAAGACATTACTATTATGAAAATCCATTTATAATATCTTTCATTTTAGAGTTTAAAATTCCTGTATCTTAAACCTTACAACTGTAGGTAATAAATTTTGCTAAATACTGCAATATTGATTATATCTTATCATGTAACAATCTAGAATGAAATAGTGGCCCAAGGTTTTGCTTTATACTCGTTAAACCTATTAATAATTTATTTATAACAATATTAACTTATTAGTTTGAGAACAAGATAAGCATATTATGATTATTTTCTTCGTAAGATCTTCTGCGTTGATCAAAAAAAACACTCTAGCTATCAGCTAGAACTAGAGTATCAATGAAAACAACCAAAAACAGCAAATATTTTTAAATAGATTCCGCGAATAAAATCATTGAACAACGAAACAAGAAAAATTTTTGATGGTGCCGGATATCGGATTTGAACTGATGACCTACCGCTTACAAGGCGGTTGCTCTACCACTGAGCTAATCCGGCTAATTATAGAGGAAAGATATGTGTGCCGTATCTTAATCTAGAGAAGTAACTTACAATATTCAAACTTGCTATATCACATAAAAGTGACTGAAAGATATTTTAACAATGAAAATACCTATAATACTATAAATTAAGATTCTTTAGATTCCTTTTTACTTGGTCTAACTTTACGGTTTTTTGCTTTAACTTCCATTTCTTTTTTAACATTCTTAGGAAGAGTAACACCAGCTTTCTCAATAAATTTTGCGACTCGCTCAGTTGGTTTAGCACCAGTGCTAAGCCAATATTCTATACGATCTTTCTTTAATACCACACGCTCACTATTATCTGAAGCAAGCATTGGATTATAAGTTCCAACTTTTTCTAAAAAGTCACCATCACGAGGTGCTGTTGCGTTAGCTATTACTACACGGTAAAAAGGACGCTTTTTAGCACCACCTCTAGCTAAACGAATTTTTACTGCCATATATTTTTATTTTATTTTTTCTTCTTTAAAAATAACATGCTTCCTAACTACTTTATCATACTTACGAAAAGAAAGTTTTTCAGTTTGTGTCTTTGGATTACGTTTTTTTACCCAAAAAACACCTGTTCCGGCAGTACTTACTAGCCTTACTAAAACATTTTTATTTTTCTTTGCCATTAACTGACGCCTTAAATTAAGATATTATTTTTTCACTTAAGGAAGATAGAATAAAACAAAATTGGGAAATAGTCAAGTAAAATACTCTATTAAAGAACAACATAATACTTAATTACTTGAAAAAGAATTACAATCTGAACAAGCGTTCAATATCCTTAAGCTTCAACTCAATATAAGTAGGCCTGTTGTGATTACATTGAGCTGAAAACGACATATTTTCCATTTGACGCAGTAATGAATTCATTTCATCTACTGATAATTTTCGTACCGCTCTAATAGAGTAATGACAAATATAAATTTTTATCACATGTTCTATTAACTCTTTCAAAGCTATATTCTTACTAAAATCAGATAAATGATCAGCGAGATCTTGAATTAATTTTTGTACGTTCACATCTCTAAGGAGATTTGGAACTTCAGTTACTATAATAGATTTCTCACCAAATTTTTCTATAGTTAAACTAAGTTTAAATAGTTTATCTCTATTTTCATATAAATAATCTGCTTTTTCCCCACTTGACAACTCCACTATCTCAGGAATAAGCAAACGTTGTTTGACTAACTCTCCATTTTTAAGACAATATTTTATTTTTTCATACCCTAAACGTTCATACACCGCATGTTGATCAATAATTACTATACTATCTTCAGTTTGCGAAATAATATAAGTTGTATGAAGTTGTGCTTTAGCTATCCCAAACTTATATTGTTTATAACTTTGATTATCGTGTTCTATACACTTTCCTACTTCTTGTTCTATTTTATCAGACTGTAATGTTAACTTCTGACAAACAGTATTTCGATTAAAATTAAAGCTAATATATTCACTAGCTTTGCTATTAACATTTATAGCTTTGTTTATCGGAGGCTGTTTATTAACTAAAGGATTTTTAAATAATTCAATAGCATCAGTAGTAGTCACAGTAACTTGACTTTTATTTGTTAAAGCATTTTTAATTGCTTCTATTAATATATTTCGTACATAATTCGGATCATGGAACCTAACTTCTGCTTTTGCTGGATGTACATTAACGTCAACAAGCTGCGGATCAATTTGTAAGAATATAGCACATAGTGCATAACGATCACGAGCTAAATAATCCTGATATGCTACTCTTAGAGCTACTTGCAGTAATTTATCTTTTATTGGTCTATTATTGATAAATAAAAACTGGTCTTCACTTGAAGCTCTGCTATATGTTGGGATACTAGTATATCCACAAATAGAGAAATCAGGTGTTTTGAAATTTATATAAGAAGCGTTTTTTATAAAAACATCACCTATTACATCAATTATACGCTGTTTTAGATTAGTTTCAAAATCTTTATTTTGGCCTTTAAGTTTTAAAAGATTCTTGCTGTTATGTATTAAATTAAAAGAAATTTTTGGATGTGCTAGAGCGATTTTCTTAACGATATCTAGACTTGCTGCAAGTTCTGTTCTATCGCTTTTTAGAAACTTTAAACGAGCAGGCGTTGCAAAAAATAAATCACGTATCTCTATTTTAGTACCTTCATTATGGACAGAAACAGTAATTTGTTGTTTATTACCACCAATTAATTTAATCTGAAATGCTTTGTCAGCTTCTCTTTTCTTAGAAGTAATTAGCATTTTACTAATGGCAGCAATAGATGGTAGCGCTTCACCCCTAAAACCAAAAGTATGAATATTAAGAAAATCGCTTTCATTAAGCTTAGAAGTTGTATGACGTTCAACTGCTATTTCTAATTCTTTATCAGTCATACCTATACCATCATCAGAAACAATGATTAGATTTTTACCAGCACGTTCTAAGATAATATCTATTTTAGTACTACCTCCATCAACAGCATTTTCAACTAATTCCTTTACTACTGATGCAGGCCTTTCTATAACCTCACCAGCAGCAATTCGATTTATAGTGCTTTCTGATAGAAATTTTATAGTCATTTTGTTACTAATTTAAATTTCTTACTACAATATGGGCAAATAATTTCATTTTTTTCTTTATCTATCTCTAAATAAACTTTTGGATGACCATATAGAGGTTCTGTACCATAGCAAGAGACAGATGCAACAACACTATTAACAATTTCCATAGGATTTATACATTATTTCTAAGAGAAATCTAATATAAGTTACTTTTAAATAAAATACAAGTTTCATATATTGTGACTTGACTACATTATCTAGTTTTTTAATTTTTTGGATGCAATAATCAATTTATGGAATAACGTATAACAGTAAGTATATAATATAGTAGTGTATTATAACTGATTAGGAGCTATAGTGCTTGCAAAACTTGAGTATTAGAGTTATTAATGGTTTTGTAAAAGATGGAAATAGTAAAAATTTCAGCAAAATTGAAAGAACTTAATACAAGTAATTTCAGTTAATGCTATTTATCACGGTTATATCAACATTTCACTCGTGCATAATCAAATACTGCAAAAACTAAACATATTCAAATAGAGAATCAGTGTTAACGTTAATGAATGCAATACTTATATAAGTGACGTTTATCAAAACTTACAAAATTAGTAATTTCACTAAGTAAGTATCATCAATATTAGTAGACTCTTGATGGATGATATCTGAATTCAGTTTTTAATTCTTGACTATTAGTTATTAAAAAATAACTAACAACTCCTTTACCAATGAAATAAATCAGTATTTATAAATACAATTTTCCAAAAACATTTCAAACTTAATAAGTAAGAGTACAATAGGAAAATTTTTTAATAATTTAAGAAGAAAAACTTTACATACATGATATTACTGATACAAAAATTGAGGAAATAGGCAATTATGAATAAATCAGTAGAATTAAGTTTAATGAAACTATTATAAAAAATGGTAGATTCTTAGATTTAGAAGAGAAATCTTTACAAAATCAAAAGATAGTTTATATAAAAGTTTATCTAAGCATTGCTACAAACATAAAATATTTATAATATTATATTCAGATATTCAGACTTCATAAGGTGTTACGAATCTTAATATAAAACACTTAAAAAGTGATAAACTAGATTATAAGTACTCGATCATTATCCTGTAATCATTCCCAATAAAACTTTCTTATTCTTAGTTTAAATGATATTTACACTTTATAAGTAATGTAAATTGTCTATAATAACTAATTAGTAATTAATTTATTTTAAATTCAATGAATAGATCTAAGTTGATTTTTTTATCTGCTATTTCAGGTAATGTACTCGAATATTATGATTTTACGGTATATTCAGTTTTTTCACTGGTTATTGGACAAATTTTTTTCCCGGGTGAATCAGAATTCATTAGAATTCTTCTAAGCCTTGGAGTATTTGCGGTTGGCTTTCTAACAAGGCCAATAGGAGGCATATTATTTGGTTATATCGGTGATAGATACGGTAGACGTGTCGCTTTAATAATTTCAATGTTAGGTATGACTATTCCTACCTTCATTATGGGTCTCATACCATCATATGCAAGTATTGGAATTTATGCCCCTATAACTTTAGTTATAATGCGGCTCATTCAAGGTTTATGTATTAGCGGTGAAGGAACGGGAGCAGCCATTTTTATCCTTGAACATCGCCAAAACTTAAGACACGGCTTTACAGCAGGTTTAGTACATGGTTCAAATATTGCAGGTACGTTAATTGCAACATTTATCGGTATAATAATTGAACGTTATTTTCCTTATATAGATTTTGCTTGGCGTTGTGCTTTTCTGCTTGGTGGATTGATGGGTATTGCTGGATTTTACTTTAGATTACGTGTATCGGAAACACCGATTTTTAAAATGATTGAGAAAAAAAAACAAGTTCTTAAAGCACCTTTTTCTAATGTAATTAGAACTGCTTGGATATCTATGTTTTTAACCATCTGCATAGGTGCGATCGCTAGCAGTGTTATGTATTTAGTAAAAACATATATAAATGTTTTCTATTACAATGTAATGCACCTTAGTAATACTATTGCTTTATCATATTTAGCGTATAGTTCATTTGTTGCTATGATAGCGATGCCGATTGCCGGAGGTGCTGCAGATATTATCGGAAAATTTAAAATGGCAATGCTTGTTGGTATTGCTATCTTTATATTGATTTTACCTACCATGTTACTAATGTCGGCAGAAGAGATGTGGCAACAAATTATAGCTCTTACAATACTTGGTATACTCGCAGGAAGTATAGCAGGTACTGCTTATATATTTGTTATATCATTATTTACAGCAGAACAAAGATTTACTGGCGTTGCTTTTAGTTACAATTTTGCAATAGCGATATTCGGCGGAACTTCACCTATTATTTCTCGTTGGCTTGTAGAGCATACAGGTTTATTTTATGCTCCAGCTTTTTATATTATGATTATTGCCGTCATATTTTTAGTAATTATGTATACGATGAAGAAAGTAATTAAATCATTGCTTAATAATTATGAACACAGAAAATAAAGAAATAACAAGTAATTGGTTTACTAATTTACGTGATTTGTTGTGCAAAGAATTTGAAAAAATTGAAGAAAAATATGCACAGATAAAAGGGTTAAAACCAGCTAAGTTTGTACGCACAAGCTGGAAACGTAATGGTGGTGGATGCGGTATTATGTCTCTCATGAAAGGAGAAGTATTTGAAAAAGTTGGTGTTAATATATCTACCGTATTCGGTGAATTCTCTCAAGAATTTCGCTCTGAGATTCTGGGAGCAGAACTAGATGGAAAATTCTTTGCAACAGGCATATCAGTAGTTGCTCATCTTAAATCTCCGTTAATTCCTGCTATGCATTTCAATACTCGTTATATAGAAACTTCTAAAAACTGGTTTGGTGGTGGTAGTGATTTAACACCTTTTTATCCAGAAGAAAACGAAACTGCAAAGTTTCATACAGCTTTTAAAGAAGCATGCGATAAGTATGATTCTAGCTATTATCCTAAGTTCAAAAGGCAATGTGATGAATATTTTTATTTAAGACATAGAAAAGAGCCAAGAGGAGTAGGGGGAATATTTTATGATTATTTAAATAGCGGTAATTTTGAACAGGATTTTGCATTTACAAGGGACATAGGTAAGGCTTTGTTGTCAGTATATCCTGAAATTGTTAGAAGTAAGTTATTTCTACCTTGGACAGATGAGCAGAAAGAATATCAACTTATAAAACGAGGTAGATACGTAGAATTTAATTTACTATATGATCGCGGCACTAAATTCGGCTTGATGACCGATGGAAATATTGAAGCAATATTAATGTCACTACCACCTGTAGTAAAGTTTAATTGACTTTTTACTACTATTTGCTCATATAAATTATAGTTTTTGAATAGTAATAAATTCCTTCCTAGAATTTTACTTGCAACATTATTTTCTTTCATTCCTGTTTCATTATTATTCTATTACTAATAGATAATTCAGCAAGAACTGTAAAAATCAAATTTTCTCCTTTAATTACTTAATACAAAGCGATTTCTGATAAATAATTTTAGTAACGATATTATTCTTTCTTTTTTACTTAATGATTTTTTTCATCAAATATTATTGAATAATCTTCTCAAACTTCATATCTTGTACAATTATTTAGTACTTCAAATCAGAAATTTCTTAAGTCATTTCATATTGTATAATATAAGTAATGTTGTTTAGTGCAGTTATATAAATTTTTCGGACAACTCATTAAATCCTTAAGTTTCATTATTGTTTTTTTATTTAATGAATATTAAGGTAGAATACTACGAAAAATACCTATTATGTAAAAATTCTTCTTATCTTAAGGAAGATAAGTATAAATATAGCCAAAAAATCTTAAAATTGAGATATAATAATTGTTAGAAATAGTTTTGAACCAATAAATATACTTGGAGCAGAATTTAGAAGTAATATTTGACGTTGCTAAAGCTATGGCTACTATTTATTAGTATCCTATTGTTGACAGTTATGAAAAAGAAATATAATAATTAGATTAGTCAAATGGTTTCACTATAACCATTATTACTGCAACAACCATACACATGGCTGGAATTTCATTAACTATGCGATAAAAATTTTTTGAATGAACATTCTTACCTTTTTCGAAATCTTTTCGCCATCTTGCAAGTAAACCATGAAATATAACTAAAATCAATACCACAAACATTTTAAATTGAAACCAAGTATCAAGAGCAACAAACCCGTAAATATGAGCATTTATTAAACCAAAAATAAAGGTGCTAATCATTGATGGATTCATAATGAATCTGAGTAATTTTAGTTCCATTACTTGTAAAGTACTATCTAACTCACTACCTATTTTAGCTTTGGTATGATAAACATATATTCTAGGTAAATAAAGAAGCCCAGCCATCCAACATATAGCAGATATTAGATGTGCTGACTTAAACCATAGATAGTAACTTTCCATTCTTTTCCTTATTAATTTATTAAGTTACATAAACATTTAGTAAATTTATTTGGACATATTCTTTTACTAGAGCTACTCATAACTAAATTGGTATCAGTCTTATTAATAAATCGTATCAATATATTTGTCAAACTATTAATAAAAATTTTATTTGTTCCAAGTGTTGGGATTCTAGTATATTGAATATTATATTTATCTGCGATGAATTTATATTCAATATCAAGTTCTACTAGTGTTTCAACATGCTCAGATACAAAGGATATAGGTACAATAATTATGTCTTTTTTTAACTTTCCTGCTAGTTCTATTTCGTATTCTGTACTCGGTTTTAACCATTCTATAGGTCCTACTCTACTTTGATAAGTTATTTTATAATCTAGATCTTTTATATTTAATTCTTTTACTATTTTATTTACTGTTTCTTTTATCTGAAAGCTATAAGGATCACCTGCTTTTATTATTCTTTTAGGTAATCCGTGAGCAGAAAATAATATACGAAAATTTTTATCGTATAGTTTTTCTTTTATTATGGAAACATGAGCTTTTATAAAATCTTCTTCTATGGGGTAACAGCAAATTGTTTTAATTGGAATATCAATATCAATGTTTTGCAAAAAATTTTTAACTGATGATCCTGTCGTAGTACTTGAAAATTGAGGATATAATGGTAATAATATTATTTCACTTGGATTATATTCTTTTATTTGGCATATTACTTCTTTAGCAAATGGTGTTGAATATCTCATGCTTATAAAAATAATAAAATCCTCTTTTAGGATTTCCTTTAACTTTTTAGTTATTGCTAATTTCTGTTTTTCTGTTTCCTGAATTAAATAAGATTTACGACCGATTAAAGAATAAATTTTTTGAGATTTTCTTTCTCTAACAATAGAAATTATTTTAGCAATAACATAACGCAAAGGATTTGGTAGATTAATTATAGCTTTATCATAAAATAGATTAAATAAAAAAGGTTTTACATATTCAATATCTTCTGGACCGCCTAAATTAAAAAGTACTATTGCTATTCTTTTTTTCATATAACCTAATATATTTTGTCAAAAATTCTACATTTTCTGGAGGTGTTTCAGGTAAAATACCATGCCCTAAATTAAAAATAAAATTCTTTCCTTTCATTCCTTGAAGGATTTTATAAGTTTTTTCTTCAATAATTTCTTTATTAGTTAATAATACAACTGGATCTAAATTACCTTGTACTATTACTTTATTACTCCACTCTTTCATTTTCTCAAGAGGGACCATTTGATCCACAGCTAAAATATCTATCGGTACTTCTTTTATAAATTTTTCGTATAATAATCCCGCCCCTTTAGGAAAGGTAATTATAGGAATATTTATAAAAACTTCTTTTACTTTCAGTATAATCTTTTTTGTCGGCTCTATTACGAATTCAGTAAAATCATCTTCTGCAAGCACCCCTGACCACGAATCAAAAATCTTTAAAATATCTGCTCCAGATTTTGCTTGATTTATAAGATAATCAGCTGTTTTTTCCGTAATAAAATTTAATAAGTCTTTAGCAAGTATTTTATTTTCATATACAAATTTTTTACTCGTTATAAAATCCCGTTTTCCTTTTCCTTCTAGCATGTAACTCATAACTGTCCAAGGACTACCTGCAAACCCTATTAAAGAAGTATTAGAAGGTAATTTTTCTTTTACTTTTTTTATTATTTTAAAAACATTTTCTAATTTATTATTAGAATCTCTTTGTAAATATTGAAAATCTTTTTGTGATTTAAATTGTTTTAATACAGGTCCTATGTTTTCTTTAAAATCCACTTCCCATCCAAGAGCACTAGGTAAAACTAATATATCAGAAAAAATAATAGCTGCATCAAGTCCATAGCGTCTTATTGGTTGTAATGTTACTTCAGTTGCTTTGTTAACATCAAAACAAAAATCTAGAAAATTTTTTGTTGTTTCTCTCACTTTTTTATATTCTGGTAAGTATCTACCTGCTTGACGCATAAACCAAATAGGTATTTTATTACTATTTCTTAATGAATTTGAAATTTGCTTCATATTCTTACTAAAAGATTAGATAAATATTTATATTTGTTGTTATAAATAGAATTATGTAGATTAAATGTTTCAAACATAGTTATCAACAAAATTTTCATTTAAACTTTCTTAAAAAAATCAGTATTTTAATTATTATTCACATAAATTTGTAATTAATTTATACAAGTGGATAATTAAGTGCAAGATTCATTTTTAGCTTAGAAAAGACTATTTTTTCAAAGAAAAATGATATTTATTCACAATTTTATCCACAAACTTTTTCTTTAAAAGAAAATATACTAGATTTTCTTATTTTTATAAGGATTTGAGAGAATTTTTAATAGATTTTAATAGGAAAAATAACAAGTTTTTAAAAATTTTATCCACAATTACACGTATAAAGT